>JBLNBX010000219.1:0-38734 GCA_050260275.1 bacterium
GCTCGAAGCGCGCCGGTATTGGACCTTGCCGTTCGGTCTCGGGTTTGTATCGCGGCATCGCCACGAGGTCGCCACCGAGAACCTACCCATACGTTGCGGCAGATCGCGTGCAAATGTCAAACGCGCGCAACGCCGCGCAGGATCACAGAAGCGCCCGCAATCCCGGCCACGCCGACGCACTTTGCGGCGCAAAGTTCTGGTGTGACTTTGGTGTGACTCGATTTGGGCAAGCCAGAGCAAGCCTTCGTAAGTTATAGAAAACACAAGGCCGCGAAAAAGGCGCAAGGAAGGCGAAGAGGGCTTGCTACGAGGTTTGTAAGTGTTTGGAATTAAAAGACTTGGTTTGGCTCCTCAGGTAGGACTCGAACCTACAACCCTTCGGTTAACAGCCGAATGCTCTACCATTGAGCTACTGAGGAGTACTGGCTGGCAGAACTATCCTACATCAATACAGCACTTCGTGGCACCAGTTGTCAACCGCCCCCGATGCGGTCATCGCGTCTTCCCGCGGCTCCTCATCAGGCCAAACGCGCTGGCGCGCGCACACTAAGCGCATCGGCGTGAACCGGCACATCAGCGTGAGCCGGAACGACGCACGAGCGCGGCGGAATCCAACCGGCGCGAACCGGAATGGCGCGTGCGCGGCCGAACCGCATCGGAGTGAACCGGAACTCTCAGCACGCGCGGCCGAACCAGACCGGTCTGGGCCGGAGATGCGCCCGGCTACGCGCCGGCCACGCCGGCCGAGTCGGCCGCGTCGATGGACGCAAACCGCTCAAGCAGCGCGCGAACCGCCCGGCCGTCCGGAACGGAGAAGCGCGCCCGCGTCGTGGTGCTGCCCACTCGCACCGTCCAGTCTTCGGACTCCAGTGCGGAGAAGAGGTCCTCGTCGGTGCGGTCGTCACCGGCGGCGAAGCGGAAATCGACGTCGCCCACGGTGTCAAGGACGCGCCGAGCAGCGCTGCCCTTGTTGGCCCAGATGGGCCGGATCTCCACGGTCTTGTTGCCTCGGATGGGCCGCAGATCGGTCTCGGCCAGCATGCCGTCCAACGTCGCGCCGAGTTCGTTCGCCAGCCACTGCCCGTACTCGGGGTCGGCCAGGCGGTAGTGCCACGTGAGCGACAGCTCCTTCTCCTCGACGAAACTGCCCGGCGTCCGTTCCACGAAGTGTTCCAGCACGGGGCGCACCCGTTCCTTCCACTCAGGCGAGGGCGGGTTGAGCGGGGCCCAGGTTCCGCCTGGCTGGCGCAGAAAACCGCCGTGCTCGGCCGCCAGCCACAACCCCGGCACACTCTCGAACCAGGCGTTCAGGTCGGCGGCGCGCCGCCCCGAGATGATCACCACGATATTGCGCGGAGAATCCACGAGCCTGCGGAGCAGGTCGATCAGCCCCGGCTGCGGCGCCGCCAGTTCAGGACGGGGCGCGTAGTCTCTCAGCGTGCCGTCGTAGTCCAGAAACAACACGCGCGTCCTCGCGAGCCGGTATGCGGACGCCAGCTCCTCGCGCGGAAGCGCGGGCGCCTGCGGAGCGGGCCTGGCCGCGCGCGCGGCGGCCGCGTTGGCGAGGGCCTGCAGGAACCGTTCGCTCCACGCGTGCACGTTGTTTCTCGCCACCCTCGCGTGCAGCGCGGCCATGCGTTCCCTGCGTTCGGCCGGATCGAGCGACAGGACCTTCTCCAGCGTCTCAGCGGTGCGCTCCTCATCGTATGGATTCACGATGAAAGCCTCGCCGAGTTCCTCGGCCGCTCCGGCAAACTCACTAAGCACGAGCGCGCCCGCTCCGGACGGCTTGCAGGCGATGTACTCCTTCGCCACCAGGTTCATGCCGTCCCGCAGCGGCGTGACCCATGCAACATCCGCGGCCGCGTAGAGCGCCGCGAGTTGCGGACGCGAGATGCCGCGCCTGATATACACGATAGGCGTCCACTCGGGCGTGCCGAACTGGCCGTTGATCTCGCCGACCAGCTCGTTCACCGTCCGCTGCAGGCCGATATACGGCGCGATCCCCTCGCGCGAGGGCACGGCCACCTGCACTAGTACGATCTGGCCGCGCAGAGCGGGCGCGTTCTCGAGCAGGAGCCTGTAAGCGCGCAGCCGCTCGGGAATGCCCTTCGTGTAGTCGAGGCGATCGATCGCCACCAGTATTCGCCGTCCCTCGAAGCGTCTCGCCAGACTGTGCCGGTGCTCGGTGAACTCGGGGCTCTCGAGCAGCGAAAGGAATTCCTCCGCCGCGATGCCGATCGGTAAGCACTCCAGCCTCAGCGAGCGCGTTCCCAGATCCACCTCAGCCATCGAACTCGCGATTCCCGCGATGCGCAGCAGCGAGGTTCTGAAGTGCTGCAAATGCGAGTGCGTCTGAAAAGCTAGCAGATCCGCGCCGAGCAACCCTTGCAGAATCTCGTCGCGCCGCGGCAGGACCCGGAACACCTCCGAAGAGGGAAACGGAATGTGCAGAAACCACCCGATCGCCGCATCGGGTATTGCCTCGCGCAGCATCTGAGGCAGCAGCATCAGGTGGTAATCGTGTATCCAGATAGTGTCGCCGGGCCTGTAGTGCCGCACAACCTCGTCGCAAAAACGCCTGTTCGCCTCACGGTACGCGTTCCACGCCTCCGGCTGGAACTGCAACAGCATGGGGAAGTGATGGAACAGCGGCCACAGCGTCTGATTGGCGAAGCCTTCGTAGTAGAGCCTGCTGACGTCCGGCGGCAGATCGACCGCGTAGTACCGGTTGCGCTCGGCCCAACCTCTTACTACCGCGGCGCGCGCTGGGTCGCTCCCTCCGCTGTCCCCAGTCGATCCTATCCAGAGTCCTCCGGTCCGGTCCAGAACCGGACGCATGGCCGTCGCGAGCCCGCCGGCGCTGCGCTGCGTCTGCCAGCCATCGCGCACGCGCCGGAGACTGACTGGTAGACGATTGGAAACAACAATCAGCCGCCCTGTCAACACTTAGTAGTCTAGCAACGTGTCGCGGGTTGCCACCCGAATTCAGCCGCTTGTTCGCGATAATGTCGCCATGAGCGACTGGACCGAACTTCTCGAGCGCTTCCGGCGAGGGCCGGAAATCCTCGCGGCCGCACTCACCGGCGCTGCGGGAGCGGAAGTGGACTGGGCTCCGGCAGGAAAATGGAATGTGCGGCAGATCGCGGCTCACATGGCCGACAGCGAGATCATGATCTCCGCGCGCATGCGGAGCATTATCGCCGAAAACAACCCCACGCTGCCCGCCTACGACCAGGACGCCTGGGCCGCCAACCTCGGCTACGAAAAGCGCAGGCCCTCGGAGTCGCTCGAGTTGTTCCGTCGCCTGCGCGCGGCCAACTTCAGCCTGCTCAGCGACGTCCCAGAGGCCACGCTGGCGCGGACCGGCACACACACCGAGCGCGGCGTGCTGACCTTGAGAGCATTAACGGAACTCGCCGCCGAACACGCCGAAAACCACGCACGTCAGATCCGGGAGCTGCGAAGGGAGTTCAAGGCGGCGAGCGTGCGCGGCGCAGGCGGCGCGGCGTAGGTTGCGAGCTCTTTTCGGGATCTGCGAGACTCGGCTGTGATGACGTGGGCGTATTTCGCCGCGATTGTGATGGCATCGCTGGTCGCGGGGGAGCGGGCTTCCCCGGCTGAGCCCCCCGTGGCGGCGCCTCTCAAGATCCCCGCGAGTGAATCGCTTACCTACACCGCCGAGTGGCGCCTGATTCACGCCGGCAATGCGCGCCTGAAGTGGGGCGCGGACGGAAGCGGATGGAAGAGCGGGCTCGAACTCGAGACTGTCGGCCTGGTGTCGCGCCTGTACAAGGTGAATAACGAGTACAGCTCGCTGCTCGACAGCGCGCTCTGCGCCTCCAGTTCGGTGATGAAGACCAACGAGGGTAGCAAGCGCCGCGAGACCACTGTCAAGTACGACAGCGAGCGGCTCAAAGCCATCTACCTCGAGCGCGACCTCGTGAAAAACACCATCGCGGACTCGCACGAGCTGGACATAAGCGCCTGCGAGCACGACGTCGTGGGCGCGCTCTATCGCTTGCGGGCGATGAACGTACCGCCGGGTGAGAGCGTTCAGCTACCCATCAGCGATGGGAAGAAAGCCATACTGGCACGCGTGGACGCGCAGCAGCGCGAGACGGTCAAGATTCAGGGCACGAATTACGAGACCATCCGCTACGAAGCGCACTTGTTCAACGGGGTGCTGTACCGCCGCAGCGGCCGGCTGTTCATCTGGATCACCGACGATGAACGCCGCCTGCCGGTGCAGATCAAGGTGCGGCTGCCGTTCTACATTGGCACCGTGACTCTTCAGCTCACTCAGGAAGGCAACTCCAGATGAAGCTCCGCAATCTCGTTTGCCTGGCGGCGATAGCCGCCTGTGGCGCAGTGGCCGCCGACGCGCCTCTTTCGCGCGCTGATGCAGCGGCGCTGTTCGCGCGCACGGTGCAGTTGATGGAGGCGGCTTCCGTGGCCTCGCCCGAACTGGCGCGCGCCGGAGCGCCGATCATCGAGAACGCCCGCCAGGCGGTGATCACCATGCGCGGCGACTCGCCGATGGCGCTGCACACCGGCCTAACAAACACGCTCCTCACGAACGTGCGCGTATTCGCGATGCTGGCCGACGCCGTGCCCAAGCCCGATCCGTTCCCCGAAGAGGCGGCGCGCCAGCTCGCGGAACTCCGCATGAATATGGCGCGCATCGAGACGCACTTCCGCGCTCTGCTCGACAGCCGCGAGGCCGCGCTGGCGAACGCCGATTGGGCGAACGTCGCCCGTTACAGCGAGGCCAACGCCAAGACGCCGCCTCCCGTCGAGGGCCGGCCGCGCGTTGTGTTTTTTGGCGACTCCATCACCGATTTCTGGAGACTGAACGAGTACTTCCAGGATCGCGACTTCATCAACCGCGGCATCAGCGGCCAGGTGACGGGACAATTGCTCGGTCGCATGAAAACCGACGTCATCGACCTGAAGCCCGCCGCCGTGCTTATCCTCGCCGGCACGAACGACATCGCGCGCAACGTTCCGCTCCCTGTCATCCAAGGCAACCTCACCATGATTGCCGACCTTGCGAACGCCTATGGCATCAAGCCGCTGTTCGCCTCCGTGCTGCCCATCCACGACTACAACAAAGAGAGCAACCCGGCGTACGAGATGAGCCGCAACCGGCCGCCCGCGACGATTCTCGCGCTCAATCAGTGGATCAAGTCGTTCTGTTCCGCGCGCGGCTATGTGTACGTGGATTACTTCTCGCAGATGGTGGACGCGGCGGGATTCCTGAGAAAAGAACTTGCCGACGACGGCCTGCATCCGAACGCCATGGGCTATCGCATCATGGCCCCGCTGGCACAGGAGGCTATCGACAAGGCATTGGCCGGCTCCGCCCGCGGCCGGCGCAGATAGGCCCAGGGCGGCGGCTGCCGCGCGCCCGTTGCAGTTTGCTCACGAGGCGGCCCGAGTAGCCGCCGCATGCCCTGCCGCACCAAGACCCCGCCGCGGGCCGCAATTACAGGTCTACCGCGAAGTGATGTGAGTTCCGCCACACTAACACCGTGCGCCGGAAGCTCACTTGTCGCGATCCGGACGGCTGGCCTAGTCCGGGCGTCCCTGTTGTTCGCAGCCACACGCGCGCCCGGTGCGTTCCAGCCAGTGCCGGAACATGCGCGTGACGTCGCGGGCGTAAGGCACCGTTCGCAGCTCTTCCACTGTGAAGCGCATGCGGTGCATCCAGTTGGGGTACTGCTCGGCGCTGGTTGCGGGCAGGTTCTGCTGGTCGGGGTCTTTCAGCAGGTCCTCCTGGTTGAGCGCCATCAGGCGCGACGGCGAAACCGCCAGCCAGCCAACCAGCGCGTTGTGCAACTCGCCGCTCAGCTCAGGCACGTCTGAGGCCCTGCGCGGGAACCAGTCGGGAAGCAGCTGCTGGCTGAACAGCGCGTCGAGGAACAATTGCTTGTCGCGAGCACGGTCGGCCCACATCTGGCGGTAGGTATTCTCATCCGGCAGCAGGCCGGCGCGCGAACGCGCCTCGATATCAGCGCCGATCCAGAAACCGGCCAGCGTCGGCAGGTCGTGCGTGCTCGAGCTTACCAGTGCGCGCTCGGAGTACTCAGCCGGCGTCTTCAACCTCCCGCTTTCCCACCTCTCGAAGTAAGGAACCTTGTATCCGTATACTCCGAAGCGGTCCAGCTCGGCGCGGATGCGCTTGGTGACCGTCCCCAGGTCCTCGCCGATCATGATCACCTTGTTCCGCACGCTCTCGAGCGCCAGTATGTGAAGCAGATCGTCGTAGCGGTCGCGAACGTACGCTCCTTGCGCCGGCTCCATACCCTCGGGAATCCAATAGAGCCGGAAGAAGCGCATGACGTGATCCATGCGCAGCGCCCCGCCGTGGCGTGCGTTCCGGCGGATCGATTCCACGAACATCCGGTAGCCGTTTTCGCGGTGATACGCGGTATTCGGCGGCGGAAAACCCCAGTCCTGCCCTTTGGGAGAAAACGAATCTGGCGGTGCGCCCACGCGGCATCCGGAGACGTAGTACGGCTGGAAAGCCCAGAGGTCGGAACCGAACTGGTCCGTCGCCAGCGCGAGGTCGTGGTAGAGCCCTATCGACATCCCCTTGCCGCGCGCGTACTGCTGCGCGGCTTCGAGTTGCTCGTCGATCTGCCACTGCACCCACTTGAAGAACAGGACCGCACGGCTGTTCTCAGCGGCGAAGGCGCGCACAGAATCGGAGGACGGGTCGCGGTACTCCAGCGGCCATTGCGGCCATATCCACACGTTGGGATCGGCGGCATGGAAGTGCTCGTCGAGCGCGCTCCAGATGGCAAACCGGTCGAGCATCTCGCCTTCTTCGGTGATGTAGGCGTCAAGCCCGGCTCTGCGGGAGGCGTCGTTCTCCTCCAGGAACCTGTTGAAGGCCAACTCTAGCCCGTGCCGCTTCAGCCGCCACACGCGCTCGTACTGAACATACTGAGCGCGGCGAAGCTCCTCTATTTCGCCAGTCACCTCCGGACTGGACCGCCAGGCCTGCGCCTCGGGCGAGCGCTGGAATTCGCCGATGCGCTCCAGGTCGAGGTAGATCGGGTTCTTGTAGAACGTGGACGCCGGCAGGTACGGGCTGATGTTGAACGGCAGCCGGTTGCCGATCGCGTGCAGCGGGTTCAGCCCGATGAAGCAGCCGCGGGCATCCTCGGCCAGCCAATCGGAGAGCGCTTCGAGGTCCGTGAAGTCGCCGCAGCCCCAGTTGCGAGCCGACCTCAGGCCATACAGGGCGATGGCGATTCCCGCGCCCCGCTTGCCGTTTTTAAACCCGCTGGGCTCGTAGCAGCGGTCCGGGCAGAGGATCAGCCGCATGCGCGCGGTCTCGCCGCCCGCCGCCACCTCCACGTCGTGATAGCCGATACGCGCGGCCGAGCCCAGCGGGACGGTCTTGCGTATGTAGGTCTCCCCGCGCAGGCGCAGGCGGCGCGTTTCCGTGAGCTCGCAGATGGGCAGCGTCCGCCGTTCCGGCGGGCCGTCCTCCCACTCGATTGCGATGCTGACGCGCTCTCCTTCCAACCGCTCTGGCACGTAAATCGGGAAACCTTCGGAGAACGATGCCTCGCCGAGCACGGTCACAGGCGGCGCCAGGCGGCCCCACCTGCGAAGAAGGCGGCGCTCCATAGCGTCGTCGAGCGCCTCCCGAGTCTGCACCGGAACGCCGAGCGCGCGCAGTATACCCTTCTGCGTCTCCGGTGAGGTGACGTGCACGTTTCCCCACGTGTCGCCGTACTCGGGTTCGATTCCCCATAGGGCGGCTGCGCGTTCGAGCGCCTCTGCATACGTCCGCGACGGCCGGAACTCTTCAAGAATCGCCATGCGAAAAAAAGGAAAGCTCCCCAGCGCCCCTCTAGATTGTAGCAACCAGTGCCAGAATATGATTATGGCCGGTGAACAGACCGAACAGGACCGCTTCGTAGCCGAGAACGCCCGAGCCGAACAGGAGCTTTTTGCCCGCATCGACAATGACGATTTCGGTTTCCTGAAAGACACCGTCTTAACCACGCGGCTGGACAGCGTGCTCAACTGGGCGCGCAAGAACTCCATCTGGCCCATGACGTTCGGCCTGGCCTGCTGCGCGATCGAGATGATGTCTATGAGCGCCTCGCGCTTCGACGTTGCGCGTTTCGGCGCAGAGGTCTTCCGCGGCTCGCCGCGCCAGTCGGACCTCATGTTCATCGCCGGCCGCGTGTCGAACAAGATGGCTCCCATCATCCGGCAGCTCTATCGGCAGATGCCGGAGCCGAAGTGGGTCATCTCCATGGGAGCCTGCGCCACATCGACGGGCGTGTTCAGCAACTACGCTCTGATTCCCGTCAACCAGGTGGTCCCGGTGGACGTCTACGTCCCAGGCTGCCCTCCGCGCCCCGAGCAGCTCATCTACGCCATAATGCTGTTGCAGAAGAAGATCGAGCGCCAGACCGGCACCGCGCGCCAGGTCCTCAACATCGGCTGAGCGTTTCGATCAATCCTCCCCGCCGGCGTCCGATAAGCCCTTCGGAGGGTGACTTATGAACGTCGATCCCATCTCCGCGGTGGGCCGGCACGCTCAGGCGCCCGTCGAAGCGCCCGCTCCGGCCGAACTGGCCGCCAACCGTGAAACCATCCAAGCCGTGCATGCCGTCAATGGCGCGGAATTGTTCGGACAGAACTCAGAACTAACTTTCACGTTCGACCGGGAGACCCGCCAGCCGATCATACGGTTGGTGGACCGGAGGACGAACGAGGTCATCAGGCAGATTCCGCCGGAAACCGTTCTTCGCCTTTCGCAGGCGCTTGAGCGCGGAGAGAGGCCGTTGGTGGAGGTGGAAGCGTGATAGTGGATGCGTACATGGAAAACGCTATCCAGTCGGCGAGCCCTGTGGAACTTGTGCGCTTGATGTACGAGGTGGCGCTCCAGTCGGTCGGGCGCGCCCGCCGTTGCCTGCGCGAGGGCGATCCGGAGGGGCGCTCCCGGGAGATCTCGCGCGCACACGCCATCGTGACGGAGTTGGCTTTCGCGCTCGATCACGAGGTAGCTCCAGAGCTGGGGCGCAATCTGGCGGAGCTTTACGACTACATCGGACGGCGGCTCCTGGAGGCCCACACGGCCCAGGACGAGGCTCCACTCGAAGAGGTGACGCGCCTGCTCTCGACGCTTCTGGATGGCTGGATGCAGGTTGAGCAGCAGATGGCGGCGGCAGCCTGATGTAGTGAGGGCGCTAATATCGGCCGGTAAGCAACGTATGCGTTTGCGCCCGGCCGGAAAGCGGCCCACGGTGCGAGTATTCGGGAAAAGCCCCGGACGAGCGGAAGGCTTGGGCCCGCTGACCAACCTCGACAGTCACAATTTTCGCGGTATCTTGTGCCAAGCCGGACCAGGGGGTCCGCCGCGGGGCGAGGGCGCCCGCCCCACAGCTCTGCGCGCATGTTGGAAGTGATGCTTTGTGAGGCTGACTCAGTGGTCCGCGAGCACCATCGAAAATTATCGCGTTGTGAGGCGGCCCCTTGGCCCGCGGGCGCTCATCTGGAGACCACTACTTTGTGGGGCGGACCCCCTGGTCCGCGGGTGACCCCCTGGTCGCCCGTCGGGTGTTGGACTGGATCAACTCCTCTTCAGTTGCATCGCGCGATTTTGCGCCTCTGCTAGAAGCTACCTGCATCGGGATCGCGAGTATTCGGGAGAGGCGCAAGCGTGCCGGCGCCCCGTTCGGGACGCGTGCAAGTCAGAACATTCTCTGGTAGAGCGTGTCGCGCTGTTTCGGGATGAAACCGGCTGCGCTTATCATGCGCCGCAGTTCCTCCGCTGACGCCGTGTGGTGCGTGCCGGCCGAAGCCACCACGTTCTCCTCGATCATCGTGCTGCCGACGTCGTTTGCCCCGAAGCGCAGCGCCACCTGACAGGTCTTCAAACCCTGCGTCACCCAGGACGCCTGGACGTTGTGCACGTTCTCCAGATACAGCCGCGACACCGCCAGCATCTTGAGATACTCCACCGCGGTCGCCTCTTCCTTAACCGACCGCCCCAGCTCAGTGTTCTCGCGCTGGTACGTCCAGGGAATGAATGCCGTGAACCCGCCCGTCTCCTCCTGGATGCGCCTCACGACGTCGAGGTGGTTCAGCCTCGCCTCGAGCGTCTCCCCCGCCCCGAACATCATGGTTGCCGTGGTGCGCATTCCTAGCCGGTGCGCCTCCAGGTGAACGAGAGCCCACTCTTCCGTCGTGCACTTGAGGCGGCTGATGCGCCCGCGAACGCCGTCGTCCAGTATCTCCGCGCCGCCGCCCGGGATCGAGTCCAGCCCGGCATCGCGCAGCCGCGCGATGGTGTCGCGCACTGTTAGCCCGCTCACCTTGGCGATGTTCAGGATCTCGGGAGATGAAAAGCAGTGCAGCCAGATATTGAACCGCTGCTTGATGGAGCGCAGCAGGTCCTCGTACCACTCGATGCCGAGGCCTGGATGCAGCCCGCCCTGCATGAGCACGCCGGTGCCGCCCAACTCGATCGTCTCTGCGATCTTCTGGAAGATGACTTCCTTCGGCAAGACGTAGGCCTCGGGGTGCCCCTCGGGCCGGTAGAACGCGCAGAACCTGCAGTGCGCGGTGCAGACGTTCGTGTAGTTGATGTTGCGGTCGATGATGTAGGTGACTACGCCCTCGGGATGCAGACGGCGGCGCACGGCATCGGCCGCCATCCCCGTGCCCAGGAGGTCGGGATCGCGGAGGAGGTCGAGCGCCTCAGCCCGCGTCATCATGCCCCCGCGCCAGCCTCCCGCGCGGCGCGCGCATACTCCACGAACAGCCGCATTCCGTCGCGCTCCCGCTCCTTGATCTCGAACACGACGTTCCGCTCCAGGTACTCGCGGGCGAGCTTCGCCGGAATGTTCCTCTTCGGGGCCTCGCGCCGGACAATCTCGTCAAGGTTCTGCATGCCGAGGCGCCACGATTCCAGGAACGCGGGCGCCAGCGCCGCGGCGTCCATCTCCGGCCGGCACGCCCAGACGGCGAAGACCATCGGAAGTCCGGTAAGCTCCTTCCACTCCGCGCCAAGGTCCAGGCAGGTGTAGGGCAGCGCTTCGGGTTCCGCTCGAAGCGCAGGATCGCCGATAATCACCGCGGCGTCGGCCGTTCTCAGCATAACCTCAACATCGGGCGCACACGGAATGAGCGCGGGAGAGGTGCCGTACCGTCGTTTGAGTATCACCTGCGACAGCGCGACGGAACTCCGCGAACTGGTGTCGGCAGCGAGCGTGCGCACCTCGCCCAGCGGTTTTTTCGAAAACAGAAGGATGCTGCGGACGGCTCCCCGGCATGCTATTCCTACTCCCGGAATAACATTGAGCCCCAGGCGGTCCACCTCAATGGCGGGCACAATGCCAATGTCCGCTTCACCGCGTTCGAGGGCGTCGGCGCACCCGGAGGGCAGGCGAAATTTGATATTGAACAGTGTCCTTTGTGCGCCGTGCAGCATGCCCCACACCAGCGGCACGGTGTTTAGATAGCTCACGGCACAGACGCGTGGGTTTATCAAGGCACAAGTCTAGCACGCACGCGCGCGTCCAGCCGAAATGTAAACTGTCTGGCGCCCAACAGAGGTGGTATCTATACTGAGAGCGCCTACTCTGCCCCCAATTAAGCTAAAGCCCATGACAAACACGCGCCTGATGATATGCGTGGCCCTTACGCTGGCGATTGTGCCGGCCGCGGCCCAGTTGAATAACTCTCCTATCTACGTCGTGCCTGTCCACGTCTTCGGCCAGATTCCGGACCCTGGCAACGCCAGCCTGTCCGTTTCCTACGCGCCGAATCTCGTCGAGGGCCGCGAGTTCTACGCGCCGCAGTCGGTTGCGCTGGACACCACCGCCAACCCGCCCATTCTGTACGTCGCCGATACCGCCAACAACCGTGTTCTGGCATGGCGCGATGCGCTGGCTGCCGCGGGCGCGGCGCCGGCGGACCTCGTCATCGGGCAGCCGGATTTCGTCTCCACACGCGCGGACCATCCGACGCTTCGCACCGGGCTCGAGTCGCCCTCGGCGCTCGCCGTGGATGCGAACGGCAACCTCTACGTGCTGGATGCCGGCAACAACCGCATCCTGCGCTTCCCGCGGCCGTTTGAAGATGAGACGAACCCGAAGACTCCAGACGCCGTGATCGGCCAGCCGGATTTCAACTCGTCGGGTGTGAACCCCGGCGGCATCACCGCGAGCGGGCTGCGCATCCGGGACGCGGGTTCGACAGCGCGGCCTTGTGCGCTGCTGATGGACTCCACCGGAAACCTCTGGGTAACGGACACCGGCAACCATCGCGTGCTGCGATACGACAGTTCCGCGCTGGCACAGGCTTCTTCCACCGCTGTGGCTGCATCCCTGGTGCTGGGGCAGGTAGACATGCTTCGCGGCACCGCGGCGGCCAGATTCGACACCAACGACAAGTTCGCCTACCCCTGGGCGCTGGCGATGGATTCAGAGAATATCCTTTACGTCGCCGACAGCTTCAACCGCATCCTGGCATTTAGGACTCCGTTCCAGGCGGCGGAGCGCATCATAGGCATAGGCACAACGAACAACGTTCCGCTGAGCCCGCCCACTGCGACCAGCTTCGCCCTTCCGCAGGGACTCGCAGCGTCGGGCGACAGCCTGCTGGTCGCGGACACGGGCAATAACCGCGTGCTGAGATACCCGCTGTTCGCCCAGTGGCCTTCCGGTACAACGCTGCCCGAGCCGACGGCGGTCATCGGCCAGCCCAACTTCACGCAAGGCAACGCCGGCACGAGTGCGACGGCCCTTGCCTCCCCCATGCACATATTCGCGACGCCCACGGATATCTACGTGGCGGACACATTGAACAACCGGATCGCGGTGTTCCCTGCCGGGGGCGCTGTGGCCTCGCGGGTGATCGGCCAGACCAGCCCCGACTACGGCGGCGTGAACCTTGCGGACGCGAATACAGTCTTCACTGCGGCGTTGGTCGCGAGAACCGCGGGCAATGCCATCATGGGCGGCGGCGTCACGTTTGATACGCGCTCCAGCCCGCCGCGAATGTACGTCGCCGACACGTTCAACAACCGCGTCCTGGGGTTCTGCGATGCGCGCCGCGCCGGCGAAGTCACGCTGATTCTCGGGCAGCCGAACGCCGGGCAGACGCGCGCCAACTACAACCCGGACGGCAGCACGGCGCGAAGCGACTCCAACCTCTACTGGCCCATGGGCGTCGCGGTCGACGCCTCCGGCAACCTGTTCGTCTCGGATTTCGGCAACAGCCGCGTGCTGCGCTTTCCTGATCCGTGCGCAGATCCCACGGCGGAGCATCACGCCGACCTCGTTCTGGGCCAGTCGAGTTTCACCACCCGCGAGACAACCGCCAGCGCGAGTCACATGAGCGGCCCCTACGGGCTCGCCTTCATGCCCGAGGGCCATCTGCTTGTCAGCGACGCAAACCACAATCGCGTGCTGCTGTTCAGGAAGCCGGACGGCGGCGATTTCACCAGCGGTCAGGCAGCGTCCACCGTGTTCGGCCAGTTCGACTTCTCAACCGCAACAGCCGGCAACTCCGACTATCAGATGTCCGATCCCCGGTTCATAGCCACGGACTCCTCCGGACGCCTTTACGTCGCCGATTACGCGAACCGGCGCATCCTCGTGTTTACGGAGGTCGGCTCCAGCAACTCGGGAGCTACTCCTTCTCTCACGATCACGCAAGGCTGGACCACCGAGCGCATCTTGAACCCCCACGGCATCACCGTCGATCAGGCCACCGGGGACATTTGGGTAACGGTCCTGAACGACTCGCGAAGCCCGCTGTACCGCTATCCCGACTACAGCGTCATGAACAACCCCCTGAACCCGAACCCGACAGCCAACCTGCGGCTGCCAATGGCCACTCCGGGATTGGGCGTGGCGCTAAACGGCGCGGGCAGCCTGGTAGTAGTCGAACAGGGCAACCGCATTTCGCGGTATGTCCCCCCGGTGGAGGTTACCGACAACGGGAACTACGTTGCATACCGCCCCATAGCCCCCGGCATGATCGCGACCCTGTGGCCGGGCAGCCCGCCGGTTTACCAGGGCCGGCCGTTCGCCGGCGTCGAGACGGACGCCTACGACCGCCACGAGCCGCAGTTAGTGCCGCTGCCAATCGAAATGGCCGGCACGAAACTGCTCGTTGATGGCCGTCCCGCGCCGCTTTATTTCGTCAGCCCCACCCAGATCAACTTTTACGTGCCCAAAGACACGCGAACCAACGGCACGGCGGAATTGCGGCTGATCCGGACCGAAACCGGCGAGATTGTGGCGGCAGGCCGGGCGCAGATGGTTCACGCCCAGCCCGCCTTCCTCATGCACGGGGACCCGCCTTTCCAGCGCGGGCAGGTGGCGGCGCTCAGCGCCGGATTCCAGGGTTCCCAGCCCCCCGGCAAGTGCAACGGACCACAGCTCTCTGCCGCGCAGCAAGACGCGCTCAGGCCCTGGTGCCCCGGCGGAGTGGGCCCCGTGAGCCGCGGAGAGTACATATCGCTCTTCCTGACGGGCTCAGTCGTCTATCCCAACATGCCTGACGATGGGGTGCCGGCTCCCGACTCCACACTCCTGCCGACGGAGCACACACCTTGCGTGGTGATCGCGCCTGCGGCGACTTGCGCCGAAATCAACTTCTCGGGCGCGGCCCCCGGGCTGATAGGCGTTTGGCAGATCAACGTCAGAGTGCCGAATACCATCCAGAACGGAATGCACCGCATAGGAGTCGGCTTCCGCGACCGGACGGCCGCGCTGCCAGATCCCAACGACCCCGACTGGCCGCAGATTACGGTCGAAGGCGGCCTGTAAGGCAGAGCGGGCATCGAGCTTTGTGGGGCGGACCCCCTGGTCCGCGGGCGCCCCCCCCGGTCGCCCGTCGGGCGGTGGACCGGGTCCACTCCCTTTCAGTTGCCCCGCGTGTTCTTCAGCCGTTTCAGGGCTGCCCCGAAAGCCCGTGCTCACCCTGCCGGGGGGCGGGCTTGAGCCCGCGCAGGGCTTCAGCCCTGCAGCAGAATGAGAGCCACCCTTTGCGGAGCTGAAGCTCCGCTGCGGACTAAAATCCGCCCCCCCCGGATGTGTTGCCTTTTTGATGTTTCACCGGGCCGTGGCTGGCGAGAGCCCGGCCCACACCCACTCGCTCAGGTTTCCCATCGCTTGCGCCGTGGCTACAGCTTTCGCCCTGCATGGGCTGAAGCCCGCACTTCTTGGTGGCCCTGTTCGGCCCGACCAAAGTCGGGCCCTGATACGAGACTCTAGTCCTGCCGGCTCGTATCAGGGCACAGTTCTCTGTTCACAGCAGACTGCTAGAACCGCCGCGGCGCTTTCTGGAGCACCTGCTCGATCAGCTTCAGCTTCTCAGGACTCGCCACGGGTCTCGGCCCGAACTGGCCGCCCAGTTCCATCGTTACCGGCTTTCCGGGTTCGAACGCCGGCCACTTTGCGAGCCCCCGTCCGTTCGGGTCGCCTTTGGCGATGAAGTTGGCCCAGTAGGACGACATGATGCCGGCAAGCCGGCGGTCCTGATCCGTCCACGGGCGATTCGCCCGCTTCAGGCTGTTGAACATGTACGGCAGCTCGGAGGAATGGAACGCGCCGTACTGTTCCTTGTTGGGGCCGGGCTGAACGTGCGTCCAGTAGTACGTGTACACCTTCGTCTTCGACGTCTTGGCCCGCTCGGTCGCCCAGATGTACGTAGACACCAGACTCTGCTCGCGCGCGCTGGCTTTCTGCGATTCGGAGGCCTGCTCGTCAGTCGCCGCGGGGTACAGCTTGAGGTATTCTCCGGCAAGTTCGCCCATGGTGCGCTGTATCTGCGACTGGAACTCCTCGGCGTTCATCTTGCCGTAGTTGGGGTTAGAGCTGCCCTCGTCGGCGGTCCAGCCGGTCATGGTTGCCACGTCGTTCTGCTTGCCGGCGGCGAAAATGGCGCTGACATCGTCCGGCAGGAACCAGCCGTCCGCGATGGGCCCGATGCGGAACATCGCGCCCTGGACGGCGGCGTGCACCTGCTCGGCGGGCATGGCGCGGAGCTCTCTTATGGACTTCGCGCCTTTGGCGGTCGCGAACTTCACGCCATCCTGCTCGGCGTCCGCGAGCTTGCGCGAGCGGTTGCCGGCCCTCGATCCGCTCTGCGCTATCGCCCTGATGAACAAGCCCTTCGCAAGCGGCGACGCCATGAGCATGTGGACCGCTGAAGCGCCCGCGGATTGCCCGCCAATGGTCACCCTATCCGGGTCGCCACCGAAAGCGGCTATATTCTTCCTGATCCACTGGAGCGCGGCCACCTGGTCCAGCATCCCGTAGTTGCCGGAAGACTTATTCTCCGACTCCGCCGTAAGCTCCGGATGCGCGAGAAAGCCCAGCACACCGACGCGGTAGTTGGTCGTCACCACCACGATGCCCTTGCGCGCCAGTTCCTCTCCGTCGTAGACGGCGACTGCGGTGGAGCCGCCCGTAAACGCGCCTCCGTGGATCCAGAGGAAAACGGGCCGCTTTTCGCCCGCTGATTTCGCCCCCGTCCAGACGTTCAGATACAGGCAATCCTCGCTGTAGTCGCCCTGGTGCATGTACTCCTCGGTCCAGGGGCCCAGCGAGCGGGTGTGGTCCTGAATGCAGGCGGCGGAGAAGCGGTCAGCTTTCAGCACGCCCTGCCACGGGGCAGGCGGCTGCGGGGGACGCCAACGCAGGTCGCCGACCGGCGGCGCCGCGAACGGGATGCCCTTGAAGACCGTTATAGAGGGATCGTCACCAGGCACGCCTTGCACCAGGCCCGTATCTATGCGCACGGGTTCGTTGATCGCCGCGGTTAGCGGCAGAGAGAGCACAGAGGCGGCCAGCAGGCCTGCCACGAGTCGCTGCGGAGTTTTGAGAGGGATCATAGTCGTATACCGTTCAGGAAACCACGGGTTTCAGTTTAGACCTGCGTGACACGGCGCGGCAATCGACGTCCAGCCACCTCTCGCCCGCGCCAGCGAGCTTTGGACACGAAGCCGCGTGCCCTGAACAAGAAGACACCTGAAGTCTCTGGGCTGCAGCCCGGCTACGGCCCATCAGGGTCCCGGCCGCCGCGCGGCTCGACGATGTAGTACTCCACCAGCGTCAGGACGAGTACAGCCGACGGCACGGCAACCAGCGCCCCGATCACGCCCGCCAGTTCCGCGCCCACCAGCAGCGCAATCAGCACCGCCGTGGCGGAGATGCGCACTTGCGCCTGCATGATGTTCGGCGTGAGGAACGCGTTTTCCACCTGCTGGTAAACAAAGAAATACACCAGCACGCCTACGAGTTTTCCGAAGGAGTCTATGGCCGCGACGAGGCCCGCGAGAATGACGGTCACGATCGGGCCGAGCATCGGAATGATGTTGGCGATTGCGGCAAAGACGGCGAGCACGTAGAAGTACCTCACACGCAGCGCCGCGAAAGTGATCGCGCTCGTCGACCCGAGCACGAGCATCAGTATGAACTGCCCGGCCAGCCACCGCCGCATGCCGATCGCCGACCGGCGCAGCGCCGGCTCCAGATCGGCGCGCGTGCTCGCCGGCACCAGCAGCATCGACCACTGAAACAGGCGCTCGCCGTCGAGAATCATGTAGGCCGTGAGCAGCAGTACCGAAACAGCGGCGGCGACGACCGTGAACGTGCCGGTGATCAGGGCCGCGGCGCCGCCGACAAGAGAGCCGATGTATCCGCGCAGGTCTTCGCTCGAGATGTTCGGGAGATATGGCACCGCCGAGAGCCACGCGCGCCATTCCTCGATCCTCTCCGGCAGCGCTGCCGCAAGCTGCTGGACATCGCGGATGATCGGCGGAAGCGCGAACGCGAAGAACAGAGCCATTGCCAGGGTTGCAACGGAAATGATGAGCAGTATCGCTGTACCGCGGCCCGGGCCCCAGCCCCTGATGCGCAACCGCTGGACACTGTCCACCGCGGGCGAGAGCACGATCGCGAAAACCGCGCTCACATAGATGAGAAGCACCGCGAAGCGAAGCACGTACAGCAGCCAGAGCGCCAATGCGATCGTGAACGCCAGGACCACCGCGCGGCTCGAAGTGGACATGCTGCCCCAGTGAGGTTCTGGTCTAAGCATAGCCGCATTTCCCGGCAGCCCGCGCGCCCCGGCGAGCCTGGGCGTTCGCCGCACGCGTGGTACTCTGGCACCCATGAGCGGCGCTCCGCAGATCGCCAGCGAACAGTTCGACCCGTACGGGCTCGACCCGCGGGATACGGCCGAGCCTCCGCGCTCGCTTTTTGCGATTCTCAGGCGCATCGGGCCGGGCATGATACTGGCGGCCTCGATCGTCGGTTCAGGCGAACTCATAGCCACCACCACGCTCGGCGCGCAGGTTGGCTACGTCGCGCTGTGGGTGATCCTGCTGAGCTGTTTCATCAAGCCGGCCGTGCAGGCCGCCATTGGGCGGTACACGATCGCCAGCGGCGAAACCGGCCTGGAGAGCTTCAATGCCCTGCCCGGACCGCGCTGGAAGGTGAACTGGGTGGTCTGGGTCTGGGCGGCGATGGTGGCCGTCACCATGTTCCAGGTGGGCGCGATGTACGGAGGCGTCTCACAGGTGCTGAACCAGTTGTTCCCCGCCATCCCGGTGAACGTGTTCGTGCTCGGGTTTCTGGGGCTGACGCTGGCGCTGCTCCTGGGCGGAGGGTACGAGCGCATCGAGCGCCTCGCCACGCTCAAGGTGGGCCTCTTCACGATGCTGACGTTCCTGTGCGCCCTCCTGCTGATGCGTATGCCGCAGTACTTCGACTGGGGCCAACTTGCCGCCGGCCTGGAATTCAGCATGCCCGCTGGCGGGTTGGCGACTGCCGTTGCAGTGTTCGGCATCACCGGCGTGGGCGCCACCGAGCTGATGATGTATCCCTACTGGTGCGTCGAGAAGGGCTACGCGCGATACGCCGGCCGCGCCGACGGGAGCTCCGCATGGCAGAGCCGCATGCAGGGATGGGTGCGCGTGATGCACGTGGACATCATCGCTTCGATGGTGATCTACACCGTGGCTACCGTCGCCTTTTACCTGCTCGGCGCCGGCATTCTGCACGGCATGGGGATGGTGCCCAAGGGCTCTGAGACCATCACGGTGCTGTCAAACATCTACACGCAGACCCTCGGCGGATGGGCGCTGTGGCTGTTCTATGCCGGCGCTATCGCGACGCTGTACGGCACAATTTTCGCCTCCACGGCGGGGAACGCGCGGATGTACGCCGACATGGCGCGGCTGATGGGCGCTTTCAGGCGCGATGACTACTCCGCACGTCTGGTGTGGCGCAACCGCTTTGTCTGGCTGCTGAACGTTGTCCCGGTCGTGCTCTACCTGTTGTTCCAGGAACCGGTGCTGATGGTGACCATAGGCGGCATCGGGCAGGCGCTGATGCTGCCGGTGATCGGCATTGCCGCGCTCTACTTGCGCCACCGCAAGCTGGACCGTCTCGCCCATCCGGGACGCGCCATGACCGCGCTGCTTTGGTTCGCCACAGCCGTCATCACGGCGTTCATGGCGTATTACGCGTGGATGCGCGTCATGCGGTAGAGAATTCCGAACTGGGCCACCCGCGCGAGCGCGCCCCGATGCCGCGATAGCGCCACGCGAGGCGCCGCCGCTGCCGCCAGGGGACAGCGCCAGCAGCGGCATTGGGCGCATCCCGCCGGACCGCCCCCGCAATACGGACCATGCGCGGTGCCTGCCCCCTCCCGCTACAACTACAGCCTGGCGACCGGGTCGGGCTCACTGGGTCATAAAGCCCACTTGGGGGAGTCCCCCAGGGCGGCCCCGATGCGCCTTAGCCCCCTCCTTCCGTGGCCTCTCGAACCGCCGCCAGCTTGTCCGGAAGGGCTTTTCCCTCACCCGGACATCCGAATCTGATACGGTTAAAGCTAGCGAACTCGTTTTGGGCACCTCGTGTGCAAGGACTACGCCGAACGGTTCGTGTGATTCTGCTATGGCCAAAGGCAACGTTTCCATAAACGTTGAGCGCTGCAAGGGATGTGGTTTTTGCGTCGAGTTCTGCCCCACGAAGGTGCTCGGCCTCTCGTCGGCGTTCAATTCTAAGGGGTATCACCCCCCTCACGTAGTAGCCCTCGAAAAATGTAGCGGTTGCGACCTTTGCGGCATGTACTGCCCGGATTTCGCGATCTTCGGATACCGCATCAGCGCGCCCGCGCGGACGGAGGAACAGCATGCAGGCTGACCCGAAGGGAGTCCTGTCCGGCGTTCATTTCATCGACGGCGACCACGCCTTCTGCGAAGGCGCCATCGCGGCGGGTGCGCGATTTGCCGCAGGCTACCCCATCACGCCCTCGACGGAAGTGGTTGAGCGCTTCGCCAGCCGCGCTCCGACCATTGGCGGCTTGCTGATCCAAATGGAGGACGAACTCGCGTCGTCGATCGCCATCGCGGGAGCCGTATGGGGCGGCGCAAAGGCGTTCACGGTCACGTCCGGCCCCGGCTTCTCGCTGATGATGGAGCACATCGGCTACGCCGCCATGACCGAAACGCCATGCGTGTTCGTCAACGTTCAGCGTGGGGGACCCTCGACAGGCTTGCCGACATTGCCGGCGCAAGCCGACATGATGCAGGCGCGCTGGGGCTCGCACGGCGACTACGAGATAATCGCGCTCTCGCCGAACTCGCCGCAGGAGTGCTTCGACCTCGCGATCCGCGCCTTCAATCTCTCCGAGCAGTACCGCACGCCGGTGATGTTCATGATGGACGAGTGCGTGGGGCACATGACGGAGAAGGTGGTCATTCCACCCGCGAGCGAGATTGAGATCTATCCGCGCCGCCACACGTCGAAAACGCCTGCCGAGTACCGCGCCTACGAGGCCGACAGCGACCTGGTTCCCGAGATGGCGCACGCCGGCGAGGGCTACCGTTTTCACATCACCGGGCTGACGCACGACGATCGCGGCTACCCGATGATGAATGTGCCCGCGCAGGACAGGCTCATTCGCCGCCTGGTGCAGAAGATCAGGGGCGCCGAGGAGCAGCTCACCTTCACGGATGAGGCGAACCTGGAGGACGCCGAGGTGGTGGTTGTGTCGTACGGAATCACCTCGCGAGTGGCGCAGAAGGCCATCGACACCGCCCGTGCCCGCGGGAAGAAGGTTGGCCGCTGCCGGCTGATCGGCATCTGGCCGTTCCCCGACAGGCGGCTGCGAGCGATCGCATCGCGCGGCGTGAAGGCCTTTGTTGTGCCTGAGCTCAACATGGGGCAGATAGCGCGCGAGGTGGAGCGAGCCACCGGAAAGCTCGCTTGCACCATTCCCGTAACGCACGCCGGGGGCGGCGTTCACGACCCCGAACAGATTCTGGATGCCATCATGGAGGCCGCGAAATGAGCACCGCTACGACGATTTCGGCCATCAACCCCGTCGAACCGCTGCTGCGCACCGAGCGCATTCCGCACATCTGGTGCCCGGGCTGCGGCATCGGGACCACGGTGAACTGCTTCGCGCGAGCGCTGTACGAGTCGAAGGTCAACCTGGACAAGGTGGCCGTGGTCTCGGGCATCGGCTGCACGGGCCGCGTGGCGGGCTACATTCGCCTGGACTCGTTCCACACCACGCACGGCCGCGCCATCCCATTTGCCACGGGCCTGAAGCTTGCCAACCCCGGTTTGAAAGTAGTGGTTTACTCGGGCGACGGAGACCTGTTCGCCATCGGCGGGAATCATTTCATTCACGCCGCGCGCCGCAACATGGACCTCAAGGTCATCTGCGTGAACAACCTGATCTACGCTATGACCGGCGGCCAGGTTGCGCCGACGACGCCCGACAGCGCCATCACGACAACCACGCCCTACGGCTGCTACGAGCCGGCGTTCAATATTCCCGCGCTGGCCGAGGCCGCCGGCGCGTCGTACGTTGCGCGCTGGACAACTTTCCATGTCCGCCAGCTCACCAAGGCCATGGCGGAGATCATGAACAAGAAGGGCTTCTGCTTCATCGAGGTCCTCTCGCCCTGCCCGACCCTCTACCAGCGCCGGAACAAGATGGGCGACGGCCTGGACGCGATGAAGTTCTACAAGGAGAAGAGCACGGTGCGCAACGGCGTTTCCACCCGAGAGCTATCGCTGACGAAGGATGGCGAGATCGTGGTGGGCAAGTTCGTCGACCGCGAGCGTCCGGACTACGCCGAGGTTTTGCGCGGCAGGCTCACCGAGCAGTTCGGCGACCG
Organism: bacterium; assembly: GCA_050260275.1. Classification (GTDB taxonomy): domain Bacteria; phylum Acidobacteriota; class Terriglobia; order Bryobacterales; family Bryobacteraceae; genus DATMXS01. The sequence continues at coordinate 22,193 of JBLNBX010000219.1, forward strand.
TTACATGCCGATGGAGTGCAGCGTATGCAGCTAACCGAGATCCGAATTGCCGGCTTCGGCGGGCAGGGCGTCATCCTCTCCGCCATGATCGTGGGCCGCGCGGCCTCCATTCACGAAGGGGGCTACGCCACGCTCACGCAGAGCTTCGGCCCGGAGGCTCGCGGCGGCGCATCCAGCGCGCAGGTGATCCTCTCGGACGAGCCGGTGCTGTACCCATACGTGACGCGCCCCGACGTGCTTGTTGTGATGTCGCAGGAAGCCTACACGAAGTTTGCGCCGGAGCTGAAGGAAGACGGCATCCTCATCGTCGAGGAGGAGCTCGTCCGCGTCTCGGACGTGACCGCCGGCCGGCGAGTGTTTGGCGTCCCGGCAACGCGTCTCGCCGAGGAACTCGGGCGGCGCATGGTGCTGAACGTAGTGATGGTGGGTTTCTTCACAGCCGTTACGAAGCTGCTCAATCCGGAGTCAGTGCGGAAGGCCGTGGCCGAGTCCGTACCTGCCGCTACGCGCGACCTGAACCTGAAGGCGTTCGACAAGGGCTACGAATACGGCTTGGCAGCTCACGAGCGGGAAGAAGAGGCAGAACTGGAGCCCGGCGCTATCGAAGCGCAGTCGTAGAAACTCGCGTCCGCGGCAGAGCTGAGGGTAGCGCTCGCCTCTGCCGTGAAAGCGCGCTAAGAAGACCATCTCATCGAGCGTGGAGGGCCTTCGTCTGCGCCGGACCCCGTGGCCCGGCGTGGCCGAACTTCGATCAACCGAGCAGGCCGAGCACACCCGTTTCGAAGTCGAGTGTGGGGCGGACGCCCTCGCCCGCGCCGGACCCCCTGGTCCGGCTTGGCCGAATCTAGGTCAACCGCGCAGGCGGAGCACACCCAGTTTCGAAGATAAGTCCAACGGCCTTCCCGCATAGGCTCGCTGAAACGCAGTACATGTGCCTAATTCCGATAGTCTCGACAGCGCCCGACGGGCGACCGGGGGGTCGCCCGCGGACCTGGGGGTCCGCCCCACAAGTTCGCAAGCCGCATACCTGGCCTATAGCCAGGAAGGCGCTCTCATTGCGGGGCTATCGCTGAAGAAATCGAGCACGGCGAGATGAAGCCGAGGGCGGAAACTCTGCAGTTCTCAGTCGCAGCATGAGCGCGTGTCCCGCCACCAAAGCCCAGCGCGCGCTTGCAGCGCTCTACGCCGGTCGGCTGGCGAGTCGAGCAGACGTCGGGTTCCGCCACCCGCAAAACCCAACGGCAGGCCCGAAGGTCTGCCGCGCTAGCCCGCCGTGCGCACCAGCCTCGAAAACGCGATCACCGACGGCTGCACCAGCCTCTCGAAGTCGGCGTAGTGCATGTGAACCACGTCGCGGTGCGTTCCGGCGTTGAACGCGATCATGTCCTCGCCGGCTAGCCGGCTGTCCACGTATACCGGCAGGTTCCAGAGATTGCCAAAGGGCGGCATCGCCCCCAACTCGACGTTCGGGAACAGCTCGCCGAGTTCCGCCTCCGTCGCGAGCCGCAGGCGCGACAGGCCCAGCTCCAGCCTCAACTGCTCGAGATCGGCAACGCTATCGCCTGGCAGGACGGCCATGCCGTAACCCTGTTCGCTGAGAAAAACCAGCGTTTTCGCGAGTTCGCGCGCGGGTATACGCTCGGCCGCGGCCACCTCCCGCGCTGTGTATGCCAGCGGATGCACGGTGTGCGTGTACTGAACGTTGTTTTGATCCAGGAACTCCCGCAGTCTCGTCAAGACCGGCATTTGCACCCTCCGCGTGATGTCTTGCGCCTGCCCTTGAGAACGGCGGGGGACGCCGCGGGCCTGCGCGAGGAAGTCCACTCGGAATTTACTAAAAAACGGGCCGCCGCGCAATACCGGCGGGGCTCTAGCCGGCGTTGCCCAGGCCCACGAATACTATGCCGATCAATATCAGGGCGAGGCCTACGAACTTGCCGCGCGTCACGCGCTCTTTGAAGAACAGGCGGGACCAGAGCAGCGTCCACACGTATCCGAGCGACACCAAGGGATACAAGACGCTCAACTCGCCGCCGCGGATGCCCAGGACAAAGAAGTAAGACGAGGCGAGAAAAAACGCAACACCGAGCGCAAGCCTGTAGTTCAACACCAAGTACTTGAGCCCGCGGTTAAGCCTGACCGCTCCAGATTTCAGAAATACCGCGCCGAATGAACCTATGAACGAAGCTGTCAGCACGTAGGCGATGGACTCGACGGGCGTTCTCATATCTTGCCCGACTTTCCCAGCACGCCCACGCCGGCCACGATAGCGATAACTCCTATCAGCTTGAAAGCGTTCAACTGTTCCTTGAAAAAGTAGACGGCAAGGCCCGCCACCCAGACGTAGGTCAGGGAGATTATCGGGTACAGGATGGACAGTTCCTCGTCCCGGAGCGCGAAGACGAACAGGACGGTCATGAGGCCGTAGAGCGCATAGCCCGAAAAGATGTGCAGATTGAGCAGCATCGAGAAGGGATCGGATCCCTGAAGGGTGCTGGCGCCGGTCTTTATGAGGACTTGTCCAGCAGCGCCGAGCAGCGTGCACAGGAACATTATGCCGATGGCCTGGCTGCGCGACATCGGCTTACGCGCTGCTTGCTTGGGGTTTGCGCCTGCGCTCATTGACCTCCTCCCAAGACATGATAGCCGATGCCGACCGCCGATCAACAGAAGCCTATCTTTTCACTTACTTCGGTTCGCCGGCGGCTTCAGCAGGAGGCAGCGGAAGCTCTGCCTCGCGGCACTCTCCGGCCCGGATCAGAAAGCCCGCAACCGGCTGCCAGCGCCCGTCGTCGCGACGCTCGACATTGAAAGCGCCCGACCGTGCGTCGGGAACGATGCGCCAGGCGGCCGGTCTGGAAGCGGTTTCTGGGGGAGCGGCCGCAACGCGGACGCGGGTCCACGGGTCGCCGCCATCGGTCGTTTCCCATTGCTCCCAGCGCTCGGAGCCGGCGACGGCGGGAGCTCGGTCGATCCACGCCACGCCATGCGATTTGGAGTCGAATTCGAAGCGTTCGATGGCCCCCGCCCTGCTCTCCCCGGCCACCGGCCGCTCGCGCCAGGTGCGGCCGCCGTCGTTGCTAATGAGGAAGAAGGCATCCCGCGCGAATCCCCGCAAATGCTGGCCGGAAACCCATCCGTTCTCGAAATCGATGAAGCGGACCCGGTCCAGGGCCGCGCCGCTGATTCGCTCGTGGGCCTCTCGCCAGGTTTTCCCGCCGTCGGAGCTGGCCAGCAGAACGGATTCCAGCGTCGCCGATTCCGCGTGGAGGTGTCCGGCAACGAAGATCAGGTTGCCGGCGGCCTCGACACCCCCCAGGTCGAGGTAGACAGGGCACGGCTGAGATGCGGGACAGGTCAGGCCGTTGGCCCGAAGCATGTTTTCGGCGCATGCGAAAGGCACGGACATCGGTTTGCCAGTGTTCACGAGCACCGGGCCTGCCGGTTCCGTCGCGGGTTCCTGGGCGGCGCACAGAGCCGCCGCCGCCAGAAGCACAGCCCCTTTGGTCATTGCCTGCGATTTTACTGCTACCATCGAGGCCATGCTGCGCTGGCTGCGCTGGAGGCGCGCGGAGCGGCCGGGACCGCTGACCGGAGCGCCGGACATCAGGCGCGTCAAGACGTACCCGGCAGCGAGCGGATACGTCTACGAGTACGTCTTCGAGGGCCGCCGCGCGACGCGCGAAGGCGTCGAGTACGTGTTCTCCGCCTCCGCGGGGAGGGCGCACGCTTTCCATGTCTCAGTGATGGTTCCGGATGCCGCGCTGGAAGCCTGGCAGGCGTCGCACGGCCGGGAGCTTTCAGACGCGGAGCGGTACGGCATTGCCAAACTGGCCTTGCGGCAGGCTTTCGACGACCGCGAGCACCCTGGTCTGCTGCACCCCGGCGTGCGTGTCGCCCCGGACGATGTAGAGGCCATCGCTAACATCCTCGGGCTGGATTGAGGTAACCTCAGAGCGGCGCTATTCGCCGGGATTACGGTACATTACTGCAATGGCCGCGTCTGGACACTTGGATGAGCTGGCGGGAAAGGTTTTCTCGTTCTACCCGCCCATCCGGAACATCGAGCACAACGAGTGGGAGTTTCGCCGTGCGGAATGGTCCGAGATGCTGGTGGTCAACACCAAGAGCGGCACGGAGGTCTGGATTCCCCGGCGCCACATTGGCGAGATCTCGAGTGTCGACGAGCCGGTGGTGATAGTCGGCCTCAAGCGCGAGCTGGAGTACAAGGGCGGTTCGGTTTGGCCTTACGGCAAGCGCGTGATAGAGATGCCCGGCTTCGTGCCTCCGGCTCCCCCGCCGGACGCGGCGAAAGACGCCGTTGTGGCGCCGCCGCCGCACGTCTCCGCGCCGCTGCCCGCGGAGTCGCGCATAGGCCGGCTTATCGCAGCCGTCATCATCACCGGAGCGGTGCTGTTGCTGGCTGTCGTCGCCGTTTTCCGCGCCGCGCCGACGCGGCAAGTGAAGTTCACCGCCGTGGACCAGGACTTCCTCATGCTCAACCGCTACGACGACTATCACTCGGTCGTGCGCAAGCTGGGCGAGCCCAGCGAGAGCCGTTGGAAGTCCGAAATGGGCGAGGTGCAGTACCAGGCGCTCTGGTATCCTAAGCGCTCGTACTACGTTGTGTTGATGGGCGCGGAGAGGCCCGAAGTGCGTTACATCGGCACCGTCGACAGCAACTGGCGCGTGCTGCACTACATCGAGCTCCCGAACGGAACCACCACGGCGGCCGTCTTGCGGGCAATCGGTAAATTCTAGAACACTGCGACCCCTTCGCGCGGCCCGCGCAATCTCACCGGCCTGTTGAACTATCCTGATCAGTTATGCGTCGCATTGCCGGTCATTTTCTGTGGGCAGGCGTGAGCGTGCTCGCCGCGATCTGCCTTGGCGGGATCGCGCTGTGGCGGGGCGAGCCGATCAACTCCATGTGGCTCGTGGTGGCCGCCGTGTGCACCTACCTGCTGGGATTCCGCTTCTATGGCAAGTTCATCGCGGCGCGCGTGATGGCGCTCAACGACAAGCGCGCCACACCGGCGGAGCGGCTCCGCAACGGCCACGATTTCGAGCCTACGAACAAATGGATTCTGTTCGGGCACCATTTTGCCGCCATCGCGGGGCCCGGCCCGCTGGTTGGCCCCGTGCTCGCTGCGCAGTTCGGGTACCTGCCCGGGACGCTGTGGATCATCATTGGCGCGGTGCTCGGAGGCTGCGTGCAGGATTTCGTCATCCTGTTCGCGTCGATGCGCCGGAACGGCAAGTCGCTCGGCCAGATGGCGCGGGAGGAGATAGGCAAGCTGGGCGGGATCACCGCGTTGATAACGGTGATGCTCATCATGGTGATCCTGCTGGCCGTTATCGGGCTCGTGGTTGTGAACGCCCTCAAAGGCAGCCCGTGGGGCACGTTCACCATCGCCGCGACGATGCCCATCGCGGTCCTCATGGGCCTGTACCTGCGCTACTGGCGGCCGGGAAAGGTGCTGGAAGTCTCGCTGATCGGCTTCGTGCTGGTGGTGGTCTCGGTCTTCGCCGGCCAGGTGGTGGCGGAGTCGCCTGCGCTCGCGCCTGTGTTCACGCTCTCCGGCGTAGCGCTTGCGTTCGCCGTGATCATCTACGGGTTCCTGGCCAGCGCGCTGCCGGTGTGGCTGCTGCTTGCGCCGCGCGACTACCTGAGCACGTTCGTGAAGCTCGGCGTCATCTTCATGCTTGCGCTCGGCATCCTGTTCGTGCGGCCGCAGCTTGAGTTGCCGGCGTTTACCCGTTTCATTGACGGCACGGGGCCGGTATTCGCCGGGAAGATCTTCCCGTTCTGCTTCATTACGATCGCGTGCGGGGCCATATCGGGCTTTCACTCGCTGATCTCCTCCGGGACGACGCCGAAGATGATCGCGCGCGAGTGGCACGCCTGGCCGATCGGCTACGGCTCGATGGCCCTCGAAAGTTTCGTAGCCATCATGGCCTTGATCGCCGCGAGCGCGCTGCAGCCTGGGGTCTACTTCGCGGTCAACTCGCCGGCGGGAATCGTCGGAGAGACGCCGCAACTGGCGGTGGAGACAATCACGAACTGGGGTTTTCCGGTAACCACAGAGACGATGGACACCCTGGCCGCCGAGGTCGGTGAATCCACGCTGTTCCACCGCACGGGCGGCGCGCCCTCGCTCGCGCTGGGCATGGCGCACATATTCGCACGCACCGGCGCCGGCGCCATTCTCGGCTTCTGGTATCACTTCGCGATCATGTTCGAGGCTCTGTTCATACTGACCGTGATCGACGCCGGCACCCGCGTAGGCCGGTTCATGCTGCAGGACCTGCTGGGGCACGTCTGGAAGCCGCTCGGCAAGACGGGATGGATGCCGGGGGTAATATTGACAAGCGGCGCGATCGTGCTGGCGTGGGGATACTTCCTGTACCAGGGCGTGCGCGACCCGCTCGGCGGCATCAACTCGCTCTGGCCGCTGTTCGGCATCTCCAACCAGCTTCTGGCCGCGGTGGCGCTTTGCGTAGCCACCACGATCCTGCTGAAGATGCACCGGCTCAAATACGTCTGGATAACGCTGATACCCCTGGTGTGGCTCGTGATCGTAACGTACACCGCCGCCTGGCAGAAGATCTTCTCGGATGTGCCGCGCATCGGATTCCTGGCGCGCGCGGCCGAACTTCAGGCGCTCATCGACTCGGGCACCCTTTCGGCGGCGCAGCTGGCCGAAACGCGCACGCTCATTTTCAACGAGCGCCTGGACGCGGTCGTTTGCGGCATATTCCTGGTGCTGGTGACAACGATTCTGGTGGATTCGATCAGGGTCTGGACCGGCATCCTGCGCGGCACCCGGCCGGCCACCACGACGGAAGAGCCGTTCACGCTGACGCAGCTCAGCCCGGAGGAAGTGTGATGCGCGCCGCACTGGCGCGCCTGGTGTCGCTTCTCGTCGCACTGGCGCGCGAACTCGCAGACGAGAACGCATACCAGCGTCATCTGGCCGCGCACGGACGCATCCACTCCGGCCAGGAGTGGCGGCGCTTCTGCGACCACCGCCTGTCAGCCAAGTACACCAGGCCCAAGTGCTGCTGACTTACTAAACGAACTGCGCGACGTTCCGGCTCCAAGCGCGCGGCGCTGGTAACCTGAGAGCAGCGGCTGGGGCATGCTATGGGCAAGACGGTTCTGCCGGGCCGCTCCTATTCTCTGGGAGCAACCTGGGACGGCACCGGCGTCAACTTCGCGCTTTTTTCGGAACACGCCGAGAGTGTGGAGCTGTGTCGCTTTGACGCCTCCAACCCGTCCGCCGAGACGGACCGGATCGGACTAACGGAAAAGACGGCTGAGGAAAAATCGCGGGGCGGACCCGAAGGCCGCCCCGCTTGAAGCCCGCGAGTAGGGCCGAAACTACATGGTAACCGCGATCGGACCAGGATGGTGGTGCGGGCGCGCGAATCGCCGCGACGCCCCGCAGGAGTGGTGTCACGGTCAGGCCGCAGCGGAGGCGGGGATGATGCGGCCGGTGCTACGCTGGACGACATTTGCGAGATGATAGGCGCGTGGCTGGGGAGCATTGTCAGTCTTCTCGATCCGGACGCTATCATTGTCGGAGGAGGTTTGTCGCAGATCGGCGAGCCGCTCTTCTCGCGTCTGCGGAGGATAGTCCCGCCGCGGACGATAGACCGGTTCGCGGCCGAAATGCCTATCATCCCCGCCGAACTCGGCTTTTCCGCCGGTGTGCTCGGCGCTGCGGCAGCGGTGCTCTGATATCGCCCGGCATCCCAGGAGTCCACGTTTGACCTTTCGGAGCCTGCTCTTCGCGTTTCTTGTGGCTGTCGCCTCGCCCGCCGCGGCGCAGGTCTGGCACTGGCACACTATCGATTACGAGGCGCTGCGAACCGGCCGCGTGCTGTGGATTGCGCACGCCCGTGTCGAGGAAGACGGCACGTTCCTTGTGCAGGCGCGTGTAGGCGCTCGAGCGGCCGTCAGAATCAAACCGGGGATTGACTGGACAGCGGGTTACTATTACGGTCGCGAGCACAGCAAGGACGAGCCGTGGCGAACTGTGAACCGGGTGTTCACGGGGCCGGAAATCAGACTCGCAAAGCGCGGTCCGGCAACCTTTCGCTTCCGGTCGTGGGTGGAGGGGTTTGTCCGGGAGGGGCGCCAAGACTACGTCCGGTTCCGCGAGCGCCTTCATGTGCGCACGTCATGGCCGGCCGGACCATTCGCAAGCTACGAAGCCTTCTTCGACAACCTCGACGGCTGGCGCGGGAGTCGTTACCAGGCGGGCCTGCGGTGGCGCATGGGGCGTCGCGTGATGACGGAGGCATCGTACATAGCGGATGTTCGCGCGGCGCGGCTGGGCCCCACGCGCCACATCATCCAGACCGTCTGGACGCTCGGAGGCCCTCACGACGCCGAGGGCCCCAGTGCTTCCGATCAGCGCACACCACGCGGCCGGCAGTAGCCGGATGAATACAGATCAGAGCGAAAGGCAGTTGCCAGGGCGATAGAAAACGGCCGTGTAGCCGCGCTCGTTGAGCGACGGCACCAGGCCCTCGAAATCGAGCCGTCTGAAGCCGCACGATTCTAGCAGGACGAACCCCTCATGGTACTTCTCGCGCTGTACGTCGTCCCAGATTACAACGCCGCCGGGAGTCAGGCAGTCGAGCGAATTGCGGGCACACTCCACGCGGTTCCTGCCGTCGATAACGAGAATGTCGACGCGGCCCGGAAAGCGCGCGGCATAGGAAGAGTACCCCGCATCAAGGGGAACGTGCACGATAGTCGCATTCGCGGGAGCCAGCGCGCTTATCCGCGCGTGCCAGTCGGCGTTATGTTCGCAGGCAACGATCGAGGCGACGCGAGCGGCCCACCACAGAGTGCTGAAGCCCGAGCCGTACTCGAAAACGTGCATATCCCGGCGCACGCGGCTGGCAAGGAAGGAGATCACGGGATAGTTCAGAAACGGTAGCGGAGCGCCGGAGGCATCGACTGGCATGCCCTCATCGAAGCTGCGAAACCAGCCATCCTCGAGCAGCGGGCCTTTCCTTAACAACGAGTACGCGCCGTACAGGCCGGTTTTCTTGAGTACGGTCCGTCCGAGCGTCCTGATCATTCCTGAGCCCTCATAGTAGCCATCTGACAGTCTGCATACCCGTGCCCGGCTACAGCAACCCGCGCCCGCGCATCCACGCTTCAAGCCGCTCGCCCCAGGTGCCCAGAACCGGGTCCAGCGGCGCGAGTCCGACGCCGTGCCGTCCGTGCTCGTAGATGTGCATCTCGGCGGGCACGCCGGCCTTCCGCAATGCAAGGTAGAAGTGCACGGAGTTCTCGACCGGTACGGTGGGGTCGTCGGAGGTGTGAAACAAGAACGCCGGAGGCGTCTGCGGGGTCACCTGTCGCTCATTGGACAGCAGCTCGATCAGCTTGGGGTCGGGAGATTCGCCAAGCAGGTTGCGGCGCGAACCGGCGTGCGTTCCCTCGCCCATCGTGATCACTGGATACGCCAGGATCATGAAGTCCGGCCGGGAGCTGACGCGATCTATCGGATCCTCAGCGGTGGGGTTGCCCGCATCGAAGTGCGTACCTGCCGTCGAGGCCAGGTGTCCGCCCGCGGAGAAACCCCATATGCCGATCCGGTCCGGCGAGACGCGGAACCCGGCGGCGCCGGCGCGGACGGTGCGTATGGCTCGCTGCGCATCTCCCAGTTCTATGGGATGTCGGTACTTCGGCCCGAGCCTGTACTTCAGGACGAACGCGGACACGCCGCGGGCGTTCAGCCACTCGGCGACCTGTCTGCCTTCGTGGTCCATCGCCAGGTGCCCGTAGCCACCGCCAGGGCACACCACTACCGCCGTGCCCTTGGGGCTATCTTTGGCGAGCCAAACAGTGAGCGTGGGCTTGTCTTCGTCACCATCGCCGAGCGCGCCCGGAGCTGCGCCGGGCCACAGGGGGCGGATGTCCTGAGCAAAGACAGCCGCCGCAGACAGCAGAGCGGCGGACGCGATGATTGCCAGTCGCATGGAGTTACTCCGAGCGGCAAGAACGAAGAAACGGCACATGATCGCCGATCATACACCGCGGGTTAACCCGGCTGCTGGCCACTGTGGCGGCCGGTGCGGACCGGTTGCGCGGCTCGCTTGACTCGGGAAACAAAAAGGCGGTGCGCCTCACGAAGTGGCGCACCGCGCTGGAAAGGGATGGCGCGGCTCGGAAGCCGCCGCGCCACCGCGGGCAGAAAGATTAGAAGATACTGCGCGCCGAGAGCTGGATGTTGCGCGCGTTGTTCGTCAGGAAACGGTTCGGATTGGTGAACAAAGCGTTCCCCGGCGCAAAGAAGCTATTGATGTCGGTCAGGTTCATGAACCCGAACGAGTTAACCGGCACGCCCGTGAACTGCGAGTGATTGATCAGGTTGTAGGCGGTGCCGCGGAACTCCAGGCCGGCGACGTCGCCGAACCCGAAGCGCTTCGTGAACGACACATCGATGTTGTTCACAGGGTCAAGATGGAACGCGTTGGCCGCGCCGATCACCGTGCTGTTCCCCGGAGACGCGCCAAACGGCAGGCCGGCCGCGGGGGTCGCCAGAATACCGACCACCTGGCCCGACGAGTTCGTCAGCGGAGTGCCGGCGCCGCCGGTGAGCGACTCGACCGTGTAGATCGGCGTGCGGAAGGTGCTTAGACCCAGCAGGCCGGGGTTGATGCCTTCCAGCGCGGGCACTGGAGCGCCCGACTGGTAGATGTAGTTGGCGGAGATGTTGAAGTCCGCGAGAATGTGCGAAGCCCAACCCGAGCCGGTCCAGGTCTTCGTGAGCGCTCCGAGGTCGAACATCATCAGGCCCGTGACGCGGTGCCTGCGATCGAACAGCGACTGCGCCTCGTTGCGCCCGAACAGCGTGTCAAGCGACGTTCCCGTGTAATCCGATGTCAGGTGGCTGTAGGTGTAAGTGGCGTAGAACGTCGCCCCGCCGGTGAACCTCTGGTTGAACACAGCGGTCCCGGCGTTGTACCTGGTGAGACCGGAGTTGCTGACGGTCACAACGGAGCGGCCCGGGATGAACACGGGTCCCGACGGAGTGCCGTGGGCCGCCGTGATAGGAACAACTGCGGCCTGCTGCGCGGCCTGAATCTGGTCGAGCGTAAGGTCGAGCCCGTTCAGTGTCGCCTGGCTCGGCTGGGAGAAGAACAGCGGAAAAGCCCCCGCAAGCGCCGGCGCAGGGCCGCTGAGCGACTCAACCAAGGGCTGGTGAACGCCGCGAGTGCCGAGGTATTTGAAGGTCAGCGATGCACCATCCCAGATCCGCGCCTGAACCGCCGCATCCCAGCGCATCACATACGGAGTGTCCTGCTCGGTCGCAACCACGGACGTCAGAGCGGCTGCCTGGCTGGGCGTGAGGTTGGACGGAGGAACCGTGTACGGGTTGGCTATGCCGCCGCCCGCGAGGAAGCCTGGCGTAGTGCTGAGGCTCGTCGCAGTCACGGTGGTGCCCAACTGCGGCTGAACCTGTCCGAGGCGGAAGTAAGTGTACGGGCTGTACAGATCGTCGTACATCCACCCGAAGCTTCCTCGGATCACGAATTTGTTCTGACCCGCAGGCGACCACGCGATGCCTACGTGAGGCGAGAAGTTCTTGGTCTTGCTCAGTGGCGCATCAAAGTCTTCATCAAGGTCACTGCCAGTCACGAAGCTGGGCAGAGTCGCGTACTGATAGCGCACACCGAGGTAGAGGTTGAAGCTCGGGGCGAGGCGCCAGTTGTCGTGCAACCATCCGGCGAACAGCCAGCGGTTGTCGTTGAGGGAACTGTTGCCGAAGGCCCTCTGGGACAGAACATCAGGCGGCAGGTCGAGCAGGTAGCGATCCAGGCTCGAATACACGTAATTGCCGCGGAACGCGCTCAGGTTGCGGATGCTCGAAATGTACCGCATCGCGTCGCCGCCGAACTGTAGCTGATGGTGCCCGAGCACCCATGAAACGTTGTCGGCCAACTGATAGGTGTTGAACGCCGACGGCTCGAACAGGCCGGTCTGCGGTCCGATCAGCAAGCTGCTGGCACCGCCGATCTGGATGTTCGGAAATGCCGCGAGGCCCGGGAACGACGGGGTCGTTGCGCCCGAGAAGCTCTGGCTGTAGCGGTTGTAGCCGCCGCGCAGCTCATTGTAGACGTTCGCATTGAACACGTGCGTCCAGTTCACCACCGCGTTCAGCGCGGTGCTGTCCATATCGTTCACGATTGGGAACGAAGGCGAAGATGCGAACGGGTTCGCGCTCAACTCGTTCTGCACGTACCTGACGTTCACGGAGTTGGTGGTGTTCGGGACGAACTCCACCGCGCCCGTGCCCACGAACTGCTTCTGGCTGTTGTTGTACGTGCCGGAGACGAGCCCCAGCGGGATGGTCCTGCCGGCAACCGTAGTCGATCGAGTCGACGCGGCCACAGGCAGTCCGCCGACGGCCGAGCGAAGGACTCCAAGGTTGGTGGCCGAAACGCCGGGGATACCGGCCAACGTGTTGAATCCGGCGGGAGTCGGCGCGTACATGAACCCACCCAACGGGCTCGTGTAGCGCGTCGGAATCCACTCAAAATTACCGTATCCGAAAATTTTACTCGGTACGATCGGGAAGCCTATCGCGCCGCCGAGACGGTACTGTGTGAAGGACCGGTCCTCGTCGGGAAGCACGCTACGCTCCCAGTTATCTTCGGCGTTCAGAACGTCATCGTTGAAGTAGTAGTAGAGAGCGCCGTGCACGCGGTTCGCGCCAACGCCGGTGTTTGTCAGGAAGTTGCCGCCGCTGGCATGTCCGAATACGGGCGAGTGCTGCGCGGCGAACAATGTGAACTGCTCGGTCGCCATATTGGACACGTAGGACAGCGGCCCTGGAAAGATCTTGTTGTTGTTGTCGATGCCGTTGATCCTGTACGTGTTCTGGATAGGACCACCGCCTGCCACCGACGGCCCCCGCGCGAGTCCGGTCACTGTAGCCATGGCCTCGCTCAGCAGCGAGAGGTTGAGAGCGCCATACGCCTCACCGTCCTTCTGCAGCAGGTTCGGGATGGACGCATATTCCGACTGAGGAGCGGTAAACGAATTCCGGATCTGCGTCGGCTCCATCTCGATAGGAACGGCCTGCGCCATCAGCAGGTCGGTCAGCGGTATCGGAGCCAGCGCAATCTCAGCGCGGACCGGTCCGGGAGCGGTCACCTGATACTCGCGCTCATAGACCGGGGGCGGCGTGACACCTGGCGTCACCTGCCGCCCGGCGATCCTGATCGTGTACCGGCCGGCCGGAACACTGTCAAATCGATAGAAACCGTTCGGTCCGGTTACCGCCGTCATCTGTTCGCCTGTGACGGGATTAACCAGCGTGACCGGAACGTTGGCGACAGGATTTCCGGCAGCATCCTTTACAACGCCCTCGATGCTGCTCATATCCTGCGCCTGCAACTGGAAGACGGGCATGGCCGCTAGAACTAACAGACATGCCAGCAGTACGACAATTCGCATTTGGGTAACGTACCTCCGCCTTTTTCCGGTGCACGCCGCCATCCAACTTCGAAATTCTTGACATCTTGGGCGTTAGAAATCGGGCCAGCACTCGTTATTCAGAATATGAAAATATCGCAATGGTGGTACTCCGGTTATTCGTATGCCGACACTCAAAACTAACCTTATACAGGCAGTGTGTGTCTCGACTGAAGGAACATCTCTTCTTAACTTTTCTTTGAATCGGCAGCCGCCTCTCTTTAATTACAAAGGACGCTGCCATAGCGGCGCGCGGCTTTATTGTTGGGATATATAGCGCGTCCCGGTCTCTGCGGGACGCCACTGCGACAAGCCCCGCGATGGTTACAAAGGACTTAGGCGTCCGTGCGTCCCGGGCTCTGGCTATCCGGGCCGCGGTTCTCATCCTATGCGGGACTTTGAACGCGCAATACTTCGGACAAAATAGGGTCCCCTTCGAAACGCATGAATTCAAAGTCATGCGGACCGCCATTTCGATATCTACTACTACGAAACGAGGCGGAGGCGGCGCTCGAGGCGGGCCGGATGGCCGAGCGCTGGTATCAGAAACTAACGAACGTTCTGGGACACGAACTGTCCTCGCGGCAGCCCGTCATCCTTTACGCCAGCCACGCTGCGCTCCGCGCGACAACAGCCGTTCCGGGCGAAATCAGTGAGGGGAGCGGCGGCATTGCCAAGCTCCCGCGCCGCAAGATTGTGATGCCGCTTGCCGGTCCGCTGTCCGAGACTAACCGGGTTCTGGGACACGAACTCGTTCACGTCTTCCAGTTCGATATCGCCGCCGATGCGGCGCTCGGCAGCGAACGTGAAGGTTCGATGATGTCCCTGCCGCTGTGGTTTTTGGAGGGCATGGCCGAGTATCTTTTGCAAGGCGCGCCCGATCCGGTGACGGCCATGTGGATGCGGGACGCCGTGGCCCGCGGCGCCATGCCGTCGATACGGGAGCTCAACAAGCCGCGCTGTTTTCCGTATCGCTACGGTCGGGGCCCGGCGCTTGCCCCGTAGTGGACCGGCTCATCGGAAGGCGTATCGCCGTGGCGAAAGCGGAGATCAGATTGCAAGTGATCGGTGCATTGGGAGTGATCCCGGCACGGAACGTTCCGCCGGTCGAGATCGCGCTGTGCTTCGACGCCGGTGTTGCCTGGGGCCGGGACGGGACAGGGGAGGTGGCGCGGGATGCCGCAGTTCGGAGTTCGGGTGTCTGCGCCAGGGTTAACCTGCTGGGGTTTGCTGTCGGCCAGCTCAACTACGTGCACCCGCTGGCACGGCCGCAACTGGCTATGGGAGTCTGCGCTGCTGCCCGGATTCTAGAGGTGGTTCGGATGTGCGCTTCACATGGCTTTAAAGCTTCAGATCAATCAACCAGAGGAGGAGGGATCAATGATTAGTGTTACGACGCTCGTGCGGCTGCGGTTTGCAGCCCTGGGGATGGCTGCCGTAGTTGCGCTCGCGCTGCTGATGCCCGCTTGCGGCGGAGACCGCGCCAGAGAGACAGCCGGCACTGAGAGCGGGACCCCCATGGCGCCGCCGGCGACAGACAACGCCGTAGAGATGGTTCCGATTCAGACTCTGACCTCGAATCCGCAGGCGTACTACAACCGGCAAGTGTCCGTCACCGGCGTGGTGCGGCAGATCGTCGGCCCGGGAGCTTTTGTGATCGGCTCGTCACCGACCTCGGCCCAGAACGAGACAATCCTCGTTGCCGGCCGCAACCTGCCGGATCTGCGAGTTGGCGAACACGTCAGCATCGTGGGTATGCCGCAGCAGTTCGACTTCACTATGTTCAATGACCAGATAGGCCAGAGCTGGAACCAGGCGGCGTTCACGCCTTACATGAACCAGCCGGCCATCATGGCTACCGAGGTTACCTCGCACGGGAACATGCAGGGCAGCCAGGGTCAGTATGGTGGCCAGGGGCAGTACGGCGGACAAGGTCAGTACGGCGGACAGACGCAGCCTGGAGACAGGAGCCCGAATCAGTAGCTTGCACATAGTTTCCGGCGCGCGCAGCCGCACAGGCGAAGGGCACGGCCCTTCGCCACCCGCGGGCTTCGCAGCCGGGTGACAACGAGCCCACAACTGCCGCACCCGCGGCGAGTCGCGCGCGGGCACCTGACATTTGTTCCCTGATGAGAGAAGATTTCGCCGTTTTCGGCACGGCGCACTTGGCGATCCTCGCCGCCACTCCAGTGATCCCGCTGCTGCTCGCGGCGGTGGCCCGGCCGCGGCCGCGGCTCAGGCACGCGCTCCGGCTGGTCCTGGCAGCGGTGCTGATGGGCGGTGAGCTTCTCTTCTACGGCTACATGACGGGGATGGGCGTGCTCCGCTTCCCCGACGGGCTGCCGCTGCAGTTCTGCAACATCGCGCTCTGGATCACGGTCCTCGCGCTGGTGACGCGTCTGGCTGCGCTGGAGAACCTGGCGTGGTATCTCGGGGCCATCGGGCCCACCGTCGGCCTGCTCATCCCGCAGTTGTGGCTCCCTGCGCTGTCGCTTCCGAGCGTGCAGTACTTCGTCGGCCATGCCGGAGTACTGGTGAGCATCCTCTTCCTCGTGCTGTCGGGAGAGGTGCGGCCATCCGCGAAAGCGGCCTTGCCGGCGTTCGCAGTGCTGAACGCCATCGCGATCGGGCTCGGCGTCTTCGACGGCGTCTACTCCACGAACTACATGTTCCTGCGTTACATGCCGGCCGGCCCGCAGGCGATTCTCGGTCTGTTCGGCCCTTGGCCGTGGTACCTGGTAACGTCCGAGCTATTGGCGGCGGCGTGCTTCGTCCTGCTCGCGCTCCCGTTCCGGCAGCGAACACGCCGCAGTTGGCGGCCGGCTCTCCCGGCCATCGAGAAAAGAAAAGCCGCCGCTGCGCAGCAGATGCAGAGCGGCGATTAGGCCCTGGGCGCGCCTCGCGGGCGCGCATGCGGGCTAAACGGGGAACGGCATCTCGTCCACGAACGCGTCCTGAAAGCCCGGGTCGGAGGCGAGGCCGATATGCTCCACCCGCGCCCGGAGCGCGGCGAACGTCAGGTCCTCTGAGAAAAG
>JBLNBX010000220.1:0-4092 GCA_050260275.1 bacterium
TGAAGCTCCGCACGGGCTCATCAGAGACCCCATTAATGCTCAAGCAGTTGCGGGTGCCTGTTTTTTCACGAGCTGATAGCCGAATTGCGCAGCTGTCGCGTTGATTGCGCGTAGCCGGAGGGCATCATAGCGCGCTTCGTAGGCGGCCTGCCCTTCGTCCAGGTAGGGTTGTCTCCAGACAAGCAGGCGGTAAACCAGCGTTGCGAGCTTTCGTGCGACTGCAAACACCGCCACGCCCGGACCTTTGCGGCGGCTCATGCGCCGGTACAACGCGCCAAGTGCCGTCTTGCCTCTGCTCAGAGCTGTCGCCGCGTTTCTCAGTGCCTGTGCCGTACGCGTGCTCTTCTGTTTGCCGTTCGCGCGCCGGTGCACCGGCTTGCCGCACTGACGTTCTGCCTCGGAGCCAGCCGGAGATGTTTGACGAACTGCCTCTCGGTCGGGAATTTGCTCAGATCGGTTCCGTATTCGCTCACGATCACTTCGGCCGTCTCCACCCCGATGCCATCGATGCTGGTCAGATCGGCTCCAACCATGCGGAAAAGATCGTCACGCTTGTGTCCCTGATGCCGGCGCCGGATGCCTTTCATGCGCTCGCGGTTCGCCAGCGGCGGAGCTGTGTTGTGGTTTCGATCCTCGGGCGTGAGTTCCTTCAGCCGCCGTTGAATCTCCGCCTCGTACTCAGCCAGCCGCTCCTCGAGTGAGTCATACATTTTCAGGCACTGCGCCAGGTTGAACAGGTGATCCGATCTCCAGTTGCCAGTCAAAAACCCGGCAATCTGCTGCTCGCTGTAGCGGCAGCGCGGATCGCGCATGGCGGCGAGTTTCCGCGGATCCCGTTCGCCGTTCACAATGGCGCCGATGATGCCCATGCCCGTCGTTCCCTGCACGTCCGAAACGGCGTGGTGCACGCGGATGTTCATCTCGTCCGTCACCTTGTGCATGCGCCGCAGCCAATCCGACTGCTCGGCCACCAGCACCGCCTTGTTCCGAGCTACGGTGCGCAGTTCGCTGATTGCGGCGTGGACCGGTAACAGCCCTTCAGCAACTTGCAGCTGTGCAGCGTCTGAATCCACTGGCAATCGAGCATGTCCGTTTTCCGGCCCGGCACGCGCGCCAGCGGCCGGCTGTCGACCAGCAGCACCTCGAATCCCTGGCTCTCGAGAATTTCCACCACGGGAATCCAGTACACGCCCGTGCTCTCCATCGCCACCGATTCAACGCGGCGCTGCTTGAGCCACTTCGCACATTCGAGAACCTCGTGCGTCGTGGTGCCGAATTGCGCCAGAACCGGGCTGCCATTCTCGAGCGGTGGTGCCGCAACGTGCATAGAACGGCTGCCCAGATCGATGCCGGCCACGCGCCGCCTGAGCGGCGGCAGTCCTTCGTGGAAGTGCTTCACGGTCGGAGCGCCCGTTTCTGTTTTCTTCAACTCGCAACCCTTTCCGAGCACGAACTGCCCGCCGGGCGTAAACGATGGATTCTCATCCGGAGGAGTGCCTTTCGGCCTCGCTAGTGTTTTCCCGCCTTGCGGAGCCAAGCTGAAGTAGGGGCATCGATGCACCAGTGTCAGGTGGGCCTTGACTGCAGTTCGTGCTCTGTTCCAGGTTACGGCGCGCCGCACTGCGAGGGGTCTCTTCCCGGTTTTCCTCGCGTTTACGCGGCGGCTCCGCTGAAGTCGGGCCCCTAACCAGGATCTCGGGGCGGGACATGGCGCCGCGGCCTCTAAGTGCCGCACTAGCGCCCGAACCACTTCTGTTTCAGGAGTTTGATCCTCGTGAGCCAGCCGCTGTCAGCTTCCGGCGCGGCCGTAGACGGATCGTCGTCTTCCGAGTGCTGCGGGGCGGGCGGCTGATAAGGCCGCTTGTCCACTAGCACCACGCGGTAGTACTTGTATGCGTACGTCTTCTCCAGCCGCGTGCCGTCCGGCTCCTCGAGAATCAGCGTGAACCCGGGGAAGGTCTCATTGTTCGGACCGTCCTTGACCTCGTGGACGCGCACCGGAAAGTACCCCTTCACGTTCCGCTCGATGTATGCCGTTTCGTACCGGTGGCGCTTCACGTTCCAGATGAACCAACGGAAGCTATCGAACTGATAGGGCTGCCTTTCCCTCGATAGCGTGGTCCACAGCCAGTGATAGCGCACCTGGTCGCCGTCCTGGACCTTGATCATCGGGAAGTACGAAGTTATGCGATGGCCCTCGGAGTATTGCGCCACCTCGTCTGGGATGTTCATGCGCAGCATTCGCGTCAAAGCCCAGCCTGCGCGGCCGTTCTTCAGCCGCACAAGGGTCCAATCGTCCGTCGGAACGGGCTTGGGCGGCGGAGGCTGCAACTCGGGCGGAAGCACGGTCTTCGACATCTCAAGCCAGTTCGGCGGCAGACCCGGGGGCGGCGGCGCGGGCGGCGGCGGGAACTCCGGTTCCTTTTGCTTCTTTCTTGCCACCGGCTCTGGTTTCGGATTGGGCTTAAAGATCGGCGGGGCGTTGTACGCCGTGCGCGGGTGGACCTCGTGCAGGATCACATCCACCAGCTCGCCCTCGTGAATCTGGTAGAAGCTCGGAGCCTGGCGGTTGGGATCGCAGTGGACGTTCAGAACCTCGTAAACGGTTGCCTGACCGTGGCTGGGAAGCTCTTTCGCCCGCTCGGCGAGGTCGTCTAGAGCGGTCATCTGGTCAGCGGCCATAAGCTGGCTCATGTGTGTCCACCCCACGACACCGGCCGGAGTCCTGACCTTCACGAAACGCCGGCGGCGGCCCAGGATATCCAGCTTCTCGCCGTGCTGCACTTCAGCAACAGTTTCGCTTCTGGGGCTTATCTCTTTGTGGAGAGAGAACTTTCTCGGCCCGCCGAAGGCCTGCCCGATTATTCGCTGCTCCTCCGGATCGTCGCCACAACCGGCCGTAAACAGGACTGAGGCAAGCAATGTGGCGGCAATTACACAACGGACCATCCCGGTTGAACTGGCTCCTCCCTTCAGTCTATCAATGCCGTCCGAAGTTACAGATCCCCGGGGCTCAATCGGCTGGAAGGTGTGTGTCGAGCCGTCTGATCCGGCCCGCGGGGCTATCGTAAAAGGCGAGGAGTCTGCCGGAACGATCCAGACTTCGCCGGTAGCAGTGGCGCGCGCCCCTGCAGAGTTCCCGCCCTTTGATCACCATCAGCATGTGCATGTACCGGCGATCTGGCACATGATCAAACACCTCAGGAATCCAGCACAATTCTGTTGAGAAACAAGGTGATCTCGCCAGCGGCAGGTGTCCCGGGCAGTACCGGATGACGAGCTGACGCAGCGTGCGGCCGTCTCTGAGTATCGTCGAATGTAAATCACACTTCTCCAATTGGTTGCGCAGTGGTTTCTAAACTAAAGCTCTAAAACAGTAGCGCACCCAAACCCTGCTTGCGGTAGGAAGGCAGAATCGGAAATAGCGTCAGCGGACGAGTTCTCTGATGAAGCTCTCGATTCGATCCAGCCCGCGCTGGAGCTCGCCCATGGACGTAGCGAACGAGATGCGGATATGCCCGCCGCCACCGAAAGCCTCGCTCGGCACCACCGCAACGCGCTGCTTCAACAGCAACTGCTCAGTGAACTCGAGCGAACTTGCGACGCCGCCCTCACCACGAAGCACCGCGCTAACGTCCGGATACGCGTAGAACGCTCCTCGCGGCATGCCGCAGGCAACTCCCGTGATGCTGCGCAGCCGGGGTATCACGAAGTCGCGCCGCCGGCGGTACTCGGCCAGCATCTTTGCGATATCGTCCTGCGGTCCCCTGAGTGCAGCCACCGCAGCTTTCTGCGCCACTGAAGACGGGTGCGATACCGACTGGCTCTGCACCTTCACCATCGCCGAGACGATTGGTTCGGGAGCCAGGGCATATCCGATGCGCCAGCCCGTCATCGCATAGGTCTTCGACAGCGAGCCGGCCACAACGACATTTGCCTTCGCTCCAGGCAGCGCCGCCGCCGAGAATGGAACGCCATCGTAGAGCAGGCGGCAGTAGCACTCGTCGGTGATGATCCAGACTCCACGCGCCGCGGCGAGCTTCACGATCTGCTCGAAGTCCTCCATGGATATCGTTGATCCCGAAGGATTAT
>JBLNBX010000221.1:0-6900 GCA_050260275.1 bacterium
GACCTGTTCGTTACGAACGTCCAGCGCCTGGCGCGCGGCATCTCCGAGGGCATCGCGAACTCGATTCTCATCAAGCTGAACCAGATCGGCAGCGTGAGCGAGACGCTGGCGGCCATTCGCATGGCAACGCAGGCTGGCTATACGAGCGTGACGTCGCACCGCTCGGGCGAAACCGAAGATGCGTTCATCGCAGACCTCGCCGTTGCGACCAACTGCGGGCAGATCAAGACCGGCTCCACCAGCCGCACGGACCGTATAGCGAAGTACAACCAGCTTCTCCGAATCGAAGAGGAGCTGGGCTCGGCGGCGGAATACGCGGGCCGCAACGCCTTCAGGCAGAGGTGGTAAGCATGTACAAGCTCGTTCTGATAAGGCACGGCGAGAGCGACTGGAACAAGCAGAACCGGTTCACGGGCTGGACGGACGTCGACCTGTCCGAAAAGGGCATCCAGGAGGCTCACGAAGCCGGCAAAACGCTGCGCGAGCAGGGGTACACGTTCGACGTTGCGTTTACGTCCGTGCTGAAGCGGGCCATCCGGACGCTGTGTATCGTGCTCGACGAGATGGACCTGTTGTGGATCCCCGTGCACAAGTCCTGGCGGCTCAACGAGCGGCACTACGGGGCGCTGCAGGGGCTCAACAAGAGCGAAACGGCTGAGAAGTTCGGCGAGGACCAGGTGAAGATCTGGCGCCGCAGCTACGACATCCAGCCGCCGTCGCTCACGCCGGACGACCCGCGATTCCCCGGCAAGGACCCACGATACGCCGACCTGGCGCAATCCGAACTGCCGCTCACCGAGTGCCTGAAGGATACCGTGGCGCGCTTCCTGCCGTACTGGCACGAGACCATCGCGCCCGTCGTGAAATCGGGCAAGCGCGTTGTGATCGCGGCGCACGGGAACAGCCTGCGCGCGCTCGTGAAGTACCTCGACAACATATCGGATGACGAGATCATCGGGCTCAACATCCCGACGGGTATGCCGCTGGTGTATGAGCTTGATGAGAACCTGAAGCCCATCAAGAATTACTACCTGGGCGATCCCGAGAAGGTAAAGGCGGCGATGGAAGCCGTCGCGGCCCAGGGCAAGAAGAAGAAGTAATCAACCCACGCGCAAGGCGCGGGCGATCAGTGGATCGTCCACGTCTTGCGGTTCATGTAGTCCATCAACAGGTACTGGCCCAGCGTGTAGGGCGTAGTGAAATACGCCTTGCCGCGGCACAGCTCAGTCACCTTCTGCACGAAGTTCACCAGCCCGTAGTCGCTCGCGAGCATAAAGGTGTTGATCAGGATTCCCTGGCGCTTGCAGCGGCTCACCTCCTCGAGCGTGCGGCTGATGACGAGCGGGTCGAGGCCGAACGCGTTCCGGTACATGCGGCCGTCCTCGAGCGTAAGGGCGGAGGGTTTGCCGTCGGTGATCATGATGATCTGCCGCATGTCCTTCTTCTCCCGGGCGAGGAGCCGCTGCGCGAGGATGAGACCGTCGCGCGTGTTCGTGTAGTAGGGGCCCACCTGGACGCGCGCGAGGTCCGGCAGGCGCAATTCCTCGGCGGTGTCGTGGAAGAGAACGCAGTGTAGCGAGTCGCCCGGATACTGCGTTCGGATGAGGTGCGCGAGCGCGAGCGCGACCTTCTTGGCGGGTGTGAAGCGGTCCTCGCCATAGAGGATCATGCTATGGCTGCAATCGAGCATCAGGACGGTTGCGCAGGATGACTGGTACTCGGCCTGGTGAACGCGCAAGTCCTCGTAGTCGAGCTCGAGCGGAAGGCGCACGCCGTTGCGGCGCAGCGACGAAAAGAGCGTCCCGGCGACGTCCAGATTGAGCGTGTCGCCAAACTCGTATAGCTTGGAGGCGCCGCTGGCCTCTACACCCGTAGCGAGGTCGCGCGTGTCGTGCGCGCCGAAGCTGGACTTGCCGAGCGACGCAAGCAGATCCTTGAGCGTCTTGAAGCCCAGGAAATCGAGCGATTTGTCCGTTATCTCGAACTTCACCTCGCCCTGCGGCCGTCCGACGCCACCCTGGCCGCCGGGTTCGGGCTCGGCCTGTTGCGGGTCGAGGTAGCCCTCATCGACGAGCTTCTGGGCGAGGCTGTCGATGAGCTCCTCCAACTGCTCCGCCGGCATCTCCCGCAGCTTCTGCATCATGCGCTCGGCCTGGTCCTGGTTGAACATCTCACCGCTTTCGAGGGCCTTCTGGATGGCTTGCCTGAGTTCCTCAAGGGTCCGCTGGTTCATCTCCGAAAACTGAAGCTGATTCTGGTTGAAGCCGCTTTGCAGGAGAAAATCCGAGAGCGCCTGCATTAGATCTTCCGCGGAGATGCCGAAGTCCTCGCCCGAGTAGCGGGAGTACTTGACCGAGCCCATGCCAATTTGCCCCTCTTGATGTGGGATGCCGGTGGAACGGGAATGGTTGCGGCGGAACATCGGGAGGGTCCCGCGCGCACAAGCGCCTCAGCGGGAGGTGTCACATGTGCCGTGCGGCCGCTCCCTGAATGTGCGCCCACCGCCACAGCGAGTTCGCGCGCAGGCCGCGGTTCGCACAACTCCGCCGGAACACGCGATCGCCGTCCAGATGCTCTTCATCGCCGGCCCGTACAGCGGCCGGCTAGTTGTACTGGCGCCGAAAGCCGGAGCCGGGGCGCTTTGGCTCCTCAGCCGTGTGCGGCTCGCGCTTGCGCTCCTCGGCGATGAACCCGCGCTCCTCGCTGCGGCTTATACGCCTGTGCGCGTAAAGCCCTTCGAGGATGAACTCGGCGGCGGATGCGCGCAGCGCGGGTGGGTCCTTCGGCCCAACGCGCATAACGCTTAGTTTCTCCATCAGGCCCTGGATGCTCGAGAGCTGCTTGACGATGGCGTCCGACCGGGAGGTTTCATCGAGCTTCAGAGAGCCGCCAAGATCGAACCACTGAACGATCTGCGCCATGTTCTCGCCATCGAACATGCTGGAGTAAACCTTGCCGACGGCCATTCGGATCAGCTCCTTCGCTACCGCCTCGCCGCCCTTCAGTTCGCCTTCGTATTCGAGTTCGAGCTTTCCGGTGATGGCCGGCAGCGCTGCATAAATGTCGAGCACGCGCGGCACGGCAACCGTTTCCGTGGCCGCGAGCGCCCGCCGCTCGGCGTTGGAGATGACGTTCTCGAGCGCCGATATCGGCAGGCGCTGTGAGACTCCCGAGCGCTTGTCAATGCGCTTGTCTTCGCGCGCGAGGAACGCGAGATGTTCCACGATCTCACGGATGTACTCGGGCACCTGGACCTTGACCGGCGAAGGTCTGTCGGTCCAGGCCTCCTGGCGCGTGATGGCGACGCCGTGGCTCGGCATGAGCGGGTAGTGTGTGCGGACCTCGCTGCCGATGCGATCTTTGAGCGGAGTGATGATCTTGCCGCGGGCGGTGTAGTCCTCCGGGTTGGCAGTGAAGACGAGCATCAGATCGAGCGGGAGGCGGACGGGGTAGCCCTTTATCTGAACATCGCCCTCCTGCATGATGTTGAACAATCCGACCTGGATCTTTCCGGCGAGGTCCGGCAATTCGTTCACGGCGAAAATGCCGCGGTTGGAACGCGGCAGCAGGCCGTAGTGGATCGTCAGCTCATCGGAGATGTCCTGCCCCCGGCGGGCCGCCTTGATCGGGTCGATGTCGCCGATCATGTCGGCGATGGTGACGTCGGGAGTGGCGAGCTTCTCGACGTAGCGCTCCTCTGGCGTGAGCCACGCGATAGGCGTTTCGTCGCCGCGTTCCGCGATGAGGTTCCGGCATTGGCGGCAGATCGGCCGGTAAGGATTGTCGTGTATCTCGCACCCGGCCACGTACGGCAAACGCTCATCGAGAAGCGTGGTCAGCATCCGGATGAGACGCGTCTTTGCCTGGCCTCGAAGGCCAAGAAGTATGAAGTTGTGACGGGCGAGAATGGCATTCGCTATCTGCGGGCATACGCTTTCGTCGAAGCCTATGATGCCCGGGAAGAGTGTCTCACCACGCTGCAGTTTGCAGATGAGGTTGGCTCTCAACTCGTCCTTAACGGTTCGCGAGCCGATAGCCTCCTCGGAGTATTTGTTACTGGCGCGCAGTTCCCCAAGAGTGGCGGGCAAGTCCCCTGAGTGTTTTATCATTCCGCATCCCCTGCTAGTTAAAGTCTAACAAACGGTTCCGGCTCCGCCCCATCCCGGAACGCTCTGGTCGTAGGATAGAGGCAGCGCTCACCGGGGTTTGCGATGCAGACAGCCGCTATCGCCGTCTTTCTGTCCATCATTTTTGCGCTGTTCGCCGCGCCCGTCCAAATGCGGTTGAGGCGCTGGTTTCAGGCGGGCCGGATGCGCATCCTGCTGGTTCCGGCTGCGATGATGGCTGCCTTCACAGTGGCGCTGGCAGGAGCCGCAGCCCCGGGCTTCCTTGTGATGGCGGCTGTCTGGGGCTTCGCGCCGGTACTGCTGGTCGTGTCCGGCGGAGCGGGTGAACGCGGTCCGCGCGCGGCGGATCTTGCTGCCGTCCTCCTGATGTGGCTGCCGCTTGAGTTCTACGCCGGAAAGGAGCTGCTGGCGCGAGAGGCCTGGGGATTGGCGAACATACTAGCGCACGGAGCGGCCGTCACGCTCGCGCTTTTTCTGTTCCTGCTGTACCGCGGCCTGAAGGGAATCAAGTACAACCTTCCGCTGCAGTGGAGCGACTTCGCCTATACGGCAGCCGCGTTCGTCATAGCTGCCCCGGTACTCGCCGGTGTCGCCTGGGCCACCGGGTTCATGGGCCCGTTTCAGATGCCCGCTCCATTCGCGCCGGTGGCTGTTGGAGCGCTCTTCCTGAAGACGCTGCTCGGAGTCGGCCTGCCCGAAGAACTGCTGTTTCGCGGGCTGATCCAGAACTGGCTCATGCAGCGGTTCGGCGCGACGAACGCGGTGGTCTTCGCCGCCGCTGTGATTTTCGGTGCGGCGCACCTGAACAACGCGCCCGCGCCGAACTGGGGATACATGGCGCTGGCGACTGTGGCCGGTTTCATCTACGGAAAGCTGTTTCAGCACACACACACAATCCTGGCCCCCGCGTCGCTACACGCCGTGGTGAATACAGTGCGCCACGTTTTCTTCCAATAGGAGCCCGGGGTGCAGCCGATAGGCAAACAGCAGCGGGCGAAACGGCAATGGGGCGCGCTCGTGGAAGCCCTCGCGGTGTTTGCGGCGGCTATGCTCTACCTCTGGCGCTTCAGGCTTTTCTATCCAAGCTCGTTCCTGGTAGTCCTGGGTTTTGTGATCGGCAGCCACTTCGCGCATGGCGAGACCGCCGCTTACGTAGGGTTCCGGTGGAGCGGCGCGAAGAAGGCGCTGCCGGTGCTGGCGTGCGCCGCAGGTATTGCCGTAGTGATAGTCTGGGCCGGCGCGGTGCTGGGCACGCAACGCGACGTAACCACCGGTCGCGCGCTGGCGGGAATCGCCGCTTACGCCGTGTGGGGTCTGTTCCAGCAATACCTGCTCAATGGGTATTTCCTGAACCGGTTCGTGGAGTTCTCGGGCAATGCAACCGGACGGTTCGCGCCTGTGGCGGCAGCCGCCGTGTTCGCGGCGATTCACCTGCCGAACTGGTTTCTGATGGCCGTGACTTTTGCGGGCGGATACGCTGCGGCGCGAGTGTTTCTGAAATACCGCTGCCTATATCCGCTGGCTGCGGCGCACGGGATCATCGGCTATGCGCTGCTCGTCTCGGTGCCGTATTCGGTAGCCGGCGGTTTCATCGTCGGTCCCCGCTATCTCCTCAAGGTTTACGGCATATACCCCGAGTTCCTGCTGTTCTAGACGGCGCTAACATGGTTACCGCCATGTCACGGATTGAGGGATTGCTCGAACGGCTGGGGATCGAGCCGGTGAACTCCGGCGCCGGTTGGGGCGAGTGGATCGCAGAGCCGGGGGGAGGCGAGCTGGTGTCCGTGAGCCCGGTGGACGGTTCCGCGATCGCCCGGGTCCGCCAGGCATCGGCCGATGATTACGGCGAGATCATGCGCCACGCCTCAGAGACTTTTCTTCGCTGGCGCATGCTCCCCGCTCCGAAACGCGGCGGGATCGTGCGCGAGATCGGCGACGAACTGCGGCGGCGCAAGGACGACCTCGGCGCGCTCGTCAGCCTGGAGATGGGAAAGATACTCGCCGAGGGCCGCGGCGAGGTTCAGGAGATGATCGACATCGCCGACTTCGCCGTGGGCCTTTCGCGCCAGCTCTACGGGCTCACGATGCACAGCGAGCGCCCGGGGCACCGCATGTACGAGCAGTGGCATCCGCTGGGAGTCGTGGGCGTCATAACGGCGTTCAACTTCCCCGTGGCGGTGTGGTCGTGGAACGCGCTTATCGCGGCCGTGTGCGGCGATTGCGTGCTCTGGAAACCATCTTCGGAGACTCCTCTCACGGCCATCGCCGTTCAGAAGATCTGCGATTCGGTGATGGCACGGCACGGCTGGAAGGGTGTTTTCAACCTGGTTGTGGGGCCCGGGAGAGACATTGGCGACCGACTCGTGAACGACCGCCGGTTGCCGCTGATCAGCTTCACCGGATCGTCACGAATGGGCTACCACGTGGCCGAAGGTGTCGCGCGCCGGCTCGGGCGGACGATACTCGAACTCGGTGGCAACAATGCCGTGATCGTCGCCGCCGACGCCAATCTCGACCTTGCGCTGCGCGCGGTGCTGTTCGGCGCAGTCGGCACGGCAGGCCAGCGCTGCACGACTTTGCGCCGGCTGTTCCTGCACAAGAGCATCGCCCAGCGCTTCACGGAGTCGCTGGTGGCGGCATACCGGCAGGTGAGAATCGGTAATCCGCTCGACGATGCTACCGTGATGGGTCCGCTCGTGAACCGCTCCGCTGTGGATGAGATGATGCGAGGCCTCGCGCGCATTCGCGAGCAGGGCGGGGAAGTGATCTTCGG
>JBLNBX010000222.1:0-6510 GCA_050260275.1 bacterium
GCCATCGGATTGCCTTCCCAGTGCGAGGAGAGGACAAACACGTCGGCGGCAGCGAGACATGCGGCCACGTCGTCCCGCGCTCCCAACACACGTACCCTCGCGTGCAACCCGCGCGAGTTGACGAATTCTTCGATGGGGCCGCGCTGATCTCCATCGCCCACGAGCATGAGGCAGGCGTTCGGATCATCCAGGGCCGAAAAGGCCTCGAGCAGAAGCATCAGGTTCTTTGGGGCGACGAGGCGGCCGACGAAGACGTACAAGACACAGCCCGGCTCGATACCCATCTCCGAGCGCCACTGGGCCCTCTCTCGCGGAGACCGCTCGAAGTCTGCGACTGGGATGCCGTTCGGAACTACCGGGCATTGGAGGCCGTAGGCGCGCTCGATGCTGTGCGCCACATCGCGCGACACGGCGACCGGAACCACGCACCTGCCCAGGATGGCGCGGCGCAGCGCGCGCCCGAAGCGGTCGGCCTCGAACGAAGCCACAGTGTGGAGTGTGTGCACCATCACAACCCGCCTGAGAAGCGCCTCCGGAAACAGGTACGAGATGGCCGACAGGTGCGTGTGGACGACATCGGGACGGAACCGGCGAAACACGCCGTGCACCGCCGGGAGCATGCGCGCATCGAATCCTGGCCGCTTACCGAGGTGCCAGATCCGCACGCCGGCGGACTGAAGCTGGTCCTCGAACACGCTGTTTACGGGTGGATACAAGCAGAGCGCGGCCACATCGTGCGAACGCGTGAGTCCGGCCCCGAGGTGGGCGGTCATTCGCTCCGCTCCTCCCAGACCGAGTATGGGTATCGAGTGCAGAATCCGGAGCCGCCGCCCCGGTGCGGCGCCGGAAATCTCTTCCGGCCGGGCCTGTGTGGAAGTGGTCATTTCCGTACGATTCCGCCGTAGTGCGTCCTCAACACAGGGAACGTGTGCAGGAGTTCCGGTAGCCACGAAGACCGCGGCGCCACAGTTAGAATGCGGTCGCGTTCCGTAGCCAGATCGGTCATCGTTGCACCTCGGCAGAGCGACGCCATGAGTTGGCAAACGCCGTCTTTCGAATCAGAACTGCCCTGTGAGCGAACTCACGCGCCCGCTCGCGAGTGCAGGCGGACGCGTGCGCCGCAAGCAGAGCGAACAGTATCCAGGTCGGCTTCCGGTACTCCCATGTGACTCCCGATGCTCCGGCGGCCCAGGCGAGGAGCAGCACGCCCCAGATGCGCTTCTCCAGTGCGGGCAAACCCGAGATGCAGGCCACGAGCAATCCGAGAATGGTCGCGAACAGCAACGCGCCGACAGTGCCCAGTTCGGAGAGAACCGCAAGAAAAGTGTTGTGCGCAACCAGTGGCCTGTCGAGCTTGCGCGCGGAGGTCTCGGAAAACGCGCCAGCACCTACGCCGGAGAGTGGCCTCTCGCGGTACGTATCGAGCGCTACAGTCCAGATCTCGGTCCTGTGGGTCAACGTGCCCTTAGTGAATTCCGTGCCGATGTTGAGAAAGCGGTCCCGGGCTTCCTGCGGAATGATCAATGCGGCAACCACCAGCGATGCGGGGATGATCGCCGCGGCAGCCAGCCGCGCGCGCCTGCTGAAGAACCGGAGCGTGAGCGGCACGGCCATGAGCGCGGCAGTGAGCGCGATGAGCGCCCCCCGCGATGCGGTGAACCCCACGGCGGCGATGCAGAGCGCGAGCTGAGTCCAGTACAGATATCGCGCGGCGCGCCGCTTCGTGCGGGCCAGGAAGTACAACGAAAGAGGGATGCTGAGAACCAGCACGAGTCCGAGGTCGTTAACGTTGAACGCGCCCGCCGTGTAGCGTTGACCATCTTGGATATCCCGCCCGAGTTCCGCTCCGAGGACGCCTGCCGTGCGGCCCATGGCGAAATTGCGCACGGTCTCGGAAGCCGAGACGAGCGCGCCGAGCACATACGCTTGCAGAAGACCGGCGGCGCGCTGCTCGGAACGCACCACTTCCCACACAAGCCAGGCCAGCAAGAGAAGCTGGGCGTACGTTCCAGCCCGCACCAGCGTGCTCTCGGGCGCGTCGCTCCAGAGAATACTCGTGCCGCCCCATGCAGCGAAGG
Organism: bacterium; assembly: GCA_050260275.1. Lineage (GTDB taxonomy): Bacteria > Acidobacteriota > Terriglobia > Bryobacterales > Bryobacteraceae > DATMXS01. The sequence continues at coordinate 2,079 of JBLNBX010000222.1, forward strand.
CTGCCAGCGCCCAAAGTACGAGCCCGGGTTTGCGGAATCGGCCTAGCAGAATGCATCGCAGCGCAACAGCCACCGCAGCCGCCAGGCCCAGCAACCGCGTGACGACGAAGCCGGCGAGCAGCGGGAATGCCTCCTCGCACGGGATCGAGAACACGAGCGCCCAGAGCAGCCAGAACGCCACGCGATCCTGAAGCAGCTCGAGCGCGGATGGCGCGGGCTGGATGTGAGCGCTGCTCGTATTCATGACGCGACCGCCTCGCGCTGCCGCCGCAAGACCAGTTCAGCCTCGGCAGGTACGGGAAGGATCACGGTATCTACGTTCCGGATGGAGAACGGTACTCCTCCAGCCAACAGGCTGTGCAACTCCGACGCCACCGTGTACCAGACTGTTGCCGGCAGCGCTCGTGCACGGAAACGGTCCCGCGCGGCAGACCAGTACAGGCACGACAGCGCGAGCGAATGCAGCCGTGCATCGCCTGCGAAATGCTTCTCGATGACGGCGCGCGCGCCGCGGATCATCTCCACCGAGCCGCGGTGTATCTGAGCATCGTGATGGCGGTAGACCCCGACTGCCCCTTCGAGGTACTCGAAACGGCAGGCGCGGGCACAGCGGATCCAATAATCCCAGTCAGCAGCGCGCGTCAGCGTTTCATCGAACTCGCCAACCTGTTCGGCGGCGCTCCGCCGCAACAGAGGAGCCATCACCCCGAACCAGTTACGCCGCGCATAGTGGGTCATGATGTCCGAATTCGGAATAAGCGTGCGGACGTATCCCCAGGGATTCAGCTCGGCGTCGGCCATGAGGTAGTCGGAGTAGACAAGGTCGCAACCGGGCGTGCGATCAAGGAAAGCCGCCTGGCGCTCGATCTTGTCCGGCAGGAAGATGTCGTCGCCGTCAAGGAAGCAGACGTACTCGGCCCTCGCGTGGCGCAGGCCGGCGTTCCGCGCGCCAGCTTCGCCGCGGTTCGGCTGGGTGATCACGCGAATCCTGCTGTCGCGGGCAGCGTGCGCGTCGAGAACAGCGCGCGTCGCATCGGTGGAGCCGTCGTCCACGGCGATGATCTCGAGGTCGGCGCAGGTTTGAGAGCAGACGCTGTCGAGCGCCTGACCGACGAACCGCGCGACGTTGAAACACGGAATGATAACGGAGACCCTTGGAGTCATTTCGAGCTTGAGAAGGTCCTAAGCACACGCGCCCCGTACGCGAGAACGCCGGGCACGTCCTGCCAGGCCATGACGAGTGTGGCGGCCGCGAGGACGGCGGCGGCAGCGGCGAGGACGTACACCCCCGCGCCGAAGCAGCCGGCAAGAGCCGCACATACGACAGCCAGCGCTCCAGCAGCGAAGCGCGCCAGGGTGCGCCGCCCAGGGGCTATGCCGATTCTGCGCGAGCAGATCACCAGATAGGCGGCGAGGTCGAGCGTGAGCGAAGCAACAAAACCAGCGGGGACGGCATACATTCCCATCAGCGGCGTGCCGGCCACCGCTATCACGTAGCGCATGCCGGCGCTGGCCATCTGGACGCCGATCCAGTAGCGGATCAGGCCGCGTCCGAGCAATGGAGCGCCGGTTGCCCAGGAAGCTACCTGGACGTAGTTGCCGAACAAGAGCAGAGGTAGAAAACGCGTGCCGGTGGCAAACTGGCTTGAGAAGAGCAGCGCGAACAGCGGCGCCGCAGCGAGGCCGGCCGCACCCAGGGCCAGAGCCGAAACCGGAAGCACTACGCGCAGAAGTTCGTCGAGGCGGCTTTGGAGTACGGCAGCAGAGGCGGTTTGGCTGAGCGTCGCCAGCGAGTACGCTCCGATGCTGCCGAGCACAACAGTAGTTACCTGGGCGGAGAGGGAGAAGGCGGCCTGATAGAGCCCGTTTGCGGAGACTCCCGCAAAGGTTATCAGGTGCGCCCGGACAAGCGCATCCACGCTGTTCTGGGTGAAGGCGATCACGAGCGACGCCGCGCCGAACGCAGCCAGCAGGCGCGCCGCGGGGCGATGAAAGACCATCGCCAAAGGCCGAAACCCGAGCGCGCGGCAGCGGCGCCCAAGCAGCACGGCTACCAGAAGCGACGCTAACACCGCCTGCGCGCAGGCCCCGGCAACGCCGAAGCAGGCTATGAGGGGAAACGCAGCGGCCGTGCCCGCGGCCACCGCTATGGTCCTCTTCGCGCTGATGCCCTTGATGTCCAGCAGCCCTTGCAGGAAGCTCAGATAGTTGTTTCGCAGAGCTTCGAGCGGTGCGATCGAAAGCAGGACGGCGAGGATGATCTTCTGCTCGAGGCGGTCGCGAACGCCCAGCGCGGCAAGCAGCGAACCTCCCGCCGGGCTGAATATCAGGGGCAGAATCGTCACCAGCGACGCCGCGGCGATGAACATCGTGACGACGTTCGCCGTCTCGAGCTGGCGCTGGCGGTCCGGACCGGCGGTTGCGGCCGCGGTGTTCCGGCTAAGCCCTACCGCCATGCCGCATTGCGCGAGCACCCAGATTGGGGCCGCGATGGTCATAATCTGCGAGAACTCGCCGAAGCCTTCGGGCTTCAGATACACAGCCAGGAGCTTGTTGCGCACCAGCGTCCCGAGCGCGATGGCGACCTGCATCGTGCCGAGTTGCGTGATGGCAGCCAGGATGGCGCGAACGCCGTGCTGCGCAGGCGGGCGCGGGGGGGGGGGGGGGGGGGGCGCCCCGGGGCGGCGGCGGGGGGGGGGGGCGGGGGGGGGCGCCCCGGCGCGGCGGAGCCGGCGCCGGCGGCCAGAGGGAGAGTGTCAGGCTGCGAAGTGGCCATCGCTGATTGGCGCGATGCTGCCGCGCGCTCCTGTCAGCCCGCCTTTCTGTGGCGGCGGTAGCGGCGGTAGTAATCGCCATAGGTCGGAAACTCGCCTTTGTCGATCCTCCAGTCGTTGAGCACAGTCCCCAGCACAGGGATGCCGTCCTGCTGCAACCGCGCGCATGTCGCTCGGAGCGTATCGCGGCTGGTCCGGTTGGCGCGGGCGACCACGATGGCGCCATCCGATTCCCGCCCGATCACGCGGCTATCCGAGTACAGGATGATTGGCGCGCTATCGCAGAGCACGAAGTCGAACAGCATCCTGAGCCGGTTCATCAGAGCGTGCAGGTTGGGCGAGTGCAGCAAGCGAGGGATCGCAGCCGTGCCCGGCCCGCTCGGCAGAACCCACAGGTTGGGGATGCGCGTGGCGCGCGCGACGCTCTCGACCGAGGCTTCGCGATCGTCTACCGGCTCCTGGAGCAGATCCGTAAGCCCCCAGTCGTTGCAAATGTCGAACACCTCGTGCAGGCGTGGCCGGCGCAGGTCCCCGTCGATAAGGAGAACGCGCCGTCCCGTTTCCGCAAGGGCGATGCCGAGGTTGGTGAGGACGGTCGTTTTTCCGACCATCGCCTCGGCGCTCGTGATGACCAGCGCCCGTCCCCGTGCGCCGCCGTTCCCGAAGGGGTCGGCGGATGCCGAGCCGAACAGGATAGAGGCGAGCGTGGCGCGATATGCCTCGCTCAGCAGCGACGAGTCGTGATTCCATGTGACGAGCGCGAGATCGCCGTTATCCTTGTGAGGCATGAGGCGGCGTACGCCAAGGCCGCGGTCGTCGCGCGCCGAAGGTATGACGCCGAGTTCGGGAACCTCGAGCAGCACCGCGTCACCGGGCCGGGTGACGCGTCCGGACCGCTCGCGCACAAATACTAACGCAACGCCTCCGGCAAGGCCCATCGCGAGCCCCAGTGCGACATTGAGCGGGACGTTGGGCCGGTACGGCCGCGATGGCGGCCGGGCGGGGTCAATGATCCGCACGTTGCTGGCGCTCAGGGCCGAAGCGACGCCGGCTTCCTTCACCCGCGTCAGCATGGAGTCGTAGAGCGCCTGGGTGGTGTCGAGTTCATGTTTGCGCACGTTGTACGCTGCCGCCTTACCGGCCTGGTTCTCCGCCTCCACCAACTGGCGGGTGTAGGATTCTGCGACTCTCTTCTCGAGGTCCGCGGCGGCTTCGTATTCTGCGCGCAGGCGGCCGAGGATCTCGGCGCGCTCGCGTTTGATCGCCTCGTTCACCTCAGCGAGCTGATTGTTGAGGCGCTGAACGCGATAGTGAGTGGGGGTAAGGACGGCTGTGAGATCCGCGATCTCGCGGCGGAGGCGTTCGCGTTCGGTCTGGTAGTCGCGGATCGCGCCCGTGGTCACGATGTCCGGAAGCGCCTCTATCGGGCTGCGGAGGGCGGCCTCGAAGCGCGCCTGTTTGGCCGCCCGGTCGGTCTCCGCGGCCGCCAGCGCCTGCTGCACCTGGCGCGTCCGCTCTTCGGCCAGCGTCAGGGGGCCGGCGGCGAACGTGAGCCCCGAGGTTCGCATGTAAGCTTCCAACTCGCGCCGGCTCTCATCGAGTTTCGTCTTCAGCGCCGCGGCCTCCCGCGTCAGCCACTCTGTGGTGTTGCGGACCAG
>JBLNBX010000223.1:0-3588 GCA_050260275.1 bacterium
GACCCGAGCCAGGACCCGAGAGGATCGGGGTACCAGTTGATCCAGTCGAAAATCGCGGTGGGCGCGGGCGGAATGTGGGGTAAGGGCGTTACGCGCGGCACTCAGACGAAGCTCCGGTTCCTTCCGGTGCCCCATACGGACTTCATATTCTCCGCGTTCGCCGAAGAACACGGCTTTGTCGGTGTCGTGGTCATGTTAGGGTTGTATTTCCTGCTGTTGATGCAGGTGGTGCAGAACGCGCAGACGGCCCCCGACCGCGCAGGAATGTACTTGTGTATGGGAGTGGCCGCGCTGTTGCTTTTTCACATACTGGTGAATATCGGGATGGTGGTGGGCCGCATGCCGGTTACGGGCATTCCGTTGCCCCTGATGAGCTACGGCGGCTCCAACATCCTGTCAATTTTTGCAATGCTGGGCCTGGTAAACAGCGTCAGGCTCTGGCGATTTGTTGGTTGATGGCGGCGAAACGCGAATCCGCCGCGAGAGCGAGACAGAGCGAGCGAGTTTGAGAGTTTTTGCTGACCGGCGCCGCCGCGTGTGGGCCAAGGGGCTCGCCGGCGAAGCCGCGGCCGCGAGGCGTTGACGCAATCCGCCAAGCTGGCTTGAACGAGTTCTGTTGCAGTACCCGCCGGATCAGGCGCGCCCGATCCTGTGTGTTCGGTCCGGCCTCAGACCACCCGCCGAAGCTCTACTCTCCCACCGGACCCGCGCAACCCGCCGCGTAACCTAGCGGAGTGCCTATGGGTAAAGAACTGATAGTTTCCGCCAATCGCCACGAAACCAAGGTGGCGATCCTGGAAGACGACCAGCTCGTCGAGGTCTACTTCCAGCGGGCGAATGAATACTCTCTGGCCGGGAGCATACATAAAGGCCGCGTAACGCGCGTGTTACCCGGAATGCAGTCGGCGTTTGTCGATCTGGGGCTGGAGCGCGACGCATTCCTCTATGTTTCTGATTTTTTTGAGGATAACGAGGAGTACGACCGGCTCGCGGCCGCTGCCGAAGATAAGGCCCTGAAGGCCGAACGGGAGGGCCGCGGCCAGCGCGAAGCCCGGGAAACTCGCGAGCATCGTGAACAGCTCGTCCAGGCGCCCGAGGCGCCGGAAGCAGCCCCGGAGCCGCCTGCCCCGACGCCGGACCGCGAGCGTGAGCGCGGGTTCGAGTCCGAAGGTGGGCACGAACGCCGTGGCCGCCGCGGCCGCCGCCGCAGACAACGGGGACGCGGTTTCCCGGAATCGAAGTACGCCGATATTGGCGCCGCTCAGGCGCCCGAGGAACCATCCGAAGCCGTGTTCACGGTGCTTCCGGGCGAATCGCTGGCCAAGTACGGCCATGCCGCCCCCGCCGGTGAATCCGAAGAAGAAGAGTTCGCTGTAGGCGGCGCGGGTGTCTCCAGCGAGCAGCCTGAGGCCGCGCCCGAGGAGGCCGGCGAGGCGCCGGAATCGGCACTGTCCGAACCGGCCGGCGACATGCCTACCGCCGAAGAAGCCCCCGAAGAACCCACAGATGCCGAGGCCGAGGAGTCGATCGAGCGGGAGCCGGAGCAGGCCGAGGAGGAGCCCGGCGCGCTCACGACAGAGGAGGCCCAGGAACAGATTTCCGCCGTGACGCTCTCTGAATCGGCCGAACCGGAGGAAGCCGGCGCGGAACAGGAGCCGGAGGAGAACGCCATAGCGGAACCGGGCGAGGCATCCGTTCCCGAAACGGCCGGGCCGGCGCTTGAGTTCGAAGAAACCGAAGGAGAGTCGGTCCGCCCGGATACCGTAGTCAGGAACGAGGACGATGAACCGGTGCCCGGCGCGGAGCCGGTTGGCCCCGGCGGGTTGGTAACGGTTCTGCCGGACCAGTTCATTCCCGAGGCCGGCGAGTCAGAGGACACTCCAGAGGCCGGCGAATCTGAGGAGGCACCCGAGGCTGGTGAATCCGAGGAAACGCCCGAAGCCGGCGAATCCGAGGAGACTGCCGCAGCAGGCGAGACAGCCGCGGAAGAAGCCGTGGAAGAGGAAGGGGTCGAGCCTGCCAGGATGCCAGTCAGCCTGACGGCGACCCTGCGAGAGCAGGGCTACCGGTACCCGCATCGCCTGTCCCGCCGCATGAGGCGCAAGTTGCGCGGGCAGGCACTTCAGCAGGAGGCGCCCTCCGAGCAGAAGCAGGAAACCGAGCCGGAAACGCGCACCGCCCGCGGCAGGCAGGAGCGGCCCGAACGCGCCGAGCGGCCGGAGCGCGAGCGCCCGCCGCAGCCGTCCATCAGCGAGCTGCTCAAGGAAGGCCAGGAGATCCTGGTCCAGATCGCCAAGGAACCGCTCGGACAGAAGGGCGCGCGCATCACGTCGCACATCGCACTGCCGGGGCGGTACGTGGTCTATATGCCCACCGTGGAGCACCTCGGCGTTTCGCGCAAGATCAGCTCCGACGAGGAGCGTTTCCGCCTGAAACGCATCCTGCAAACGCACCGCACCGGAATTCCAGGCGGTTTCATAGTCCGCACCGCTGGCGAGGGCCGCACCGAGCAGGAGATTGCCGATGACATGCGATTCCTGTTCAACCTGTGGCTTGACATCCGGCAGCGCGCCGAGTCGCGGCCCGCTCCGGCGCTCATCCATCACGACCTCGACCTTGTCAGCCGCGTGCTGCGTGACCAGATGGCCGACAACTTCAAGAGCATCTGGGTAGACAACGAAGAGATCTACGAGCAGGTGTTGAGGTTCGTCGAGCGCTTCCAGCCGTCGGCGGTCGGGCGCGTCAAGCTGTACACGCGCGAGGCCCCGATATTCGACGCGTTCAACATTTCCAATGAGCTGGAAAAGGCGCTGCGGCCCAAGGTGTGGCTGAAGTCCGGCGGCTACATCGTCATCAATCAGACTGAGGCGCTGGTGGCCATCGACGTCAATACCGGCAAGTTCGTCGGCAAGTCGAACCGCCTCGAAGACACGATCGTTAAGACCAACACCGAGGCGGTGAAGGAGATCGTCCGGCAGATCCGGCTGCGCGACCTGGGCGGGATCATCGTGGTGGACTTCATCGACATGGACGAGCGCAAGAACCGCCAGAAGGTGATGCAAGCGCTCGAGGAGGCCATGCGGGCGGACCGCGCACCGAACAAGATCCTGCAGTTCAACGACTTCGGTCTGGTTGCGATCACCCGCAAGCGGGTCAAACAGAGCCTGGAGCGGACGCTGTGCGCGCCGTGCCCGTACTGCGAAGGCGCGGGCTACGTCAAGAGCGTGCAGACGATCGTCGGCGAGATCCTGCAGGAAGCCCAGCGGATCGCCAGGGCCGTCGAGGGGAAGGACTGCACGCTGCGCGTGCACCCCGAGGTGGCCAAGCTGTTGAAATCGAGCGAAAACCACTATCTGGAGGAGCTCGAGGAAACGCTGCGCCGGCCGGTGATCGTCATCAGCGACCCGATGCTGAACCAGGAGAAGTTCGACCTCGTTTAGAGAACTCCGTAAACGCAAGATCTGCCAAAGACAAAGCGCGCCGGGTACTTGATATCCGGCGCGCTTTTTTGTCGCGCCCGCTAGTGCGCGTCATTTGACGCCAGATGCCGCATGCGGATGGCGGCAATGAGCGTCCGATGGGGCGACC
>JBLNBX010000224.1:0-11056 GCA_050260275.1 bacterium
GATCTCCGACGCGGTGCTGGATGCAGTGATGCGCGACGATCCGATGGGCCGTGTGGCCTGCGAGGTCCTCGTCACGACGGGGCTGTGCGTCGTGGCCGGAGAGATCACGACGGATCCGGGCGTGATACTGGACATCCAGAAGATCGCACGCGAGACGATCTCCGATATAGGCTACACCGACGCTGCGTTCGGGTACGACTGCCACACGTGCGGTGTCCTGAATGCGGTCCAGAAGCAGTCCCGCGACATCGCGATGGGCGTGGACACCGGCGGCGCGGGCGACCAAGGCCTGATGTTCGGCTACGCATGCGACGAGACGCCCGAGCTGATGCCGCTGCCGATCATGCTGGCGCACAAGCTGGTGCGGCGTTTGAGCGAGGTCCGGCGCCAGGGCATCCTCGACTTCCTGCGTCCGGACGGAAAGAGCCAGGTGAGCGTGGAGTACAACGGCGACCGCGCTGTTCGCATCAGCGCCGTCGTGGTTTCAACGCAGCATGCGGACATTCCCATCGAGGTGGTGCGCGAGGGAATCAAGAAGCACGTCATCGACCCCGTGCTGCCGCAGAGTATGGTTGACTCGGGCACCCGCTATCACATCAACCCGACCGGGCGGTTCGTGATCGGCGGCCCGCACGGCGACACGGGCTTGACCGGCCGCAAGATCATCGTTGACACTTACGGCGGCATGGGCCGGCACGGCGGCGGCGCGTTTTCGGGCAAGGACCCGACGAAGGTGGACCGTTCCGCCTGCTACATGGCGCGGTACGTGGCGAAGAACCTCGTGGCGGCAGGGCTTGCCCGCCGGTGCGAGGTGCAGCTTGCCTATGCCATCGGCGTTGCGGAGCCCGTATCCGTGCTGGTGAACACGTTCGGCACCGGCGTTGTCGCCGAGGACCGCCTCGAAGAGCTCGTACGGGACAACTTCCCGCTGACGCCCCGGGGCATGATCGAGCACCTGAAGCTGCGCCGCCCCATCTACCGGAGCACCGCCGCCTTCGGCCATTTCGGCCGCACGGAAGACACATTCACCTGGGAGAAGACCGACAAGGCCGACGCGCTGCGCGAGCAGGTGGGAGCCGCAGCGGCAGCCAAAGCCTGAGAGGAGGCACGAGTCATGTCCACAGCACCCGAAACCACGATCGCCTGTGACATTCGCGACCTTGCCCTGGCAGACCAGGGCAAACGCCGCGTGGAGTGGGCGTTCGCGTCGATGCCGGTTCTTCAGACCATCCGCAAGGAGTTCATCAAGACGCAACCGCTAGCAGGCATCCGCATCGCGGCCTGCCTGCACGTGACCACCGAGACAGCGAACCTGATGATCACGCTTCGCGACGGCGGCGCCTCGCCGGTGGTATGCGCGTCCAACCCGCTTTCCACTCAGGATGACGTCGCGGCCACGCTGGTGCGCGATTACCAGATTCCCGTGTTCGCCATCAAGGGCGAGAACAACGACGTCTACTACTCGCACATACTCTCGGCCATCAATCATAAGCCGCACATTACGATGGACGACGGCTGCGATCTGGTGACCGTGCTTCACACCAAGCGCCAGGACGCGCTCGAGGGAGTCATCGGCGGCACCGAGGAGACCACCACGGGCGTGATCAGGCTCCGCGCGATGAGCCGCGAAGGCGTGCTGCGCTACCCTGTCATAGCAGTCAACGATGCGATGACGAAGCATCTCTTCGACAACCGCTACGGCACCGGGCAGAGCACCATCGACGGCATCCTGCGCGCCACCAACGTGCTGCTCGCGGGGATGACTGTGGTGGTGGCCGGCTATGGCTGGTGCGGGCGCGGGTTCGCCATGCGCGCGCGCGGGCTGGGCGCGAACGTCATAGTGACCGAGATCGACCCCATCAAGGCCATCGAAGCCGTGATGGACGGCTTCCGCGTGATGTCCATGATAGAGGCGGCGGAGATCGGCGACCTGTTCGTCACGCTGACCGGCAACAAGAACGTCATCGCGCGCGAGCACTTCGAGAAGCTCAAGAGCGGCGCGATTCTGGCAAACTCGGGCCACTTCAACGTGGAGATCGATCTCGAGACGCTCGCGAAGATGGCCAGCTCGCGCCGGCAGGTGCGCGAGTACGTCGAGGAGTTCGCGATGCGCGATGGGCGGCGCATCCACGTGCTCGGCGAAGGACGCCTCATCAACCTCGCGGCGGCGGAAGGCCACCCGGCATCGGTTATGGACATGAGCTTCGCGAACCAGGCGCTCTCGGTAGAGTACCTGGTGGCCAACGCGGCCTCGCTGCCGAAGAAGGTTTTCCCGGTTCCCGAGGAACTCGACAAGAAGGTCGCGCGGATGAAGCTGGAATCGATGGGCATCAAGATCGACCGGCTGACGCCGGAGCAGGAACGCTACCTGGCGAGCTGGTCCGAAGGAACCTAGCCCGAACTGGTGCGGGGTGCGCGCGCGTCCGCGTGCCCCGCGCTACTCCCCCGCCTGAGCCGCGACCGGCCGGCCCATGTAGGCGTTCAGCACCTCAGACGCGGCTCCCTCTACGACCACCTCGCCGTGATCCAGCCAGACCGCACGTTGGCACAGCTTCAGTATCATCGGCGCCGAGTGCGACACGCACACTAAGGTCTTCCCGGCTCGCCGGAACGCATCGATCCGCTCGACACACTTTTCCTGGAAGGCGGCGTCCCCAACGGCGAGGACCTCGTCGATCAGCAGAATGTCGGGGTCCATGTTGATGGCTATGGAGAACGCGAGCCGCATCACCATCCCGCTGGAGTAGGTTCTGAGCGGCTCGCCGATGAACTCGCCGATGCCCGAGAACTCGACTATCTGGTCGAACAGTTCCGCCGTGCGCCGCCGCGAGAGGCCAAGCAGCGCCGCGTTGAGCCGTAGGTTTTCCGCGCCAGTCAGGTCGACGTGAAAACCGGATCCAAGCTCGAACAGCGGCGCCACGCGCCCGTTCACAGTAACGCGTCCCTCGTCGGGCGTGCACAGCCCGGCGATGAGACTCAAAAGCGTGCTTTTCCCCGCTCCGTTGTTGCCGACGATCCCAAGGCTCTCGCCCTGCTCCACAGCGAACGACACATTCCTGAGCGCGTGGAACGACTCGCGCCGGGATCGGCTCAACGCGCGCGCGAGCCGGCTGCGCAGAAGCTCGCGCCCCGTGTGCCGGTGGAAGGTCTTCGTCACATTCTCGAACGCTATCGCGCGCAAGCCGTCGTCCTCACAGGTAATCGTAGAACCTTCTTTTCAGCCTCGCGAAGACGGCCATGCCGGCCGCAAAAACCACGACCGAGCTAACCGTCAGCTTCGCCAGCAGTTCCCACCGCGGCTGCGCGCCTTCGAGCAGGATGGTGCGCATCGCCAGAATCAGCGCGGCCAGCGGATTGAACTGGTAAATCTCTTTGAACTGCTGCGGGATCATCGCGAAGCTGTAGAAGATCGGCACAAGCCAGAACAGCACCGTGTTAGTGGATTCAACAACGTACCGCACATCCCTGATAGCGACATTCAAGGCCGACGTGACCAGCGAAAGCCCGCCGACGAAGACTATCTCCATCGCCCAGATATACGGCAGCCAGAGCCAGTAGCGGTTGGGCGCGAACCCGGCCGCGATCACGAGTCCGAATAACAGGGCGATCTGGATGAGAAGATGAATCGCGTTCGAAAGCACGGCCGCGAGCGGGATGACCTCGCGCGGGACTGGAGTGCGTTTGATGAGCGCCGCGTTGTCCACGAGCGACATGGTCCCGGCGAGCCACGCCACCACGAAAAAGTTGTAGGGCACAAGGCCGCACAAGACGAACAGCGCAAAATTCGGAATCGAGTGGTTCGGAAAAATCTGCGTGAAAATGAACGTCAGCACGCCCATCATCACCAGGGGATTCAGCACGGACCAGAACACGCCGAGTGACATATTCCGGTAGCGCACCTTGAAATCCTTCGCGGCCAGCGACCACAAAAGGAATGGAACATCGCCCGCCCACGACGGCCCCGCGCCGTGCCGCCGGCCAGCCCCTAGTGAGACACGTATTTCCGCCTGCCCCGCCATTGGTGATTAGTTCGCCAAGTATATCACGAGAGCCGGCGCAGGCAGCCGCGCGTCAGGCGCATTGGACTCTCATGAGGAAATCCAGCGTTTTCGCGGCTGAATCGCGCCACCTGAATGCGGCGGCGCGGCGGCGCCCGCGCTCCGCCAGCTCGCTTCTCAGCGAATCGGATCCCAGCAGTTGCTCCAGCGCGCCGGTTATCTCGTCGATGTTTTCGGGATCGATCAGCACGGCCGAGCCGGCTGTGGTTTCCGGCAGCGCGGACCGGTTGGATGTCAGCACCGGCACTCCCGCCGCCATGGCCTGCGCGACCGGAAGGCCGAAGCCTTCGTAGAGCGATGGGTAGGCAAAGACTGTCGCGCCCGCCGTAAGCGCCGGCAGGTCCGCTTCCGGAACGTATCCGAGATAGTGCACGCCCGGACTGCTCCGCATGAGATTGATCTCGCGCGAGACGCCCCAGCCGACCGGGCCCACCATCACCAGGTCGAACTCCGTGCGCAGGGCTCGCGGAAGGCGCTGGTAGGCCGCGAGCAGCGCGCCCACGTTCTTGCGCGGCTCGAGAACACAGACGTCAAGCACGTAGGGTTTTGCGAGCGCGTACTTCCGGCGCACGCTTGCGGCCGCCTGCGGAGTAGCCTCGAAGAACGCATCCGGCACGCCGGGATATATCACCTCGATTCGTCCGGCGGGAACGCGCGCAGCCTCGATGGCGTCGTTTCGGGAGTTGTTGGAAACGGCAATCCAGGCTTCCACGCGCGAGCGCATGCGCTCGAAAAAGAGCCTCGTCTCGCGGACGTTGGAGGGCGTGTGCACATGCGGCATCAGCCAGCAAGTGGCGTCATGGATCGTGGCGGTGAGGCGCACGTGTCGCGGCGGGCAGGCGACTTGGGTGTTTGTGGCGTGGAAAAGATCGGCGCCGCGGCCCACCAGGTCCATCACCGGCATATCACACCAGTTAGCAAGCCGGACAAGCCCGAGACGCGCGCAGGTTGAGACGCATCCCGAGATAGACCTCGAGTGTGTGAGTTCGCCGACGCCGTTGAGGAACGGGAAAGCGCGCACATCCGCACGGCCGTCCGCGGCGCGCCGCAGATTGACGAGCAGGTTATATACGTAGCTCTTCACCCCTCCGCCGGGCAGCAGCAGCGGAGTTCCGTCGACGAGAATGCGCATTCCGCAAATTATGAAGGCCTGAGCCCAGACAGACTAGCACAATATATCACCATGGAATGTTTGCGTCACGCCATAATTTCCTGCCGCATTCGCCGAAACTGACTGGCACTTTCTTGCGGAATTGCCGCTTCAGATAAAGCCGGCCGTGGGACGGCGGCGCGCCTCCGTGCAGGTGGAACACCCGTAGAACCGGCCGACCCGCACGGAGCTTGAGTATCCTCGGCAGCCACGAGCTGCCAGCGGACAGGCGCCTTTCCGCCTCGTCCGGCCCAGGCTGGCAGGCAGGGCTTAAACGGGGGCATTTCGACTTGCAGCAGGCGGGAATTGCTGTGATTTGCCGCATATTGGCCCGGCCTGGCGCGGCGTATTCGCACCGATTCCGGAAATGGCCAGCCGCGACCTACGGCGGCTGCTGCGGCGGCGCGACTCGCGGCGCTGCGGTGGCGCCCAGCTCGCCCCGGCAGCGCCGCAAAAGTTCTTCGCTACCGGCCGGCAGCCTTGAGCTCGGTGAGCTTCGGCTGCATCACATCGACGAGCTCTTTAACTGCGGCTGCGCTCTTGCGAAGCGCTGCGAGCTCGTCTTCGGTGAGGTTCAGCTCATAGATCTTCTCGATTCCGGCCGCGCCAAGCTTGACCGGCACGCCCACGAACAACCCGGAAATGCCGTACTCGCCTTCCAGGTACGCCGAGCATGGAAGCACCCGCTTGCGATCGAGCAGGATCGCCTCGACCATCTGAACGACGGCGGCGGCCGGGGCATAGAAGGCGCTTCCGGTCTTCAGATACTTGACGATCTCGGCTCCGCCGCCGGCGGTGCGCTTTACCAGCGCCTCAAGCTCGTCCGCGCTGAGCAGTTCGGTCACGGGGATGCCACCCACCGATGTGTGGCGGACCAGCGGCACCATGGTGTCGCCATGGCCGCCGAGCACGAGTGTGACCACGTCCTCCACCGAAACACCGAGTTCCTGGGCCAGGAAGGTGCGGAACCGGGCGGTGTCGAGGACACCTGCCATGCCGAGCACGCGGTGCTTCGGGAAGCCGCTGACGGTCAGCGCGACGTGGCACATCGCATCGAGCGGATTCGCCACCATAATGAGGATTGCATCGGGCGAGTGCTTTACGGCCTGCTCGACGGTCGCTTTGGCGATGTCGTAGTTGGCCCACAGCAGATCGTCGCGGCTCATCCCGGGTTTCCGGGGAAACCCGGCTGTGAAGACTACGATGTCGGATCGAGCGGTAGCGGCGTAGTCGTTGGTGCCCACAACGTTGACGTCCGAGTGGACGATCGGGGTCGATTCGAGAATATCGAGAGCCTTGCCCTGCGGAATGCCCTCGAGGACATCCACAACTACGACGTCAGCAAGTCCCCTGTGGGCCAACTGCACGGCGCATGATGCGCCGACGTTGCCCGCGCCAACAACCGTGACTTTCTTTCGCATCTGTCCTCCTCTGTTGCCCGTAAGAATGGATGGAACCCGGGCGCGAATGCCGGTTGGCGCGGCCCGGAACTGCCTACCCGTGCCTGCGCCCCGGATCCGGCCGCCATCGGTGAATTTCGCAACACTACTACCGATGCAGTCGCGTACGGCGGCACGCGGACGGGTCTGAAATCTACGGGGGTAATTCTACGACTGTTCGAGCCGGATGTCACGGCTAAACGCGACATCGGCTGAGAGAGGGAGGCCGGCAACCGAAAAGCATTGAACTCAGGGGAGCCTTGGCCTATGTTATCTGTGGCGCGCCGCCAGGCATATGCTCCCAGCGGCGGCAGTGCGCCAGCAGGAGGGGCTGCTAGGAACTGGCTGGATTGATGAGTCTCATTCACGCCCTCATTCATCTCTAGCAACAGGACCTTCTGCTCGACTGCCGCTTTTAGCCGGCGCGGGGCCGCTGCCGGAGACGAGTGTTATCGGGCGAGCCGTCCCTGAGATGGAGCGGCAAGGGAGGAGGAGTACCAGCGTGGACAACAACACAATTACGATTACCGACAATCGCACCAACGCGACTTACACGCTGCCGGTGACCGATGGCTCCATCCGCGCCATGGATCTCCGGCAGATCAAGACTGGCCCGGAAGACTTCGGGTTGATGAGCTACGACCCCGCCTTCATGAACACGGCCTCCTGCCGGAGCTCCATCACGTTCATAGACGGCGACAAGGGCATCCTGCGGTATCGGGGGTATCCCATAGAGGTCCTGGCCGAGAAGTGCTCCTTTCTCGAGGTGGCGTGTCTCACGCTTTTCGGCGACCTTCCGGATGCGGCGCAACTGAAAGAGTTCAGCGCAGGCGTGATGAAGCACACCGGCCTGCACGAGAACATCAAGAACCTGATGCGCGGGTTCACTCACGATGCGCACCCGATGAGCATGTTCATCAGCACGGTGGCGGCGCTCTCGTCGTACTACCCGGACGCGAGGGACGTAAAAGACGAGGCATCCCGGCGCCTGCAAATACTGCGGTTAATCGGGAAGGTGACGACGATCGCGGCCTGGTCGTACCGGCACAGGCTGGGGCTGCCTTACGTGTATCCCGATACCTCGCTCAGTTACCCCGGCAACTTCATGAACATGCTGTGGAGGCGGGGCGAGGGCAGGTACCAGCCGCACCCTGCGCTCGAGCGCGCGCTCGACATACTGTTCATCCTGCACATCGACCACGAACAGAACTGCTCGACCAATACGATGAGGTCCGCCGGCAGTTCTCTGGCCGACCCGTTCGTGTCCCTGGCCGCCGCGGCTGCCGCGCTCTCCGGCCCCTTGCACGGCGGCGCCAATGAAGAGGTGCTGAGAATGCTCGACGCCATCGGCACCAAGGCTGCGATTCCGGAATACATTAAACGCGTGAAGGCTGGCGAGGTGAAGCTGATGGGCTTCGGGCACCGTATCTACAAGAACTACGATCCGCGCGCGAAGATCATCAAGCAGGCGGCGGACGCGGTATTCGAGGTGACGGGGAAGAACCCAAAGCTCGAGATTGCCATCGAACTGGAGCGCATCGCGCTCGAAGACGAGTACTTCGTCAAGCGCAGGCTGTACCCCAACGTGGACTTCTACTCCGGGATCATCTATCAGGCCATGGGTTTCCCTCCGGAGATGTTCACCGTGCTGTTCGCCATCGGGCGCACGGTGGGATGGCTGGCACAGTGGCAGGAGATGCTGGAAGACCCCGAGCAGAAGATCGCGCGGCCGCGCCAGCTCTACGTCGGACATGATATCCGCGAGTTCATCCCGATGGAACAGCGGACCGTCCATGCGGTTGCGGCCTAGCAGATTGTGAGCGGGGAACGCGGACGCTGCGCAGGAAGATCTTGGGACGCTCAGCCGGACGGCGGCGCCCTACTGGAGCGGCTTGTGGCTGCCGGAGACGGACGTGCAGCCGCGCGAGCGAGGGCGCTCCGGTTCCGGCGCGCCCCGGGCGTGTCCGTCATAATGTACCCAGAGGAAAAGGGGGGCGGCGATGCGAATTTCCGACAAGAATCTCCGCGGGCGGACCGTCATCTCGGCCGATGGGCAGGCGGTCGGCGAGGTCGCGGATCTCCTGATCGACAGCGATGGCTGGCGTGTCGAACTGTTGCAGGTGAAGCTGCGCAAGGGCGTTGCCGATCAGATCGGCGCTCCCCGGGGCAGGTTCAGCGCGGGCACGCTGGACCTTCCGGTGAGCCTGATCCAGTCGGTCGGCGACGCTGTTGTGCTGTCCGTGCCGGCGCACGAGTTGCGGCAGGTGATCGCGGCGTAGGGCACGGCGAGTGCTCTTTCGGCCGTTTTTCAGCACCGGTTTCGTGTGGGATTGGCCGGATCAGACGAGATTCCTGAGGGCTACCGCAGGGGTCAGTTGGCTGGTGGCCGAAGAGGGGGTCGAACCCTCACGCCCAGTGAAGGGCGCCAGATTTTGAGTCTGGTGCGTCTGCCAGTTCCGCCATTCGGCCGCCGTGTTTCCCGCACGCAATGAACTGGCCTTACGTGCGGACAATTCAGTATAACTTGACGGCGGCGGAAGCCGGAACGCTGCCTCTGGCGAGCCTCGGGCGGCGCGGTTGGCGCCTGCGAGTGCGAAAGGCGCCTACAGCGGTATCACCCGGTGGTCGGCGCACTCGGGTGCGAGCGCCTCGGCGAGGCGCCCGGCGAGATCCATCCCGTGCCGTGCCAGGAATGGCAGCACGGAGTAAAACCGCTCCTGCAGGTGCTTCTCGGGGTACACGAGTCCGCTGAGGTATGCCGCTTCGGATGCCGCGCGCTCGTCGCGCATGAGCGCAGCCCGCGCCACTTTGCGCTCAGTCTTGGCGAGTTGGTACTCCATCTTCCTGCGGCTTTTCGCGAACGCCGACTCCAGCGAGCGGTCGAAGCGCGCCAGCGTTGCGCCAAGCGAATCGAATATGCCGGCCGCGCGCTGTCTCGCATCGGCGATGACGGCCTTCACGTCTTCGGGAACGAGCACGGCTGCGATGCGGTCGCGAAGCGCCTCCTCGCCATGCAACAGGTCAGGAAGAGCCAAGCCGTAACGGTCGAACAGGCGCTGCGCCCGCGAGTCGAGCAGCGTTGCCGACTGCCGCGGCACGGCCACAGGCATGCGCCCCAGCAGCGCCCGGTAGAGCGGCTGCGACTGCGCGAAATAGGCCAGCTCGGCCGGGCCGCCAATGTAGGCCACGGTCGGGAACATCGAATCCTGCACGACGGGCCTCAGCAGTGCGTTCGGCGAAAGCTGTTCGGCGCGCGCGGCCAACTCGGACGCGGAAATGCGCCGGTCGCCCGCGAGGAAATCGGCGCCGTCGCGCCGTAGCGCGATGCGGCGGCCGTTCTCGAGCAGGAAGACGAATGAGGTGCCCTCCTCGACCAGCACCTGGGCATGGTAGCCGTCGGTTTCTAGTTCCCTGCCCCGCTTGCGGACAGCCGCGTTGAGGTCCGGCATGTTCTCAACGGCCTTCCGAAGGAGGGGAGCCGCGAGCCGCCGGGCATTGGGGTGCATGGGGTCGAACACGAGCATGGGGGTGGGCAGCACGCGCGCGAGCAGCGCGGCAAACGCCGAGCCCATCGACGAACCCGGAGTGTACGCGGCTGCCACAGCATCCGTAACCTCGTCCACGAACGGGAGGCCCGACAGCGCCCGGCGTAACGCGTCGATGGGGGGCGCGGCGACAGGTATCCCGCCCACCGGCCCGCGCCCGGCTCCGGGTGCGCCCGCGGCATCGATGGCGAGCCGCACGGGCCGGTTCGATGTGTCGAACACCCAGCAGTGGTTCGCCTCGTCGAAGTCGTGGTCTTCGGTGGCAAGCCAGAAAACGGGCACTGCAGGGAGGCCTGCCGCCGTCAGTTGCCCGGCGAGCGCCACGGCGGTGAGCGCTTTGTAGATGGTATAGATGGGGCCGGTGAACAGGCCCACCTGCTGGCCCGTTATGACGGCGAACGTGCCCGGCCTAGCCAGCGTGTCGAGCGCGGCGTGGCCCCCGTTCATCGCGCGGAGCGCGGAAACGAGCGCCGCACGGCGCTCCGCGGGAAACTCGATGCGCGCGGCGGCGGCAGCGAAGTCCTCGCGCCGCTGCGGGCGCCAGTCATAGAACGCGGATACACGCGGGAAGTCGTAGATGTAGTCGCGGAAGAGCCGCGATGTGTGCGGAAGATCCGTGTGCCGTACGCACGTTGCCTGCATTCAGACCTCAAGTTAGCAGATGCGCTGCGACGCGCGGCGGACAGCGCGAAACTGCGTGCCGCGGTAACATACGGCTAGACGGAGGGGCTCCCATGACTATCACGCTCGATGAAGCCAGACGTGTAATCGCGGCCGCCGAGAGAAAGGCGGAATCCATCAAGCAGCCGATGAACATCGCGGTTGTGGACATCGGGGGCAACCTGCTCGCGTTCGTCCGCATGG
>JBLNBX010000225.1:0-22937 GCA_050260275.1 bacterium
TCGGTAATCTCGCGGATGACGGGATTGGCGCCGACGAACAAAACGCGCTGCACGCCAACGTGCCGCATGAAAAACGAGTCGAACAGCATGCGCCAGCAGGAAAGTGCCGCGATGGACCCAACTCCCCCCAGCAGCATGGTCCGGAGCGGCAGGCGCAGGTCCGTATCCACATACGCCACCAGCCCGCCGACGACAAAAGCCGCGCCGGCAGAGGTGCTTAGCCGGCTCAGGAGCGCCCCGGCGCGCGTGCCGAGTTGCGAGTACATGTCCTGGTAGTACATCGCCAGGATAAATCCGGCCACAACTACGCTAACGCACGCAAAGCCGCCCTCGAACCACAAAAACACCGATCCGCCCGTTCCAAAAGAGAGCAGCAGCGCTGCGATATAGCTTGCAAAAAGGAGCGCGACGTCGGCCGAAAGCACGACCAGAACGCCCGCCGGCACAGGAACCCGGAACAGGCGCAACATTGAACATTCGATTGTAACTTTATCGTGATCGTGCCGGACGCCGGAGAAAAAGAGGGTGTTCCGAAGCGCATTTTTCCGGTCCGCCCCAGGCGAAACCTCGCGGCGCGCTTTAGACCGGGCAGGTACAGGCGGCGTTCTGATATACCATTTTTGGTGCTCAATGACTCCTGAAAAAGACACCGGCGTTGCTGTTATCGGCCTCGGATATGTCGGCTGCGTCAGCGCAGCTTGCCTGGCTTCGCTGGGGTGGCGGGTGACGGGCGTGGATCGCGACGCGCACAAAATCGATGCAGTCATGGCGGGCCGCTCCCCGTTCTTCGAGCCCGGCCTGGAAGAACTGGTCCGCGAGAACGCTGCCGCCGGGCGCCTCTCGGCCACCGTATCGCTGCCTGAGGCCCTGGAGCGTTCCGGAATAGCGCTGATCTGCGTCGGCACGCCCTCGGAACGCAATGGAAACCTGGGGCTCGAACAGTTGCGCCGCGTGTGCGGCGAGATCGGCGAGTATATGAAATCCCGCACGCGCCGGCTCGTCGTGGCCGTGCGCAGCACGGTTTTCCCCGGCACCTGCGAGGACGTGGTTATCCCAGCGCTGGGGGGCGCGGCGGATGCGCCGGTGGTCTCCAATCCCGAGTTTCTGCGCGAGGGCGCGGCCGTGCGCGATTTCATGGAGCCCTCGCTGGTCGTCGTGGGCGGCGCGGACCCGGATGCCGTGCGCGCGGTCGCCGCGCTTTACGCGCCGCTCGGAGTGGAGCCGTGCCTCGTGTCTCTGCGCACGGCGGAGATGATCAAGTACGCGTGCAACGCCTTTCACGCCATCAAAATAGGCTTCGCGAACGAGATTGGCGCGCTGGCCGCCGAGCTGGGGGTGGATGGCGCGGAGGTGATGGCGACGGTCTGCCGCGACACGCGCCTCAACATTTCCCCGGCCTATCTCAAGCCCGGTTTCGCCTTCGGCGGCTCGTGCCTGCCCAAGGACCTGCGGGCGCTGAATTATCGCGCCGCGCGGCTCGATCTGCGGTTGCCGCTGCTCGAATCGGCGCTGCCGTCAAATAACGAGCACCTGTCGCGGGCGATTCGCCGTGTGCTCGATTTGCAGGGCCGCCTCGGCGTCTTCGGGCTCGCCTTCAAGGAGAACACGGACGACCTTCGCGAGAGCCCCGTGGTGGCGCTTCTTGAAACGCTCATCGGCAAGGGCCGCGACGTCCGCGTTTACGACCCGCACATACGCCTGGACGGTATCTACGGCAGCAACCGGCAGTTCGTTTTGAACGCCATCCCGCACATCGGGCGCCTGATGGAGTCGGACCTCGAGGCCGTGCTGGCCTGGGCCGACTACGTCATCCTTGCGCAGAGGCCGTCGGACGATCTCGCCGGGCGCATCCTCGGCAGCGGCAAACCGGTTGTCGACCTTGTGGGATTCCTGCCCGCGCGGAAGCCGGCCGCCGGGAGCGGCCGATGAAGATTCTCTGGATTTGCGCGAACTTTCTGCACCCCACCAACAAGGGCGGGTTGATCAGGAGTTTGGGCACACTGAGGTATCTGGCCGCGCGGCACGAGGTCCACTACCTCGCCTACGAAAACCCCGAGCATCCGGAAGCCGTCAAACTGGCAGCCGAGTACTCGCATCGCGCCTACGCGATCAGGCACCCAATCGCGTCCAGACGCTCGCCACGATTCGCCGCGCAGCTAGCCGCGGGGCTGTTCGACCCGGTTCCGATCGCCATCTGGCGATTCACTTCACCGGCGCTCAGGCGTTTCGCAATGGAACTGGATGCGCGCGAGCGGTTCGAACGCGTAGTTGTCGATTTCGTCACCATGGCCGGGTGCGCGCCGGACCTGAGCGCCAGCATCCTGTTCCAGCACAACGTCGAGACGATGATCTGGCGCAGGCGCGCCGAACGCGCCCGCGACCCCTTCACCCGCGCCTACCTGCGGCTCCAGGCGGACCGCATGTTCCGGTACGAACGCGATGCATGCCTCAAGGCCCGCCACGTGATCGCCGTCTCGGAACTCGACGCAGCGTTAATGCGCGAGATGTTCGGGGTGGAACGCGTCTCGGCCGTGCCGACCGGTGTGGATGTCGAATACTTCGCGCGCCCGGCCGAGCCCGGCACGCCGCAGACCGTGAGCGTCGCTCCAGCGCCGGAGCTCGTGTTTGTCGGATCGATGGACTGGCTGCCGAACGAGGAGGGCGTCGCCTGGTTCATCGACGAAGTCCTGCCGCTCATACGGCGCAAGCGGCCGGAGTGCCGCCTCGCTGTGGTGGGGCGCACGCCCACTCCGCGCATCCTGGACTACGCACGCCGCGACCCCGGCATCATCGTAACCGGGACAGTACCCGACATCAGACCCTATCTCTGGAGTGCGAAGGTGTCCATCGTGCCGCTGCGCATTGCGGGCGGCACGCGCCTGAAGATCTACGAATCAATGGCGGCGGAAACGGCTATCGTATCGACCACCATCGGCGCCGAGGGTCTGGAAATACATCCGCCCGGCGACATACGCATCGCCGATGACGCGCCCACATTTGCGGCGGAGTGCCTGGATCTGCTCGAAAACGCGGCGGAGCGGGAGCGCATGGCGCGGCAGGCGCGCGCGATGGTTGAATCACGCTTCTCCTGGGACACCGTGGCCCGCCAGTTCGCGGACATTCTCGAAGCAGTCCCGAATGCTCAACACCGGTGAGCACCGGCCGTCACGTCAGGTAAGTTGTTCGAGTTACACAATTACTGACGCAACTACTCCGCGTCTGTAGCACCCTTCAAGTTTCAGGTATGTGTAACTGGGGTGGTTTCCGGCAAGCTACATTACTGACTGACTAACTCGGCTGATTACGCTCCGCCGGCGCCCGCGCCGGAGCTTGCGCTCTCGATTTCGCGGAACCACAGTTCGAGCATAAGCAGCGCCCAGAGCCAGCTACAGTTGTTCCGTCGGCCGGTGTCGTGCTCCTTGAGCAGGTGGTGCACGAAACTGCGCGAGACAATGCCACGGCTCAGGAAACGGCCGCCCGTGAGGTGATCCCACAGCATGGGGCGCAGGTCGCGCCGGAACCACTCGTCGAGCGGAACCGCAAAACCCATCTTTGGCCGGTTGAGCAGCTCGGCAGGCAACCGTGGGGCCATCGCCTCGAGAAGGAACTGCTTGCATCTCCCGTTGCGGAGATTCCAGCCGTACGGGATGCGCGCGGCGACCGCCGCCACTTCCTGGTCCAGCAGCGGGCAGCGCACCTCGAGCGACGCCGCCATCGACATACGGTCCACCTTCACGAGCATGTCCCCGGGCAGGTTGACGCACGTCTCGAAACGGATCGCCTCGGCGAGCGCATCCGGCGCGGCTCCCGGCGCGTAGTCCGGGAAAACGCGGCTGAGGTAGGCCGTGCCGGCGGGGAGCATCCAGCGCGGCTCCAGCAGGCGCTCGCGCATGAAGTACGGGGCGAAGCTGCGCTCCAGGTAACGCTCGAAGCCGGAGTCGCGGCTGAGCATGCGCAGGTAGTTCTTGCCATAGGCGGAATACGGCAGGCGTTCGGCGATCCAGCCCATGAGCCTGCGCGCGGCCTGCGGCACGCGGTCGAGCGCGGCCATGCGCAAAACATCGCCGAAGCGCTCGTATCCGGCGAAAAGCTCGTCGCCGCCGTCGCCGCTGAGCGCCACCTTCACGTGCTGGGCGGCGAACTCCGACACGATCAGGGTGGGGATTGCCGACTGGTCGGCGAACGGCTCGTCGAAGTGCCTCACCAGGCGGTTGACCAGCTCGATGGAGTCCGGACGGACCACGATCTCGTGGTGGTCCGTGCGGTACTTCGCGGCTACCGCGCGCGCCCAGTGCAGCTCATTGTAGGCGGCTTCCTCGAAGCCGATCGAGAAGGTCTTCACCGGTTCGGGGCTTTGCAGCGCCATCGATGCGACCACCGCGCTCGAGTCGATGCCGCCGGAGAGGAACGCGCCCAGGGGAACGTCGGCGATCATCCGTACCCGGACGGCCTCGTCGAAGGTTTCGACCAGGCGGGAACGCAGTTCCTCCGGGCTCTCATCCCTACTGGGCGCCGCGGCCGCGGCCGGCGGCTGCCAGTACCGCTCCACCGTGAGATTCCCGTCCTGCGAATACTTCAGCCAGCAGCCGGGCGGCAGCTTCCGGATAGCCGCGAAAGCGCTATAGGGGTCCGGTATGTAGTTGAACTGAAAGTACAGGCGCAGCGCCTCTTCGTCGATGTCGAGGGGAACACCTGCGGCGCGAAGACACTTGATCTCGCTGGCGAAGTACAGCCCTTCGGGGCACTCGGCGTAGTACAGCGGTTTCTTGCCGAACCTGTCGCGCGCGATGAAAATGCTGCGGGCGCGGGCGTCCCAGAGGGCGAAGGCGAACATGCCGCGGAGCGGCTGCACCATCTCCGTGCCGCGATCCTCGTAAAGGTGAACCAGCGTCTCGGTGTCGGTGTTCGTGCGGAAAGCGTGCCCCCGGCTGGCAAGCGCGGCGCGAAGCTCACGGAAATTGTAGATCTCGCCGTTGAAGACGACCCACGCGGTTTCGTCTTCGTTAGCGATCGGCTGATGGCCGGTGTCCAGGTCGATGATAGACAGCCGCCGCATGCCGAGGGCACATCCGCCGTCCAGGTGGAAGCCTTCGTCGTCCGGGCCGCGATGGCGAATCTCGTCGCACATGGCCCTGACAGCCGCGAGTCCGGCCCTACCCTCGCGGAGAACGAATCCCGCTATGCCGCACACGCCTACATTGTCCCTTGCGCGAACCGGCACATGCGCCGGTTCACCGCGCGCCGCCGCCCGCGGCAGCCGCCGCTCGTTTCGCCGCGGCCGGGGCGCCGGCCCTGCTGCGGACGTACATCGGAAACCTTGCGGACGGCTTGACCTCTGCGCCCATCAGGAATGCGAGCGCGGCGGCCAAACCCGCGAGCATCGGCAACTGCAAATCGTACGCCACGGAGGCGAATAACGCCGAAACAATATAGGCCACCAGCGATAGCGTCAGGAACAGGCCCGTGCTCGCCAGTTCCTTTGCCTGGGCGTTTCCGGTCAACCGCGCCGCCCTGCGGAACGTCCGCAGGCAGGAGAGTATCGCGGCGGCGTAGAAGAACAGGGCGGGAATGCCGTTCTCGCTTGAGACCTGTGTGTAGCTGTTGTGTGTTACTCGCCAGGCGGCGTACTCGCCGCGCGCGCCAGCAAGGTCGCGTTGCGCCACTGTGAACTGGCCGGGGCCCACGCCGAGGAGCGGGTTCCTGGCTGTCAGCAGCAAGCTGTCCTTGAGCAGCACCCACCTCTGCTGCGCCGACGCCGTGGCAGTCTCGTACAGATACGGGTTGCCGCCCTCGATGCTCTCGCCCGGCCCGCCGAACA
Organism: bacterium; assembly: GCA_050260275.1. Lineage (GTDB taxonomy): Bacteria > Acidobacteriota > Terriglobia > Bryobacterales > Bryobacteraceae > DATMXS01. Next base: position 5,819 of record JBLNBX010000225.1, read on the forward strand.
AGAGGAAGAAACGCTGCCTCACTTCGCCCGGCAGCGCCACAAACGCAGCACCCGCCAGAATCACGGCCCCAAGGCCGATCGCGACTGCGCGCTTCGCGCCACCGGTCAGGCACAGGAATGCCAGGACGGCAGCGAAACCGATCAGGCCCCCCCGTGAACCGGTCCTGACGAACGCCACCAGCAGGGGAGCGCTGAGCCCGAAAGCGAGGAGCTTTCCGGCCAGCGATCGCCAGGGCCGCGATGCTATCAGCCACCACATGGGGAGCCCGATCAGCAGCATCTGCGCCAGGTCGTTCGGATTGCCGAACTTTACCCGCTCAAACGCGAGCCGCCCGGAATCGCTCGACCCCGCCACAAGAGAGCTCAGCCCCAGCACCAGGATGGCCGCGGCCACGACGTTCACGGCGGTTCGCAACTGCTCCAGCGTCGGGACGAACGCAGCCAGCATGCCGTACACCGCAAAGGCCTTCAGCCACGCGATCAGGGTGTCCATGCTGCCGCCGCGCCAGACGCTGAACGGGAGAGCGAACATCATCCACACGGTCATGGCGCACAGGGCCTTGCCGGCCGGGAAGGCAAGTCCCCTGAACAACTTGCGTGTAAGCAAGCCGGCCAGAAGCGCCCCGCCTCCGGTGATGGCCGGCAGATGCATGGAGGGAACGAGCAGGTCCGAGACGCGCGACAGCGTGAGAAACAGAAAAACCAGCGTGAGCAGGAAGCCGAGGCGGTCCAGCAGGGCCGTTCGCTCGGGGATGGCGGCCGGCGGGGTCACTAGCGCGCGCCCTTCTCGAGGCAACATCCCGCCTCCCACCACCGCGGCCTGCTTGCCCAGATGTCGCGAATGCGCGACTGCCGGACGTTGCCCACGGGCGGCATGTTCGTGCACGCGAGTACGTCCCCGTTGGGCTGGAACTGCAGCGTGGCCAGCGCGGCGCACAACGCCCTCCGCTCATGTGCGGAGTGGGCCTGGGTAACTCGCCGCAGCGAGCCCGGGTCCCGGAAATACGGAATCATCGCCTCGAGTTGCGCGAAGCTGTTCGCAACGGGCAGTCCCTGGCGCTTCAGCTCGATCAGTTTCTCGACCACCGATATTGCCTTATCGACGTCGCGCGGCCAGTTCGCGCTCGTTAGAAACCACTCCGGATCCTCGGGTGTGTTGTAGTTCTGCTCGATCGGCTGGTAGAACACCTCGATGCCGTTTTGGGCCGCAAATTCGGCCACCCCGGCCACCGCTTCGAGGTTGTGCTGCATGAGGACGGTTTTCAGTCGGATCCCGTACCCAAGGCCCTCTTCCCGCTTCAGTCTTAGGAGCGTCTGCAGCGACGTGCTCGTGCGTTCGTAGAAATCCTCGCGCCCGCGCACGAACGAGTGCGCCGGGCCCACGCCGTCCAGCGAAACGGTTATCCGCCACGGGCGGGCTCTTGCCAGAGCCTCGATCCGGCTCTGATCCGGCCAGTAGGCGTTCGTAAGCACCTCGACATGGAGGCCGAGCGGTACGGCGTGTGAGACCAGGCCGATCGTGTCAGGGTTCAGCAGCGCCTCGCCGCCAGTGAACAACACGTGCACCGGGCCAAGCCAATTCCGGAGGTCGGCAAGCACGACGCGCCAGACCTCGGCAGTCGCGCGGTCTTCCTTGCCGCGGTTCTTCCAGATGTCGCAGTGCACGCAGCGCGCGTTGCACCGCTCCGTCATGAGAAAGCTGATCGAAACCGGCCTGCAAAGACCCGCGAACCGCCCGCCGGCGAGGCTTCGGAGCCGGTAATTGAGACCCTCGTAGCCGCGCTTGTACATCCGGTTCAGCAGAGTGGGCATATTTGCGTACGCGCGAAATCCCAGGATACCGGCCGGCGCGGCCGGGCGCTTCCGGTCCGAGACCCTCTTTTGTACCATGTTCGGCGCGTTGCGCCAAAACATGAGGCGGCCGCGCTATCTCGCGTTCCACCTGCGGATTGGTGCTGAGCGCGCGACGGCTGAGCGGCCGGAAAGTCCGGCGCTCGCGGCCACCTCCATCTCCGGCGCAGGGTGTAGTTCTTCGCGCAGCTCGAACATTCGCGGTGTCCGCGACCGGCAAATCGGATAGTCGTCCGGCCGGAGCGAGCTTATTGCGGCGATCACCGCCACACCGCCTCCGCTCCGGAGTTCTTCGGGGCTCGTGATATCATGTCCTGCGTTCGCGGGAGCTTCCATTGGGGACTGTGCTATCAGTGTTCGGCCTGGAGCCGAAACGCATCGGCGGCACCGAGATGTACGCGCGCGAGTTGTCCCGGCAACTGGGCGAGGCCGGCTGGAAAAGCTGCCTGTGCTTCGAGGGCGCGCCCGCGCCCGCCGTGGCCCGTTTTCTGGAAGCCCCGAACACCTCGATCTGCGTCCTGCCGGGCATCTCGAATCCGAACGCGGGCGTGCTCCGCAGGTTTGCGGACCTCCTGCGCGAACGCCCGGAGATCGTTCACCTGTCGTACACGCCGCTTCTGTCGCTGTACCCGCTGGTTGCCCGAATGCTCCGTGTCCGAAAGGTCTTCATGACGGACCAGGGCTCCTACCCCGAGGGGTACCGCCCGTCGCGCGCCGCGCTCTGGAAACGTCTGGTGGCGGCTCCGGGAGCGCTGTGCTACACGATGGTCATCTGCAACAGTGACCACAACGCGCGCTGCGCAGCCACCCGCGGCTACGTCGCCCCGAGCCGTATCTGCCGCATCTACAACGGAGTGGATATGGACCGCCGGATAGGCTCCGGCGCGGAGTTCCGCCGCCGGCACGGCATTCCACTACAGGCGCCGGTCGTGCTCCAGGCGAGCTGGATCAGGCCGGAGAAGGGCATCGAGGATTTTCTGGAAGCCGCCCGGATAGTCCTGGCGGAGCGCCCGGACGCGCACTTTGTCCTGGTCGGCGAGGGCGCCGCCCAGCCCGCCATGATGCAGCGGGCCGAGGCGCTCGGCATCGCCCGTAGCGTAGCCTGGACCGGGCTTGTGGAGGATCCCCTGGCTGAAGGCGTCTTCACGGCGGCCGACGTGGTCTGCCAGCTCTCGCGATGGGAAGAGGCCTTCGGGTGGGTGATAGCCGAGGCAATGGTGTGCAAAAGGCCCGTCGTCGCGACCCGCGTGGGCGGCATCCCCGAACTGGTTGAGGACGGGCGTACGGGATACCTGGTGCCGAGGCGCGACCCGCGCGCGGCTGCCGCGAGGATTCTCACGCTCATAGCCGATCCGGAACTGCGCGCTGTCTTCGGCCACGCCGCGCGTGAGTCAGCGCGGGAAAAGTTTGAGTTGCGCAAGAACGTGGCGGAAGTATTGCGACTGTACGGCATTGGGGCGCCGGCCGTGCCGCAGCGGGCAGTCGCGGCCGCCGTTGGGGAACGCTCATGACCGCCGGGCCGGTCAACCGCTATATCCGGGAAGCCGCCTTCGAATGCCCGGTGGGACTGATCATCACGTCAGGGGAACGCCGGAACGCTATGGCGGTTTCGATGCTCTCGGAGGTGGTGCACGATCCGAGATGCGCGAGTTTCTGGCGGCTATCCTCGAAGGCAGGCAACCAGTAGTGACGCCGGAGGACGCCCGGCGGGATCTTGAACTCGTCTTCAGAACCTACGAATCGGCGCGGTCGGGAGTGCGCGTGGATGCCGGTGCGGCTTCCGCGGCCGGCTGAACGCGCTGAAAAGGGCCTCGCGCGCGGGCGGCCACCCCGGCGGCCCACCGCACGCCGACCCGGCGGTGCTCCGGCTCGATGCTGGTGACGGCTGTAACCCCCCAATACAGCAGTGCGATCGCCGCACCGCCCAGGATCAGTTGCGGCCAGTTGGCGCCGGGTAGCCACAGGTGCTTTGCAGTGGTGGCCAGCGCATACACCGGCACGGCTGCGAGCAGCGGTCCTGCGAGGATTGCCCGCAGAAAGGGGGCGTAAGGGATGCGGAGCGCGCGCGCCAGCAGCCACGGGGTGACAAAGCCGCGGATGGCGATCATCGGGATGCTGAAACCCCAGGCCGCTCCCGCCACACCGAAGGGTGGAATAGCCACGGCCATGCAACTGATGCTGAATGCGGCCTCAACCAGCAGGGCGCGCGAGTAACGGCGGTGCTCGCCAAGCGAATACAGGAGGGCCCCTGAGTTGTGCTGTGCAGCCATCGCAAGCCCACCCCCCAGGACGAGCGGCAGCAGGGCAGCCGTGCTGTTGGCCGCGAAGTCGGGAGATATCCATACCCGCAGCAGGTCGCCGCCATAGACGATGAAGAACAACCCCAACGGCGCGAACAGTATGAGGCAGTAACGGTTGGCGTAGATTGCGAGCCGCCTCAGCGGCTCGGCGTCGCCTCTGGCGGCCAGAGCCGTTCCCGCCGAGTGCGAGACGTTGCCGACGCGTTCGATGAAGTCTGCCGAGTACTGTATGAGCTTGCTTGGAAAGGAGAAATACCCGATTAAGGCGGCCGGGCGTAAGAGTCCTATCAGAACGGCGGGTGATTGATTGAGCAACTGTACGGCGATGTTGGCGACGAAAGTGTGGGCCGAGTAGTCCCAGATGCGGCGAAGCATGCGGAACCTGGCCAGCCGAAACGACAGCCGGAACTCGGGCAGCGCACGGCGGAAGGCCACGTAACCGACGCCGTAGGAAAGGATCTGTGCGGCGAGCACGTTCACGCCCAGCGCGAACAGACCGAAGCCGAAATACAGCAGCAGGAACGCGCCAATCGAGCGTATGCCGATGGTCACCACCGAGATGCGAGTGCACAGTTCAAAGCGCCCCAGACCCTGAAGCGCGGCGGCGAACACGTTTATGCCTATCATCGCTGACAGCCCGACGACGATCACCAGCCGCGAAAAGTCCTGGCTAAATGCGGGCGAGACGTTGAATATGCGGTCCGCATAGCGGGAGAGGACGAAAGATACCGGAACGAGGATGGAAGCGCCGGCGGTGTAGTACGCGATGACGGTGTTGATGAGCTCGTTGACATCTCTCATGTCGCCGCTCGCGTGGAAGTAGGCCGTATACCGTACGATGGAGGATCGCACTCCGAGGTCCAGCAGACCGTAGTAGCCAACCAGCGAGTACAGCAACGCCCATAGGCCGTACCCCTCGGGGCCCAACTTGCGGATGACGTAGGGCGACAGAACCAGCCCGACAAAGATTGTGAGCGCACCGCCCACCCAGGTCCACAGAACGTTCTTGAGGAAACGCTCCGATGACGGGGAGTGCGCATTGGCTGGCGAGGTTGCCATGGAGCGTTCCATCGTAGCTGTTTTTCGGCCGTTTCCGCCAGAAGCTGGAGGGATGGCGGCGCGCCTCAGAAACGCGCGACGGCCTCGGCCAGCTCGGCGGCAGCTGCGCCGGTCGAAAGGCGTCGGCGGAAGATGTCCGCGAGGCGGGCGGCGTTGGTGTGGACATCGAAATGGCGCAGGATGCGCTCGCGGGCCGCGATGGCCAGTCGCTCGCGGGTCGCCGGTGAATCGATCAGGCAGATCATGGCCGCGGCGAGCTGCTCTTCGTGCGAAGCAGTGACTAGCAATCCGCTCGAACCGTGCTCAATCAGTTCGGGTATGCCGGTGATCTGGCTGGCAATGCACGGCAGTTGCGTGGCCATGGCTTCCATGAGCACTACTGGTATGCCCTCGGCGAAGCTGGGCAGCACCATCACGTGCGCCTCCGCGTAGACGCGGCGGAGTTCGGGCTGATTCAGAGCGCCCTCGAAGAGCACGTAACCGCTGAGGCCGAGCTCGGAGACCTGCCGCTCGAGCGCCGGGCGGTACGGCCCATCGCCCACCAGGCGCAGGCGGGCGTTGCGGCCGCTCCGGACGACGCGTTCGAAAGCCGCTATCAGTACGGGGTGGCCCTTCTCGGCGGACAGCCGTCCGACACAGAGAATCTCGACAGGCGGCGCGCTGGGGCGGGCGGCCGGCGGGGCAAACAGGGCCGTGTCGACCCCTAGCGGCGCCACTTCGAGCTTTTCCCAGTCCCGCGGCTCCGACACGCGCATCAACTGGCTGCGGCCGTAGAAGCTGATGGCGCGGGAAAACAGCGAGCGCCGGATCTTCTCCGCCAGGAACGTGCCCTCGGGGTCGTAGAACTCGGCCGAACCGTGAAACGTGAACGAGACAGTTACCGGGAATATGCGGGAGAGGAGCAGTCCCACATTGGTCGCGTGATGCACGTGCACGTGTTCCAGGGCATGGCGGGTCATCCAGCGCCCGACAATGACAGCCTCGGTGAAGTAGAAGAAACCATAGAGGGTTTTGCGGAAGCTGCCACGCCCCATACGGAGCGCGAACGCCAACGCCGCGATATACCGGGCCGGATATCGCATGAGCGTCCACAGGTGCGCGGCCGCGGCAGCGAACGGACCGCTTGCCTTCACGTAAAAGGCGTTCCGGGTCTCGTCAGCTTCCTCCGGCGTAAGCGCATCGGGCGGCCGGTCAGGAGAGTTGATGGAGGCGACCTTCACGTCGAATCCCTGCCCTCGCAGGGCAGTTATCTCGCTCAGCAAGTAGGCATGGTGAACCGCCGGGACCTGGGCTACGAGATACGCCAGCCTGGCGGCGCGCGGCACGTCGGAGTCCTCAGCGCCGATCCGGCGAGAAGTCATAGCCATATAGTCTATCCGAAGCGGCCAAAACTGGCCGTGTTCCCCCGATTGACTTCTCCCCACACATAATGTACACTCCCATCGCGAAGAGGCCTTGGCACAACATGAGTTGCACAATGTGCAACCGCATTGACCCGCCGTGGTTGCCAGGGAGCCCATGTCAACCGGGAATACCCTCAGGGAGCAGCGACTTGCGAGTTGTTGCCGCGCGTTCCGTCCATCCGGAGCGTGATGGTCGCCTGCCAATGGTTAGGTCTGGGTTTTCCCGGCGCGGAATCGCGCACAACTATCGCGGAGAAACACCACTCCGAAGACTGCCCTCACCAGGCGAGGCGAAGTCCCTGCCCGCCCTCCGCTGCCAAGTACAATCAGGAACACGACGGCGCGTACCTTCAGGGAAGCCCGGGCGTGCGCGAAGGATTAGATTATCGGAAGCACAGGGAAATACAATAGCTCAGGCAAGAAGCTCGGCACTGAGTTTTTAGTGTTTGAATAAGCCGGGCCGGCTGAATGCCGGTTAGAGATCGAGGCGTAACAGGCCAGGGGTCGCCTGCTGCGCGGCTGCTGAGAGATGTCGGGCTCGGACACGCGCGTGGCTGTGTGGCTGCGGCCTGGCCGGTGGGGAAGACGGCTGCCTGCCGGCACAGGGGACGCATATGATTCGAGGCAGAGGCGGTGCAGCACCGACAGCAGCATTGGAAAAAGGACAGGGCGCTACGTTGGCCGATCAACCGGCCAAACGAGGTCCGACGCCCTCAATCCAGAGTCTGGATCGTGGGCTCATGATTGTGGAGTTCGTCGCGAAATCCGCACAGCCCGTGGCGCTCGCCGAGTTGGCAAAGCTGCTCGGTATCGACCGCAGCAGTGTCTTCAGGCTGGCCAACACGTTAAAAAGACGTGGATTTCTGGCGCATCCGAGCGGCCGCAAAGACTACATCCTCGGGCCGGCCCTCTGGCGTCTGTCGCACCATTACGACTGGGGCGACATGCTGGTCAAGATCGCGCACTCGTACCTGAAGGAACTGTCTGCCCAAACCGGTGAGACCGCGCACCTGGCGATACGTGAGGGAGACAAGGCCCTATTTGTAGACCACGTAAGTGGGAATCACGTGATCGCCGTATCGGGCCAGGTTGGAGATCTGGTGCCGCTGTACTGCACGGCGCACGGCAAGGCGCTCCTGGCGGACCTGAACGCGCGGCAGCTACGGGCGCTCTTTCTGGCGGAGCCGCTGAAGGCGTACACCGCGCGAACCATAGTTTCGTTGGACGCGCTGGCTGACGAGTGCGCGCGGGTCAAGGAGCTCGGATACGCGCGCGACGACGGCGAGTATCAGGAAGGGCTGCGCTGCGTCGCCGGGCCGATTCGTGACCAGGACGGCACCATCATCGGCTCTATCGGAATATCTGCCCCGGCGAATCGCGTTCCAGATCACAGATTCGACGTCTGCATCTGGCAGGTGGTAACCATTGCGCGGGCGATCAGCGAGTCGCTCGGCCGAGGCCGCGAAAAGGCTGCGGCGCAGCGGGAATGACGAGTTGATAGAATGATTCTTTACGCACAGGGGGACGATTTCAAATGTTCGTGCCCCTCGGCACGCGCGCGCGGCTCATCTTCGGGTCCGTACGGGCCATGCGTAGAGGCGGGTATCGATTGAGAAGCCCCAGTAAGTGGTCCGGGCACAAGGAAGAACGTAAACAAAATGCTTGCAACTGGAATTAAGAAGCTTGGTTTCTTCGTTGGCGGCGAGTCTCGCGAAACGAAGTCTGGACAATATTTCGACATATACGACGCGAGCACCGGCCAAGTTATCGCGCAAGCGCCCCGATGCACGGCGGAAGAAGTCAACATGGCGATCGAGTCCGCCAGGGAAGCTTTCCCCGGCTGGGCGAACACTCCCGCCATCCGGCGCACGCAGGTTCTGTTCAAATTCCGCGAACTGATCGACGAGCACCTTGACGAACTGACGCTGTCGGTCTGCACGGAGAACGGCAAGGTCTGGGACGAGGCCAAGGGCGATGTCCTGAAGGCGAGGGAAGTGGTGGAACTCGCGTGCGGCATCCCGTCGCTGATGATGGGCGAGTCGCTCATGGACGCATCGAGGGGTTACGATACGGTGCTGTACCGCGAACCGCTCGGTGTGTTTGCCGGCATCGCTCCCTTCAACTTCCCGGCCATGATCCCGATGGGATGGTTCGTGCCCCTCTGCATCGCGACCGGCAACACGATGGTACTTAAGGCAGCCAGCATGACGCCGATGACCTCGATGCGCATGCTCGAGCTGCTCTATGAAGCCGGGCTGCCGAAGGGTGTCGTGAACCTGGTGACGTGCAGCCGCACCGAAGCCGACCTCATCCTGAAGCACCCCGATGTGAAAGGCGTAGTTTTCGTTGGATCGACGTCCGTCGGCCTGCACGTGTACGGCACCGCCGCCTCGAACGGCAAGCGCGTACAGGCGCTGTGCGAGGCCAAGAACCACGCCCTGGTGCTCGAAGACGCTCCGCTGGAGCGCACGGCGCGCGGCATCATCAACGCCGCTTTCGGCTGCGCCGGCGAGCGCTGCATGGCCCTGCCCGCAGTCTGTGTGCAGGAGAGCATCGCGGACCAGTTGGTTGAGCTCCTTGTGAAGTTCGCCAAGGAGAGGAAGATCGGGCCGGCATACGACAAGACGTCCGAGCTGGGGCCGCTGGTGACCGCGGGCCATCGCAAGTTCGTCCTCGACTGGATCGAGAAGGGCATCGCCGAAGGCGCGAAGCTTGTGCTGGACGGCCGCGGCGTGACGGTGAAGGGCTACGAAGGTGGCTTCTACCTGGGCCCGTGCATCTTCGACCACGTCAAGCCGGGTATGAGCTGCGGCGACGAAGAGATCTTCGGCCCGGTGCTGGTGATCAAGCGCGTCAAGGACTTCGAGGAAGGCCTCGCGATAATGAACGCCAACCGGTTCGCCAACGGCTCGGTGATCTTCACGCAGAACGGCTACTACGCGCGCGAGTTCGCCAAGCGCACGCACGGTGGCATGGTGGGAATCAACGTCGGGATCCCGGTCCCGGTGGGCATGTTCCCCTTCTCGGGCCACAAGAATTCGTTCTTCGGCGACCTGCACACGCTGGGTAAAGACGGCATCCGCTTCTTCACCGAATCGAAGTGCGTCACCAGCACCTGGTTCAGCGAAGAGGAGAAGAAGCAGCAGAAGGTCGATACCTGGGACGGAGTACTGAACACGCACTAGGCTGTCGCTCGCGGCCCTGACGGCGCGAACGTAGCTGTTGAACAAGAGCACAAAAATGGATTACTCAAGCTTTCAACTGACGGACAAAATCGCGATGGTGACTGGCCCGTCGCAGGGCATCGGCCGTGCGATCGCGCTAGGCCTCGCGAAGGCGGGCGCCCACCTGGTGCTCGCCGAGCATCCCTCCTACCATCAGGAGGCGCTCGCAAGCCTGAAGGCCGAAATCGAGAAGATGGGCCGCAAGACTCTGTTGACGCCGCTCGACGTAGGCGACGTCAGCCAGATCCGCGCCGCGTTCGCAAAGGTGAAGGAGACGTTCGGCCGCCTGGACGTGCTGGTGAACAATGCAAGTTGGACCTGCACTGGACCGGCGATCGACGCAACCGAGGCCGATTACGACGGCACCATGGACACCACCGTGAAGGGTGTCTTTTTCGCGTGCCAGGAAGCGGCGAAGATTATGCTGCCGCAGGGCGGTGGCAGGATCATCAACATCGGCTCGAACTTCGCGATCTCGGCTTTCAAGACCCGTGCAATCTACGCCGGCGCAAAGGCCGCCGTGCATCAACTGTCGCGCGCTCTCTCGCTCGAGTGGGCTAAGCAGGGCGTTGTGGTGAACGTGGTCGCTCCCTGCATCACCGAGACCGAGTCGCGCAGGCCGATTCTTGAACGGCCTGGTTACAAGGAGTGGGCGACAAACGAGAAGATTCCCAGCGGACGATGGAACCAGCCGGAGGATCTGGTTGGAGCTGTCCTGTTCCTGGCCTGTCCTCAGTTGTCGGCCCAGGTGGTTGGTCACGTACTGATGGTCGATGGCGGTTGGACGATTCACTGATTTAAAACTCGCGACAAAGCGCAAGGATCAGCAAGATGAGACTTCAGAATAAGGTAGCACTCATAACCGGCGCGGGCCGGGGCATCGGGCGCGGAATCGCCGAGGTGTTCGCCGAAGAAGGCGCAGATGTTGCCGTGAACTACTCCAGGAGCGCGCAAGCAGCCGAGGAGGTCGCGGACTACGTCAGGAAACAGGGCCGGCGAGCCATCACGGTGAAGGCTGACGTCTCCAAGCGGCCAGAAGTGGAGGCGATGGTCGAGCGCGTCTGGAACGAACTCGGGCCGATCGACATCCTGGTCAACAACGCCGGGATCGAAACGATCGTTCCGTTCCTGGAACTTACCGATGAGCAGTGGACGGAGCTCGTCGACATCAACGCGCGCGGCCCGTGGCTGTGTTCGCAAGTGTACTGCCGCAAGGCGGTGGCCGAAAAGCGCAAGGGCGTGATCCTCATCATCGGGTCTGTGCAGGCGGCGAAAGTGCTGCCCGGGCGCACCCACTATGCTCCGACGAAGCTCGGCTTAGAGGCGCTGACCCGGAACATGTCGGTAGAGATGGCGCCGTATGGAATCCGCGTGAATTGTCTCCATCCGGGCATCATCGACACGGATATGACCGCCTGGGTTCTCAAGAACGATGAGATCCGGCCCGGCGTCATGGCGCAACTGTCGATGGGCCGTCCGGGAACCATCCGCGAGATGGGTAAGTGTGCGGCGTTCTTCTGCTCTGACGACTCGTCCTACGTCACCGGCCAGAGCCTGCATGCCGAGGGCGGCTGGATCTACAAGTAACCCTGGATTGTGAAGTAAGGGGAGCGGAAAGAAAGAACGATGATTGCTTACGACGGAGCTACGGCGGTAGTGCCGGCTCGCGCGCGCGAGGAAGCGGTTGAACTTCAGCGCCTGCGTCCGGCCATACTGGGGCTTCTTGCCATCAAGGATTCCGATATCCGTATTCTCTCCCTCGAGCAATGCCGCGATGCGATTGACCGCGGCATTCACGCGGGAGGTGCATTTTCGGCGATAGTCCCGCTGGTATCCCTGTTTTACGGCGGGTATATCAACCTTGACGTTGAGAACCCCACGCGGCGCGGTCAGGACATGTTCGTCCTGAGCAAGGGGCACGCTGTCGCTCCAATGGCGTCGATATTCGCGGAGCTGGGCTATTTCGACCGCTCCGTGCTTAAGAACTCGCGTTCGTACGAGAGCATTCTCAACGGCCATCCCGGACCGATCCTTCCCGGCGTGCACATTTCCACCGGGCCACTGGGGCAGGGATTGTCGGTGGCGCAGGGATTTGCGCTGGCCGGCAAGTCAAGCCCGAGGTTCGATGTCTTCTGCATGACCGGAGATGGCGAGCTGCAGGAGGGGCCCATCTGGGAGGGAGTCATGTATGCCGCTCACAAGCGGCTGGACAACCTCTGCGTTCTGGTGGATCGCAACGACGGCCAGCTCGACATCGTGGATCGCCTGGTCTTTCCGCTCCCCGATCTCGCTTCTGTGTTTAGCTCCTTTGGCTGGCAGGTGTTCGACATAGATGCAACCGGTTTTGACAGCGTTTGCCGCGCACTCGATCAGTTCCGGAACGGCGAGCGCAACGGAAAACCGACGGTCATCATCTGCCGCACAACGAAGGGCCATGGCGGCTTCTCCGCCACCATGAACGGGCACAAGATCACGATGCCCGAGGCCATCATGGAACAGGAGATGGCTCTCCAGATTGAGCTTCGGAAAGCCCGCGTGGCCGAATTTGGCGAGCTGTACCGTGCGCTCGGAAATCAGCCGGACGGGGATCGCCTCCGCGAGACGGTGCGGGCCATCGCGGCGCGGATGCGCATCCGGCTGGAGGAAGTGCAGCCGGGCGAGATCACGGCTACTGCCGTAGTGGGCCCGGCGGTCACCCGCCGCGCTCCCGTGCGTGACAAGAGCATCAAGTACGACGCGAGCGCGCTTCCCAAGATCGAAAAGGGCAAGGACTACGAGGCTGCCAAGATCATCACGGCGGTGATGAAGGTGTTTGCGCGCGACCCCCGCATTGTCTCGATCGACGCGGACCTCGGCTCCACGAGCGGGCTAGAGGCGGGCGTCAGGGCGGTGGACCAGAACCGCGCGCTCAACGTCGGCGTGGCCGAAGCGAACATGATGAACATCGGCGAGGCCTACGCCGCGCTCGGCTACAACGCCTGGGTGAGCACGTTCTGCCCGTTCTTCGACTGGAAGGTCCTGCGGCGGATCGCCGTTGGACATCAGGAGCGGCTTGAGGCGATCGAGCGGCCCGACGGCTGGCTGAGCGAGGGTCATGGTTTGGATCTCACGTTCGTCGCTACGGCGGCGAACTTCGAGACCCGCACCAACGGCGCCACGCACATGGGCAACGACGACATTACGATCTTCGACGGCATGGCGCACCTGAAGATCGTCGATGTGTCGTGCCCGCAGCAACTGCTCGGGATCATGAAGTGGATCGCGGCCGGCAATCGCGGCCTGGTGTACGTTCGCGTCATGCGCGCGAGCTCGCCGGTGCTGTATGGCGAAGATTTCGAGTTCGAGTTCGGCAAGGGCTATGTGCTGTGCGAGAGCCCGCAGGACGCGGCCGTGATCATCAGCAGCGGGCGCGGCGTCCATGAGGCGCTCGCCGCCTCGGCCGAGTGCGCGAAGAGCGGAGTCAATGTTGGTGTGGTAGACATGCCCTCGATCGACGAGGACCTGCTTCTGAAGCTGTACGACTCCAGCAAGCTGCTGCTGGTAGCCGAGCAGAACAACGGTTACATCTGGCGGCACCTCTGGCAGACGCTGTCGCGGAACCGCGATTCGATCGACGCCAGCCGGTTGATGGCGATCAACACTCTCGACGCAAACGGACGCCCGCAGTTCATCCACTCGGGCACTTACAAGCAGTTGATCGAAGCCTTCGGGCTCAGCCCGAAGCAGATGGCCGAAGCCATCGTGAAGAGGGTGAAGGCATGAGCGTGCGGACGCTGAATGAGAACGACATTCCGGCGCTGGATCTGCCCGGCCGCATGCTCCGTTGGATCGCCAACTCGGAGCGCATCGGCCCCAAGTACCTTTCTGTTTGCGTGATAGAGGTAGCGCCGGGGGAGAAGGTCCGCCCGGCGCACTCCCACCCCAATGGAGAGGAACTGATCTACATCATCCGGGGCAGCGGCAGAGTGTTGGTGGACGGCAGCGTCGCGCCGGTGAAGGAAGGCTCGGCGGTGCTGTTTCCGCAGGGCTCGGTTCACATGCTCCAGAACACGGGCAACGAGGATATGAAGGTCGTGTGCTGCTTCGCGCCGCCTTCTGACCTCTCAACGTACAAGTTTTTCGAGGACGTGGACTTCCCGGACTAGAGGTCCCGTCCTCTATTCAGGAGAGCTGGCATGCGCAACCCCATACTCGATTTCGAACTCGACAAGAGCGCAGTGCAGTACGTTGGCACCGACCTGCACCGGCCCGAATGCATTCTTGCCGAACCTGACGGCACGCTGTGGGCCGCGGATGCACGCGGCGGCGTCACCCGGATCAACCCGGACGGCACCCAGCAATTGGTAACGCAGAAGCGGTCGGAGCACTTCGACGCGGCACCCGACGAGGCCACGAGGTTCCTTACCGGAACGCTTCCCAACGGCCTGGCCTTTGCCTCTAACGGCGACATCCTGATCGCGAACTTCGGTACGGACTGTCTGGAGATCATGACGCGCGACGGCGAAACGCGCGTGCTGGCCGACAGCATCGACGGCGAGCCGATCGGCAAAGTCAACTTCGTGCTCCGCGACTCGAAGGACCGCATCTGGATCACGGTCACCACACGCATCAAGAACTGGATGACCGCGCTCCGCACGGACCTCCCGGACGGCTACATCGCCCGGTACATCGACGGCAAGTTCCACATCGTGGCGGATGGCTTCCGGTTCACGAACGAGATCCGGTTTGACGCGCGCGAAGAATGGATGTACGTCGTCGAGACGACGGGCGGGTGCATCAGCCGGCTGCGCGTGGACGACAAGGGCAATCTGTCGAACCGCGAGATCTTCGGGCCGACCAGTCTCGGCAAGGGCGCGTGGCCCGATGGGATCGCATTCGACAGCTACGGCAACCTCTGGGGCACGATGGTCTACTCGGACAAGCTGTTCGTGCTAACGCCCGAGGGTGACCTGAAGATCCTGCTGGACGAAGGCGACCCGGCCAAGGTTGAAGCGCTCGAACAGCAGTTCCTGCGCGGCGCGGTGACCGAGGACGTCCTGTTCGCCACCGGCCAGGGCATAGCGCCCTGGATGGCCAGCGTCACGTTCGGCGGCCCGGATTTGCAAACGGTTTACATCGGCTCGCTCAAGGGCAAGCGCATTCCGTACTTCCGCGCTCCCGTGCCCGGCCTGCCGATGGTGCACTGGAAGAAGTAGTTACGGCTTGGAACTCAGGGCCGGCGACCGTTCACGGCTGGCCGGCCTTTTCGTTTTGTCCCTCTGTTTCGTGTCCGTTTGTTTCTGTCGTCCAGCGCGGCGCCGTGCCGAAGAGGGGCGCAGCGCTGTTGAGCAGCGGCCGGTACGCTTCATCCCCGGCGCGATTGTCATCGACGCTGACAGCCCGCCAACGGTGCAGGTGTTACCCGGCCGCCTCTTTCGCCGCCCTCACCGCCGCCCAGCGCCTTCGGGCCGCTTCGGAGATGGCCTTCCGGCCTGCGGCGCTCAGCCTGCGCTTTCGTGGGGCCTTGCTCGCTGCGGTTTTCGCGCCTTGCTTCTTCGCTGCGCGCGCCCCGGTAGTGCCTTTCTTCGCCGCCCAGCGCTTGCGCTGCGCGGCGGCGATCCGAGCACGCCCGGCGGCGCTTATCCGGGACTTCGGCGCCGGCGCAGTATTGGCTGCGATGGCAATAACACGGCCGCCGTGACGGCCTAGCATCTGCCGCACGGATTCTATCTGACTGTCGAGTTGCCGCCGCCGTTCCTCGAGGCCCGTTAGTGCCGCTTCAAGGATGTCGCGGGTAAATGAGGTAGGTCTGGGCATAGTATGCACAGTGTATCTGATTCGATGCTGCTGCAAGTGACTCGCCTCCGGACAGTGCCGCGGCAGCGTGGAGGGCAGCATAATATGTGGCGGGCCGCGGCGCGGTTTACTGCAGGAGCGCCTTGCCCGGATTCAGGATGCCCATCGGGTCGAGCGCCTGCTTGATCCGCCGCTGAATATCCAGTGAAACCGGTCCAAGCGCGCGCTCCAGATATGGCAGTTTTAGCACGCCCACGCCGTGTTCCCCGGAAAGCGTCCCGCCCAGTTCGAGCGCAGCCTCGAATATCTCGGGCACCATCCGTTCGACCTTTGCCCATTCATGCGGCCGGCGCTTGTCGAAAAGAATGTTGGGATGCAGGTTGCCGTCGCCCGCGTGCCCGAATATCACTATCGGCAGCCCGTGGCGGGCGCTGATCGCGCGCAAACGCCGGACCACCTCGGGAATCGCAGCGCGCGGCACTGTGATATCCTCACCCAGCTTGTTCGGAGCCTTGCGCGCAAGGGAAGGCGAGATCGAGCGGCGCGCTCTCCACAAGGCGGCGCGCCCGGCCTCATCCTGCGCGATATTCACTGAGCGGGCGCCGTTCTCCCGGCACACACTTGCCGAAATCTGTATCTCGCGGAGAACTGTTTCCTCGTCCGCCCCATCCGTTTCGATGATGAGAGTTGCTTCGGCGTCCACCGGCAAGCCGAGGTGCATCGCTTCTTCTATGCAGACAATCGCGGTCTGGTCCATGAGCTCCAGGCTTGCCGGGACCACTCCCGCGGAAAGAATTGCGTTGACGGTACGTGCTGCGTCCTCCAGGGAAAGGAACTCAGCCAGTGCCGTGCGGAAGTGGCGCGGCCTCGTGATGAGGCGCAGTATAGCCTCGGTGATCAGCCCCAGCGTACCTTCGGAGGACGTAAACAGCGCATTTAGGTTGTAGCCCGTGACATCTTTGATGGGCTTGCCACCGGTCTGGAGGATTCTTCCGTCTGCAAGGACGACAGTAAGTCCGAGCACATAATTGCCGGTCACGCCGTACTTCAGGCAGCGCGGGCCCCCCGCGTTACATGCGATATTCCCGCCAATGGTTGAGTGCCGGATGCTGGATGGGTCCGGGGGGTAGAAAAGCCCGTGCTTTTCGACTTCGGCCTGAAGCTCAGCGGTGATGACGCCGGCTTCCGCGTGAACGGTGGAGTTTGCCTTGTCGATCTCCAGGATCCGGTTCATCCGCGTGAAGCAGACCACCACGCCGCCGGAAGGGACAGGGATCGAGCCTGCCGCAAGCCCGGACCCCATACCGCGCGCGACTATCGGGAGCCGCGCGCCGGATACGAGCTTCACTATGCGGCTTACCTGTTCTGTGCTTTGCGGCAGCACGACGACGTCTGGCCGCCCCTCGGCAAACGTGCCGTCGTAGCTGTATGCTGCCAGGTCCTCTTCGGTGCAGAGCACGCCATCTTTGCCAACAATCTCGATCAGGCCGTCGATAAGTCTACTTTC
>JBLNBX010000226.1:0-50617 GCA_050260275.1 bacterium
GCCACCGGCCCGATCTCCTTTCCGGCGGCGAGAAGCAGCGCTTCGCAGTGGCGCGCGCCATCGTGCACCGCCCGGCCCTAGTCCTTGCCGACGAGCCCACCGCCAACCTCGACACTCAAAACGCCACGCACCTGATCGGCCTCATGCGCAGCCTCAACGCCTCGCTCGGGATCACGTTCCTGTTCTCAACCCACGACCAGCGCCTGCTCGACCGCGCTGCCCGCATCGTGCGGCTATATGAGTCGGGCACCTACATGGCGACAGCCGTTGTGCCGGAACTGGAACGCAAGATGGGCTTCAACCTGCGCGTGACGAACGGACGCGACCTTGCCCCCGCTGACTCTACTTCCGCGAACGAAGCGCTGATCGGCTCCGGCCTTGCGCGCTCGATGAACGTTCAGCCGGGCGACAGCCTCACGCTGCTTGCGATCGCCACCTACGACAAGTACGAAACCGTCGCGTGCCGCACGCTCAACACCCTGAACTCCATCAGCTCGCTAATTCCGGAGGACCCCAGGCGCGCCGAAGCGATTGTCGGCCGCCTCGCCGCCCTGTTGCGGTTCTCGCTCGACGCCGGCGCGGAGGGCCTGGTCCCGCTCGCACAGGAAATCCGCATCGTGCGCGACTATCTCGAGATCGAGAAGGCGCGCTTCGGCGATCGCCTCCGCTACTTGATTGACGTGCCCCGCGATCTCGAAAGCGCGCGCGTGCCGCCTCTCGCCGTGCAGACTCTCGTGGAGAACAGCGTGAAGCACGCCATCGCGCCGTGCCGGGAGGGCGGGGAGGTGCGCGTCTCGGCCCGCGCCGCCGCGAACGGCGTCGAGCTGGTGGTGTCCGACACCGGGAAGGGCTTCCGGCTCGAACAGGCGCCGCCCGGTCACGGCATCGCCAATCTCGCGAGCCGCCTTAACGTCCTGTTCGGCGATGCAGCGGGCCTGTCCTCGTCCGCTTCGGACGGCCGTCCGGCCGTCAGGCTCATTGTGCCGCTCGAGGCGGCTACCGGGGCATGACGTTCAGCGCCCACATCGTCGATGACGAACCCCTCGCCATCCGCAGGCTGTCGCGGCTGCTCGCCGCAACCGGACGATTCGACATAGCCGGCAGCTCCACAGACCCCGAAGCCGCCGCCGCGTTTCTCTCCCGCAAGCGTGTTGACGTTCTGTTCCTCGACATTCAGATGCCCGGCATGAACGGCTTCGAGCTTCTGGCCACGCTGCCGGACCAGCCCGCGGTCATCTTTACGACCGCCTACGATCAGTACGCTCTCAAAGCGTTCGAGGTGAACTCGACTACCTGCTGAAGCCTGTGGAGCCCGCGCAGCTCGACCGCGCCGTTGCGAAGCTCGATCGCCTGAGCGGCGCCCGCCCGGACTGGCTCGCTCGCCCGGAGTTGCGTTCGGTTCTGGAGCAACTCGCCGCATCACTGCGCGCGCCCGAGCGCCGGTATCTCGACCGCGTGGCATCGCGCACGGGCGAGCGCGTGCCGCTCATCGAAACCTCCCGCATCACGCACTTCTTCGCTCAGGACAAGCTCACGTTCGCCGTTGCCAGCGGCCGCAACTACGCCGTCGATCACAGCATTGCGGAACTGGAGCAGAAGCTCGACCCCGGGCGCTTCATCCGTATCCACCGCTCCACGCTGCTCAATATCGAGTGGTGCAGGAAGTTGACGCCTGGTTCTCCGGACGCGCCCTGGTGAGGTTGAAGGACGAGCGCCGCACCGAACTCACCGTCGCGCGCGACCGCGTCCGCCAGCTCAAACAGCGGCTCGGCTACTAAGCCGGTCGCGCAGCCGGCTCAAGGGCGCATCTCCACGCAGATCCACGCGGCCGGCCCGCTACTCACAAACGGTTTCATTTCTGCTTTTATACAGTCATGACCCGCACGCTCACGAACGGCAAACGCATCCGTCTCATTGAGGGCGACATCACGAGAGTTCCGGCCGACGCCATCGTGAACGCGGCCAACGCATCGCTCAGTGGTGGCGGCGGAGTCGACGGCGCGATCCACCGCGCCGGCGGACCGGAGATCATGAGCGACCTCGATGAGATACGGCCGCGCATCGGCGGCAGATGCCCAACAGGCAGCGCGGTGGCTACCACGGCTGGGCGTCTGCCCGCGCGCTTCGTTTTCCACGCCGTCGGCCCGGTCTACTGGCGGGATGCCGCGCGGGCGCCGGAGCTGCTTGCGTCCTGTTACACAACCGCGCTGCGCATGGCGGGCGAACGCTCTCTCACAACCATCGCGTTTCCGTCTATCAGCACCGGGGCGTACGGATATCCGCTCCACGAGGCCGCTCCCGTCGCTTTGCGCGCCGTCGCGGACTTCCTCGCGCACGAGGCCTCCACCGTGGAGGAAGCCATCTTCGTTCTGTGGGGACGCGAAGCATATGAGGCGTACGAGAGCGCTCTTGAGGCGCTCACGATAAAATAAGGTAGAACGAGACATGCAGGTAGTCACGGCGGGAACGCAGAAGCTGATCCAGCTCGAATTCGACGCGGATTTCATCACCGGTCTGGCGACGCAGGTGGGCTTCGAATGCCGCGTTACCGATAGCCCGCGAGCGCTCGTCCTCGATCTGCGCCTCGCCAACCGCCGCGGTCCGCTTCTGCTGTTCAACGCCGCGGACCCGGCCAATCTCGGCTGGTTCTCGCGTTGCCAGTTCTACGTCGACGGCCAGAGCGGGTGTGTGCTTCAGACGCCTCTCTCGGTGGCCAACGTTCGCGACCGCACCGGCCGCGTCCTGCCTGACGCCATCCGCGTTCAACTGCTGAAGGAGCTTCCCGCCACGTTCCGCCTGCCAGGGCGCAACCCCGTTAACGAGAACTCGGTGTACTCCGTGCTCGCGACATTCCTCGCGGCCCTGCTGCAGGGCGGTGTGGGTGTGTGCGGCGGTTCGATCGTGAAACCCCTCGCAGGGCGTTCCTGAAGCGCAATCCCGGCGTAGAATGCTTCTCATGAAGCGCCACTCGATCGTCCTCTTCCTCTTCGCAGCGGCCGGTTTCGCCACCGCCGCCGACATACAGCTTCCTCCGCCTCAAACCACGGGCGGCAAACCTTTGATGACGGTCCTCAAGGAGCGCAAGTCTTCGCGCCAGTTCAGCTCACGCCCGTTGCCGCCGCAGGTGCTTTCGAACCTGCTCTGGGCTGCTTTCGGGATAAACCGGCCTGACGGCCGCCGTACTGCGCCTTCCGCTGTCAACTGGCAGGAGACATCGGTTTACGTCGTGCTTCCCGAAGGCGCTTACGTCTACGACGCCCAGAAGAACCTGCTCCGCGAGGTGGCTTCCGGCGACCTTCGCAAGTACACCGGCTCGCAGGACTTCGTCGCCACCGCACCGGTAAACCTCGTTTACGTCGCCGATCTCTCCAAGACCGGCCGCGACCCCAACTCCGAGTCCACGCAGCTCTTCACAAATGCCGACACCGGCTTCATCGCCCAAAATGTTTACCTTTTCTGCGCGTCGGAGGGACTCGCAACGGTCGTGCGCGGTCTGGTGAACCGCGAGGAACTCGCTAAAGTGCTCAAGCTGCGGCCCAATCAGCGTATAACACTGTCCCAGACGGTCGGCTACCCGCCGCAGTAGGCTGCCCGGGATGTAACCCGCTTCCGGGAAGTTTCCCTATTGTCTGCAACGGCCTTGCGGCTTAGAATTCGGGAACGCGCGCGAAACGTGCCGTTGAGTGCAGTGCGAATCGGGCGCATCGTTAGATTAAGATAAGTTCAGAGACTCGGAGCGGGAATGAACGCACTCGCGACGGTTGTCCTTCTGACGCTGGGACCGGTTCTTTCGCTCGCACAGCCGCAGCTTCTTCAACAGGCACAGGCGCTGGAGCGCGAAGGGAACTCGCGGGCGGCTCTTGCGCTTCTGCGCAAGGCCGCGATGGACGCGCCGCACTCCGGGGAAAACGCGCTGGCGTACGCGGAGTTCCTGGACCGCTACGCGGACCCGGAGACGGCGGCCGCGTACGAAAAAGCGCTGGCGCTCTCGAACGGGTCCCAACGCGGAGCCATCGTGCGGCGCCTCCTTGCGCTGAGCCTGATCGAGGGCGATTCCGAAGCTGTCGCTCGATACGCGCAAGCCGCCGGCTGGAAGGTGCCGGAACGGGCGGACTCCCTGCTCGAGCAAAGCGCCATTCTCGTGCCCGGGCCTTTGTCGTCCTTCGCCCGGATGGCGGCGATCTCTCCTGAGCAGGATCCTCGTACCCTGCTGGCCGTTCTGGGCCGCAACGTGACCGTGAACGGGTACCGCGCCTCGGATACGGGCGAATCGCTCGAGCCCACCGAGTACATGAAGCTGCTGCTGCGATACGTTTCGCAGGCGCGCGAACTCGCCGCCTTCGCCGGCGACAGCAACGAGATCCGCATCGCCTCGTGCGAGTCCCCGGAAACCGGCGAACTGCTCCGCATTCTGGGCTACCGCATGCGCGGCGGGTGCGGTTCCGAACTTGTGCTTGAGACCGTGAACGCCGGGCGCGCGTTCATCACCATCGATTCCGGCTTTCCACTCGCCGAGCTCGAGCAGGCGCTTCGCACGAACCGCCCCTTTCTGCACCCGTACCAGGCCTCGCGCGTGCCCGTTCTCTACGAGCCGGATTTCTGGATTTCCGGCAAGGACAAGCAAAAGCCCTTCATAGAGTCCTTCCTGGCCGATCCGGCGGCGTGCCGCCTCTACACCGCGATGGCGAACATGGACGAGGAGACCGCGAACGAGCTGCGCAAGTCCGTGCCTCCGGAACGGCTCCGCGCCTTCGCTCACGTGCTCGATTTCTTTGGCGGCATGCTGGAGATACGTGGAGGCAGGGCTGCCGTCCCCGGCGGTGCGCGCTCTGAGGCCGCCTGGGAGGAACTTGCCGGCGCGCCGCCGTCGAAGGGAGCGGCGTTCATCGACAGGCTGATCGCCCGCGACGACGGGTGGCTGGCCGGGTACTTCGACGCGCTTGCGCGCGCACCGGCCCCCGTGTCCGAGTATGTCTCCCACCCGCAGCGCCTGAGACGTTTCTACACCGCCCTGCGCGGGCGCATCACAAGCCCCGGGCCGGCGCGGCCGGTGTTCCGGTCGAACGCCGACCTGATGATGCTGCTGACAAGGTTGCGAATCGGGCCGGACGGCACGCCGCATGTGCCCGGCGGTTTGCAGGTGTGGAAAGACCTGTTCACCCGCGGCGAGTACCGCAAGTCCGACGTGCGGCTTCCGCGCAGGGCCTCGTCGTGGACCGGCGCCGACGACCTCATCGAGGCGCTGTTCAGCTTCGCGCGGAAGCTAACAGACAACGAACCGCTCAGGTTCTTCCTGGCCGCGAGCGACCTGGACCGCGGCCGTGCGAACCCGCTGCGGCCGGCCACGATCGCGCGCCTTGCCCGCGACTATCACGACTTCGAAGCCCAGTTCACGCTTTTGAACGAGACGCCACTGCTTCGCGACGAGACGATCGTTGCCTACCTTGACGCAGCAGGGGCCATCAATGGTATGGGGAACGCGCTGGAACGCGCGGATGCGGCCGGCATGATGCAGGCGCTCGCCGGGCTGTGGCAGGTGATGGTCCGCCACGGCGAGATAGACGAGCCCGACGCCGCGCTCAACGAGGTTATCGCTCCGTTTCTGAAGCAGTCCAAAGGGCGCGAGTTGTTCGACGCCGGCCGGGCCGGAGTGCGCACTCTGCTCGCGGCTGCGCGGTCGCCCGCGACGGCTTCGCCGCAAGACCGCATGATGGAACTGCTCTCCGGAACCGTGTCGCCGCGCGACGCCGCCCTGCACACCCTCTACGTGCAGGAGATGATGCGGAAGTTCGAGGCTCAGCGGCTGGTTTCGCTAGACACGCTGTTCGATTTCGCCGACAACCTGGAGAGCGTCTCGCGCGGTGAGAAGCTGGACGCGAGGCTCGCCGCGCGGCTGGCGAGCCGCATCGCTGAGCTGCAGACCCCGCAGTCGAGCCTCAGCGCGGCCGAGCGGGCCGGCATCGCCTACGGATACTGGAGCGAACGGCACATCCAGCAGCAGGCCCGCCTGAACCTTCGGCGTGAAATCGAGCGGGCCGGCAATGACGCGCAAAAACTAGCGAATATTCGCGGCGACCTGGCCCCCGTACTTCGTGACACGCTGGTCGGGCTGTTGTATATCCACTACTCGCCTCCTGGCGCCCAACTGATCCATGCCAGCCAGACGTTTGTGCGAGGCCACGACTTCATCGGCATCCCCGCGATGCGGCACACCTGGCGCAAGACCGGCCTCCCCGGGGTCGGATGGCCCGCGAGCGCCGGCGGCAGGCTGTCGGGTTCGCTGGCCGGGTTGCCCTATGCGCTCGCAGAAGCTGAGCAGAACTTTCTGATTCCGACTCGCGAGCAGGCGCTCATCTGGGCCGACCTGGTGCCGCAAATGATGATTTCCGCCATTGTGCCGCGGTGGTGGAAGGCAACTCCGGCGCAGATCCGATGGATAGCCCTGCATCTTCGCTACGGCGAGGCGCTGGTGGCCGACGCCGCTTTCGATGCGGCGAAGCGCGATCAGCTTGCCGTGGCGCTCCGCGAGCACACGACGCCGGGCCGCCTCGCGCGCATTGTGCGGGCCATCGCGGCGGGAGACGTCTCCGGCGCGCTGCGGAACATCACTCCCGCCGAGCTGTTCCTTGCGGCGAAGTACTCCTGCGAGTCCGGTCAGGCCGGCGGAAGTTTTCTTGCGCGGCGCATCATTGAGATGCCCAAAGAATCGCCCGAACTCACCTATGCCGCGATTGCCGCGCTATTCGGGACGCCCAAGCCGGAACTGACGACGTCTTACCGGCCCGGGCTCCTGCACCTCCGTCCGTTCCCGACACTGATGGGATACTCCAGCCGGATTATGGCGGAGAGCTGGGAATCGAACACCCTGTATTGGGCGGCACTGGCCGCCCAGGTTCACATGTCGCCCGAGGAGTTGAACACTATGATCCCCGAGTGGACCCGGATGACAGCGGAAAAGATCTTCGCCACGCACCTCGAGGACTGGCCCGCCGTGCTGCGGTCGGTTCGCGCCGTCGGAGAACAGGAGCGTCTGCGCCTGCTCATAGCGGCGGGCGGAGTCCACACTGCGGGGGAGGAGTAGCCGAATGCGGTTTGCGACAGCGCTGATGCTCGTATCCGCCGCCCTGGCCCAGGTTCAGGAGCGGCCGGGCACGGTCTTCCGCGTCAAGGTGGACATGGTCGTGCTCAGTTTCCAGGTGACCGACAGCAAGGGCCGGTACATCACGGGGCTGAAGCCGTCCGACTTCCGCATACTCGAGGACGGCATCCCGCAGAAGATCGCAACCTTTGCCGAGGGAAGCCGCCCGGCCGTCGAGATAGCCGAGGACGGAACGGCGCGGCCCATCGCGCCTTCTTCGGCCGAAGATGAATCGCTCGGGCTCGACCGGCGTCCCGATGCTTTTGTCGGCACGAACGTCTTCGTGCTTTTCGACACCAGCAACTACATGTATCGCGGCTTCGTCTACGCCTCCGACGCCATCGCGGATTTCGTGCGCGGGCTCAACCGGGCGGACTCGGTGGCCATTTACACCTTCAGCCGCAACCTGTCCCGCATCGCGCCGCTCACGCGCGACCGCAACGAGGCCATCTCGGGGTTGCGCAAGGCCGTGGCCGGCGACGACGCCGCGCTCTACAACACCATGCTGCTGACCCTGCGCGATGCCGCTAAAGTGCCTGGCCGCAAGGTGCTGATCGTCTTCTCCAACGGCCCCGACAACGCCAGCATGGTCGCTCCCGACGACGTACGCGCCGTCGCCGAGGATGAGGGCATCCCCATCTACGTCATCTCAACGAACGAAACCAGTAAGGATCCCATCTCGGCGAACGTGTTCCGCCGCCTCGCGCAGCGCACCGGCGGCCAGGCTTACTTCGCGCGCACCTGGCAGAGGCAGGTGGAGGCTTTCGAAGCGATTCGCGAGTCGCTCGGGAACGCGTACACGGTGACCTACTATCCGCAGCCGAACCCGAACGAAGGTTTCCGCAAGATCACTGTCGAGATAGTCTCTGATCCAGGCAAGAAGCTGCGTGTTCGCGCGCGCCCGGGTTACCGCCCGCGCGGCGATTTCTAAGCGGGCCGGCCTGTGCGGAGCTGAAGCTCCACACTGGACTCGAGTTCGGCCCTTTTGCCTAAGAGCCAATGCCTCCAGTGGGCGGACGCCCTCGTCCGCGCCGGACCCCCTGGTCCGGCTTCTCCGTACCACTGCGCCTTGCATGAAGCCGTTTCAGGAATGGGGCGGCCTCAGGCGCGTTCAGGCTCGGGCTGTCGCCCGGTTGTTAACGATACGTCGCTAGTCCGGTTTACCTCACCTGCACCGTCACGCCCGGCTGGCATCGCGTCGAGCCAATATTCAGTTCCACCGGCTGCACCCCCGAAGGCGTTTCCCGCGGAACGCGCGCGTTCACCTGCATCAGTCCGGCGAAACCCGGCGATGCGCCGGCGTACAGTATCTCCGCCTGCCGCCCGCCGATCGTGACCGTAACCGGAAGTACCGGCTTACCATATGGAGGCTCAGCCAGTTCGCCCTCCACCGCGTCCGGAGTCCTCAGCCCTTCGCCCGTTGCCCAGAAGACTATGATTGACCCCGGCGCGGCCGGGTTCTGCGCCGAGTTCAGCGAGCCGTCCTCGTTCAGCGCCGCAGCCTGACCAGCGCCGCCCGCGTACGTGAAGATGCCGGGAGCGGTAGCGGCCACCTGTGCTGTGATGCCGGACTTTCGCACTCCGTTGTAGAACAGCTCGATCTCGACCTGGTCCATGCCGGCGATCGAGTATGGCGCTTGCAGGTTCACCTGATCCGCGTGCGCGTACAGCAGCGGCGCAGGGCGGCCGTTCAGGCGCACCTGGAACCCGCCGAGCGAGGTAGGCAGCCGCCCGGACGAGTCCGCATCGCCGAACGCGGGCTCCGCCGGGCCGATTCCGTTGCCGAACAGCGTGACAAGCGCGCCCGGCGCAACCGGCGTCGCGAGGAAGCTAGCCGCGTTCGTAACTGCGCCGATCTGCACCTGCTTCTGCGCGTCCTCGCCGGGCGAGGGCTGCGGGTTGGGACCGGGCTGCGGTTCCGGCGTGGGCTGCGGTTGCGGCGTGGGAGGCGGAGCCGCACCGGCCGGCAATTCCACCACGAACACGTCGCGGCGGTTGGCTCCGACGCTCTTCCCCCAGTTGGACGTGAAGCTGAAATAGCGGCCGTCCTGTGAGATGTTGCCGCGCGGATCGTCCCAGAACTCGCTGCGGTCCCACACGGCGCGGTGGTGCGCGATGCGGTACACGGTGCCGCTGCCGTCGGTGGCGATCGCGACAATCTCGTTGTCCCATGCCCGCCACGGCACGTCTGTCCGGCGGGCGTCGCGCACAAGCGAGCCCACTACCGGCACAAGCACGTCCGGCCGCGCATTGTTCCAGGAATGATGCCCGCTCGCGATCGGCGTGTGCGGCGAAGGAAGATTCTGCCACGGGATCAGGTATTTGTAATTGTTGATCTCGCCTTCGCTTAGCCCGCGTATGGCCCACTGCTGCTCCTCGTAGAACGTCGGTTGGCCGCCATAGAAGCCGGACTGGTTCACGCGCACGCCGAATCCCGCGGCGTCGTGCCCGCTCCACTCCGCATCGATGTCATAGACGCGGCTCGTTTCGACGTCCCACACCGTCCACTCGCTCTTGCCGGGCGCCTTCCCCTGGCCCTTGGCGAGGATGACGTAGCGGCCCGATCGGTCCAGGTAAGCGCTGTGGATACCGAAGCCCAGCGGTTTCGAGGTTGGCCTTCCGTCGATCTGCGAGGTCATGGTGTTGAGCACGTGGTAGCGGCCAGTGTTGCGGTCGAGCACGGCAACCCATGGATGCGTGTCCTGCTGCCCGCCGAAGGCCAGGCAGATGCGGCTGTCGTCGTCGCTTATCGCCGGAGCGTACGCGTAGTTGCCCACTCCGGGAACGGCCTTCTGTGCGTCGAAGACCACCGTCTGTGTGTTCTTGCTGACGTCGTACTCGATCACCGTCAAGCCCTTCGTGGCGTAGAGAATGTTCGGCCGGCGGTAGCTCCACGGACCGCTATAAGGGAACACGAACGGCATGGCGGCATTCTTCGGGTCGGGCAGGGGAGTGGCGCGCATCGAAGCGCCATCGAACCGGTAGAAGATGATTCCCCCGCGGCCCAAAACCCAGAACATGGTCGAGTCGGCGTTCCAGTTGTTCTCGAAGCTCCCCGCGGGCGTCATGAACGCGGCGCCGGGGTAGTCGGGCTGCGTGTCAGCGTCAGTGACACGCAGGATGCGCGTTCCGAACGTCGGGTCCACGATGACGCTGCCCGCCGGGCCCATTGCCGGCAAAGGCGGCTCGGGGCGCGGTGTGTTGTCAGTGATCGCGCTGTACCGGACTGGCGCGTTCGCGTTGGCCACGAGCGAACCAGTGATTACAAAACACGCCACGGCCAAGAGGGAAATGCCACGTGAAATAAACTTCATTGATGATGCCTTAGTCCCGAATAAGTACTACTTGTCCCAATGAGGACTAAAGTAATAGAACTATGGCTTGTGGCGTAGCCCCCACTCGGGGGTTTAATGGGGTCTAGTAAGCGGGTATGGATACCCTCAGATGGGGGTTAATTGAGCAGCAAGTCGTTGAGCCCGTTGAAGGAACGGCACGACCCGTTCGTACGCAACTCCGGGTCGCCCTCGAGCGCGTCGCGGTGCGCCGCGATCGCCACGTCGAACGCCTCGCGCACGGACGTTTTGCCGTCACGATTGGCGTCGGCCCGCTCGGGGTTCAGGAAGGCTTCCCAGAAAGCCTCGGCGAAATAGGAACATTCGGTGGGGTGGTTCGCGTCCACGGTACTGATGACGATGGCGCGGCTGCGCGTGCCCTCGAAGGCGTCTGAAAAGCCGCCCGAGAAGCACTGGTCCATGACGACGACGGTATCCGAGGCGAGGCTGTCCACGTCGTCGCGGAGGTCGAATGCCCACAGTGCATCCCTGCCGAGTTCGAGGTAGCTCTCTCCCTCCTCGGAGGTGTCGCCGTGCCCGGTGCCGTAGATTACAACGATGTCGCCCGGCTGAGCGGAGGCGGCCAGCTTGTCGAACACTGCGGCGTAGTCCGCGATGGACGGCCTGAACCGGAGCAACTCGCGAGGCAGCCGGACGCGGGGGTCGGGGGTGGTGAGCACGAAAATGCTGTTCTCGGAGAAACCGAGGGTGCGCAGCGTGCGCCAGGCGCTGAGCGCATTCATCTTGTGCCGCCGCTCGACATCTCCGTTGACGATGAGCGCGTACTTACGCGGCAGGCGGGCCTGAGCGGTTTCGGATTCGCCCCGGCAAGCCTCGGCTTCGGTGCGCACGGTCCGGCAGGCTGGTAGCGCCGCCAAAACCACGAGGATCAGCGCCGCGCGCAGCATAGGGCTATCTCATCGTACCGCGCCGGCCTCTGGCAGGCGTTGACAATGGCACACGGCGTGCATCAGACTAACGGCGTAATGCCCGCGCCCAAGATTGCCCGGGACCGCGTTGCCGCGCTTGCCGCTTCCATTCGCGCCTATTGCGCCGCTAACGCCGATCACGCCAAAGCTCAGCGATGGGCCCGTTATTTCAAGGAAGGCTACGACGCCTGGGGGCTGATCGACAAGGATAACCCGCTGTGGCACGCGAAGCAGGCCGAGTGGCTCGAGGCGAACTGGGACATTGGCATACGGGGTTTTCTCCGCCTGGGCAACCTGCTCTTTGCGAGCGGCAAGTTCGAGGAAGGCTCGCTGGCGCTGCGCTTCCTCGCCACCATGCGGGATGAGTTGGACGCCGAGACATTTCCTCTGCTCGGCCAGTGGTTTGAGGGCATCCGCAACTGGGCGCATACGGATGCGCTGTGCGGCGAAGTGATATCCCCGCTGTTGCAAGATGGCGTCATCGGCCTGGATCAGGTCGCTACCTGGCGGGCATCCCACCTGAAGTACCAGCGGCGCGCCGTGCCCGTGGCGATGCTCGGCCTGCTGAAGACCGACTGCGACGTTGCGCCGCTGCTGGACTTCGTGCGGCCGCTCATGACCGACAACGAACGCGTAGTTCACCAGGGCGTGGGCTGGTTCCTCCGCGAAGCGTGGAAAAAGCAACCCGAACCAGTGGAGGCATTCTTTCTCGAATGGAAGGACCAGGCGCCTCGTCTGATCTACCAGTACGCAACCGAGAAGATGACGCCGGCCGCGCGCGAGCGCTTTCGCGCTTCCAAGCGGCGGTAGTCCGGCGCTCTGCCGCTGTGTGCTGATGGGGCTTCGACTGCTGAGTCCATCTTGAGACAGGGGCTAAAGCCCTTTTGCAAAGAGGCGCTTTGCGGCACGGCTGAAGCCGTGCCCTGATACGAGGCCTGACTACAGAGGCTCCTTCCTAAGGCATTCCCGGCGGGACGGCTAAGGGCGGCGGCGACGCCTCCCGCGGACGCTGACGAACCGGGGGCCGGTGATGGGCGCGAGCAGACCGGCGCCCGCCGGGTGTCCCCCGAGAAGCACGAGCTTGCGTGCCGGTTTGCGGCTTGAGGCTTAGAGGGACGAGCGGTGGCGTGCTGGTGAATCCATTCCCGCGGCGGCCGGGGAAGCGTACCAGGAACAAGGAGGAACCGGAGATGGGCCTTTGCGGGCCCATCTCCGGGCAGGGCTCAGCGGCCCAGGAATTTCTCGATCCTGTCGAGGTCGCGCTCGGCGACGTCGAGGGCGCTCCGCGCCTCGTCGGGATCGTTGTTGTTCACCGCCGTGCGGGCATCCTCGAGTGCTTCGTTGAGGCGGTCCCAGGCGGCGGAGATATCCCCGCGCAGCCCTACGCCGGACTCCTGCTGCCGGGCTTCGAGATTCTTCAAGGTCCGGCTCGCGGCGGAGGCGCGCGAAGAGATGTTGCGCAGGCGCTGGCGGGCCTCGGCGAGGGCGGCCTTATCTATCGCAGGCTCCTTCGGCGCAGCGGGTGCGGCAGGCGGAGCGGACGCGGCTGGCTCCGAGGCCGCAGGCGACGGCGGAACGGCTGCAGCAGCCGGGACCGGCGATTGCGCCGGCGCCGAAACAGCTTGCCGCCGCGCCGGACTTGAGGCAACAGGCTCCTGCACGCGGGCGGGCGCAGCCTCGGGCACGGCAGCGGTTTCAGCGGGCGCCGATGGCGCAGCCTGGGCCGATTCCTGCGCCGGCACGGCGGCGCTTTCGCCGACGGCAGGCGCCTCAGCCGCTTCGGTCACCGCTTCCTGGGCAGGCTCATCGCCGCCGAAGCTCAACTGAGAACTGGCCTGCGTCCCCAAGAAACGAGGAAGCTGCAGCGCGGCAACCGCGAGCACGGCGACAACAATGAGACCGCCAAGCCCTATCCACAACCCGCGGTGGCCTTTTGCCGCGGCCGGCGGAGGCGGAGGAGGAGGCGGCGGAGCGGCGTTCACATTCGGAGCAGGCGGCGGGCCCGACGCGACAGCGGGTTGCTGCGGCGCCGTCGGAATCGACGCCGGAGGCGGCTGAGTGAACATGCGCGACGCCGGAGCAGCCGCTGGAAGCGGCGCCGGAGCGATGTCACCCAGCGTCGGGCGGATGCTCTCGAGCGCCATCCGGAAAGCCTGCGCCGTCTGGAAACGGTCGCCCGGATCTTTCTGAATAGCGGTCATTATGATCTCGTTGAGATCGGACGGCAGCGACGGGTTGATCTCGATGGGCGGCGTGGGTTTCTGCTCCAGATGAGCAACCATGAGCGAGTAGTCGCTGTCACCCCTGAACGGCCGCGTTCCGGTGACGAGTTCGTAGAGCGAAACGCCCACCGAGTACAGATCCGAGCGGCCATCGAGCTGTGCGCTGCCTTTCACCTGCTCCGGCGACATGTAGTAGAGCGACCCCAGTGTCGTGCCGGTCATCGTCAGGCGGCGGTCCGCCGCAGCCTTGGCGATGCCGAAATCCATCAGCTTCACCAGGCCGTCCGGCGTCTGCATCATGTTGGCCGGCTTGATGTCCCGATGGACGACGTTGCGCTCGTGAGCGTAGGCCAGCGCCGCCAGCACCTGGATGATGGCATCGGCGGCCTCGGCGAGCGGCAGCCGCCCTTCGCCGCTCTTCAGGCGATCCTCCAGCGTGCGGCCTTCGACGAACTCCATGATCATGAGCAGCTGGTTGTTGACGCGCAGCGCCGTGTGCAGCGCGGCGATGTTGGGATGGTTCAGGCTGGCCAGCAGCTTGATCTCGCGCATGAAGCGGTCGGCCAGTTCCGGCTCCGTGGCAAGGTCGGGGAGAAGGACCTTCATCGCCTCGACGCGGTCGGAGATCGTATTCCGGACCTTGTACACCTTCCCCATGCCGCCGGCGCCGAGAATGCCGACTATCTGGTAATCGCCTACAGTGTCGCCAATGTTGAATGCCATAGGTGCCTCAGTTGTTCTTCACTACGTCGCCGACCTTTGGCGTGCCCGTACCGGAGAAGGTGCCGACCGAAGACGCTTCGTCGGCTTCGGTGATGACCACCTCTCCGAGCTTCTCCTCGACGCTCCTGAGCACCTTGCCGGTTGCGGGGTCCCGCACCTCGCGGACCTTGCGGCTAACCTGCAGCCGATCTCCGGTCTTGACGCCGGTGCGCGTGCCTACATTGAGAATGAGGGTGTTGCCGCTGACGTCGGCCACGAGTCCATCGATGACCACGGCGCGCTGCGGCAGGCGGCTGGCGGCCGCGTTCAGGCCCTCGGCAAGCTGCGCCACAGCGGCTGTCACCGCCTCGCCAATGATTGTGTTAGCGAAGTTGCGGCTCTTCATATCTGCGGCTCCGCCGCCGGCGATGTGGCCTCCGCCAGCGCCGGCGAGCGCTGTGCTCTTGCGCTGGGACTCACCCACGCCATGCGCTGACGCGAGGATCTCGGCAGTTGTCGTATCGATCATCCGGGCCGTAACCGCCACGACCGCCTTAGATTCGTCGCGCCTGACGCCGCCTATCCCAAACCGCCCGCTTACGCGGCTCACCGCGCCTCCGCCCACGCCGCGGCTTTTGTCGTCGCGCCCGAATTGAGTGATGGTTCCGATGATGATTGCGTCGACACCGAGCACCCGGCCTATTTTGGCCGCGGTAGAGCTGCCCGCCCGATCGCTATTCGAGAAGTTCTGCTCCGCGAGTATCTTCTCCAGGGCGCTGCGCTCGATGACGCTGTACACGCCGCCGTTCACCAGTTGCTCTACGAGCAGTTCGCTTATGCCCCTGCCGATGTCCTGGTCCGTCCCGAACCAGGCTGCGCTCTCGCTTCGCACAGTGCCGTAATCGAAGTCGAGTACGGCGACCCGCTTCCTTTGCTGCGCAGCGGCAGCGGGGACCAGCACCGCGGCTATCAAGATGGCTGCAATCGGGTAACGCACTGACATTTCTCCTATCTAAGTTCAATTCCCCGGCTATGTCCGCGGCAGAGCTCGCGGCCGGAAGGCTCCGCGCACCTGTACAGTAATACCACCGGCGGATCCTCGTGGGAAGCCAGTCGAGTTATCCACAGTTAGCTTCCACCCTCGGGCGGAGCCGCGACCGGATCGCCGACAGCGTCCTGAGTCAGACCCTCGAGTGGCGCCTCAAGCGCCGCCAGGGCGTCGGCGGCGATCAGCCCGACTCCACCGAGACCGGCGATGGGACGGTTGCGCGCATTGCCGGCGGCGACAGCCCGCAGCGCCGACATCGCCGACTGAACGAGGCGTTCCGCTCTGGCATCACCACTGATGCCCGGATCGGCCATGACCTGCGTAGCCCACGGGTACCGGGGATTGCGCTCGAAATCGCGGTCGAACAGAAACAGCAACTGCACGAAGCGGGCAGTGCCGATCTCGGACCGGATGCCGCAGGCTGCGGCGCGCTCGACTCCGAGCTGGATGGCGCGGCGCGTGCGCTCGTCACCGAATTTCTCCGCGTGCACCGGCAGCGCCTGCTTGAGGCAGGCGAACAGGCGATCCTCGAATCCACGCCTCAGTACCTCGGAGAATTTCTTGAGCTGCTCCTCGCGGATGATCATGCACCTTCTCCTTGCGCTGAGGGCGCGAGTTCTTTCCGGGTTTCGACCAGCTTGCCTCCGGAGTTGCGGTAGTCGAGAACGGCGCCGGGCTTCTCGTCCTCGACGACAAACGCACGGACGGGGCCGAAAAACTCCGCCAACTCGCCCGGGTTGCACGTGGGGAAATACACGCGCAGCACGCGTGGATCGTAATAGCGGAAGAACAGCCGGTTGCCGGCCTCGTCGTAGGCGACGAGCAGGCGCATGAGGTGAGAGCGGAGCTCGTACAGGCCGGCGTCTGCTATGGCGAAGATGCCGGTATGTTTGCCCCAGCACTCGCCGAGGAGCCAGCCGGTGAAATCAGCCTCGGGCTCGAGCGCGACGAGATACGGGGCCATGTGGGCTAGGCCGGGGTCGAGTTCGCCCTCCATCATGCAGGCGGACCGGAGGTTCGACTGGTCGAGTTTTTCCAGAAGCCCCGGCGCCGACGCACCGTCTATGACCGCGTACACTGGAGCGCCCTCGCCAAACAGGTGTGTCTTGAGCGCTTCGGCCTGACTCATCGTCTTCCCCTGAATCTTGTTCCCCTACAGATCGCAGAACGGCTGGCCGGAGGCGGCCGCGTTCTTCAGCGTGGCCGCTTTCGGGCTGAGCACCGGCGGCAGTTCCGGCGGCGGCTGCCTGGTAACCTTCACGACCGACGACTTGCCGCCAGCGGCGGTATCCGCCTCCTGCGGCTCCTGCGGTTTCTCCGGCCGATCAGGCGACTTCGGTGTTGCCGGGCTCGATCCCGAACCGGTTCCCGCCGCGCCGCCGCTGTTGATCAGGACCATGTTGCCCTGAATGGTGACGCCGGCCGGGCCCACATCGACAAAGCCCCCCGCGCCCTTAAGTGTAACCTGCATGCCGGCTTCTATCACCACCTTCATCCCGGCCTTGAGGTGTATCTCCATGCCGGAATCGACGGCGTACTTCATACCGATCTTGGATTGCGAATCGCCGCCGATCTTGCGCGATTCGCTGGCTCCAGTCTTCAACACCAGCGCGCCGCCGATGTCGATGTCCTCGTCTCCGGAAATCTTCGTCACGCGCCCCGAGTCCACCTTGTGGTGATCCTCGCCCTTGACCAACTCAATTCGCTTTCCTTCGATGGTCTTGTGCGCGCTCGACTGGAACTGCTCGTAGTGCTCCTTGAACACCGTCCGGTGCTCCTGGTTCTCCACCTGCTCGAACCGGTCGTTCTTCACGATCAGGTGCGAGTCGTGGCCCACCCAACGGCGGTAATCGTTGAGGGTGCGGTTGTCCTGGTCGCGCTGCGCGTGGATGAAAAGCTGCTCCTTATCCCTGGCGTCCTCGAAGCGGATCTCGTTGAAGCCCTGACCGTCCTTCGACGTGTTCGACTTGAACGTGCTGATGGTCTGTTTGGCCGGCAGCTCGTAGGGCGGAACCTGGACGCCGTTGTAGACGCTCCCCGTGATGATCGGGCGGTCGGGGTCGCCTTCGAGGAAATCGACGATGACCTCCTGTCCGATGCGCGGTATCCACATGGCGCCCCAGCCGCTTCCGGCCCAGGGCTGTGCGACGCGGATCCAGCACGAGCTGGAATCGTCGTACTTGCCCAGCCGGTCCCAGTGAAACTGCACCTTCACGCGTCCGTGCTTGTCCGTGTATATCTCTTCCCCGGAGGGCCCTGTGACGATAGCCGTCTGCGTGCCTCGCATGTGGGGTTTGGGAGTGACGCGCAGCGGCCTGTAGGGCACCGATGCGGGAATACAGGTGAACACGTTTTCGTAGCTGGCCTCTGTGCTGCTGCCAATGCCCGAGTAGTAGCCGGTGTCGGTGCACTCGTGCTCGACTGCCGTGATGAGGTATGTGTCGTTCTGGTCGGCACGGGGGTGATCCGTGAGTGTGAACTTGAACCCGGGGCAGAAGGTCCGGACGCTCGCGGTTCCCCCTGCGGAATGGTGCTGGCGTTCCTCTTCCTCCATGCGCACGCGCACGAGTGACTCACCCTCGTTGAGGCTCGTGTACGAGCCGGGGTAGTCGTAGATCTCGTATGACTTGTTGCCGCCCTGGTCGATGCTGCTCTCCACGCTGGTCATTAGCGGGAACAGGGGATCCATGAAGTTGAAATCGCCGTGCGAGTAGCGGCCGGGCCGCAGTTCATGCTCAAAACGCCAGAAGTACACCACCTCTTCGTCTCGATTCACCCGCTCGACGTCATGTTCGAAGCGCACGGTATCCGCGTTGGGACAGGGCTTCACGGCCGACGGCGAATCCGCCAGCACCAGGTAGTGCCGCCCGTTTTCGTGGCGGTGGAAGAACCAGATGCCCTCCTCCTCCATGAGCCGCATGACGAACTGGCACGCGGTCTCGCGGTACTGCACGCAGTATTCCCGCTTGCGGTAAGTCTTCTTGAGCTGGTTTTCGAAGTCCGTCAGGCCGAAGCGCCGGAAGACATCCTCAATAATTTCAACCGCGGTCGCCTGCTGGTAGATGCGGCAATCCGATGCCCGCGTGAGGAACCACATGCGGGGGACGATCTCGGCCGAGTAGCGCGCCAGCCGCCCCTCGGGGGGCAACTGCACGAAGCGGCTGACCAGGCCATTGATGTATCTCTGCTTAGCGCCGTCGGCCAGACGAATACCCACCGTGATGCTCTGGCCGATCATGCTGTCGAAATCGATGCAGTGGTCCTGGGAGATCAGGTCCAGTTCGAACCGGAACAGTTCCGATATGGCCTCCCGCCCGGAGAGGCGCTGCAGGAGGAATACGTCTTCTCCAAGCGGTGATGCAACAGTGAGCAGCTTCCATTCCTGCGTCCACTGGTCTAGTTCATGACTCATATGCAGATCCGTCCGGCCCGCCTTTCAATCGCAAGGCGGGCCGAGTTCCTGAAATCACCGGGGCCGACCCGTGGACCGGCCTATCCACCTATCATCACGGTGGGGTAACCGACCACAATCACGCCGCCGTGCGCGGTCTGATCGCCCATGCGCGCCGCCGGCATATTGCCGATGAGCACTGTCATCGAGCCCTTCACGATCGTGTCGGGCGGGCCGACGCAGGTGGCCATGTCGCCCACCCGGGCCGCCGGCAGACCGCCGATCAGCACAGTCGGGCAGCACGGCGGCAAAATCGGTCCGCCTACGTGCGGAATAGGGGGCGTGCCCGGTGTCGCCATCGGGCACGTGTGCATATCGCTAACTCTTGCGGCTGGAGGCATAGCTGCTCCTCCTACGAGGCGTCGTAAACGAAGTTGCCGTCCGCGTCCACGCCGACCCGGATGGAAGCGATCTTCCGTCCTTCCGCCATCCATCCGAGCAACTGCCGCGCCACCTCCGGCAGCAGCGTGTTCGTGAGAATGTTGTCCACGTTGCGGGCGCCGCTCTCGACCTCGGTGCAGCGCTTCGCCACCTCGTTGACGATCACGTCGTCGTACACCAGCTCGATTGCGTGATTCTCCATCATGCGCTTGACGATCTTGTTGAGCTTCAGCCGCACGATCGTCTTCATGGCCTCGTCGCGGATAGGGAAATACGGGATGATCACCATCCGGCCGAGGAACGCCGGCTTGAACACCTTGTTCAGCTCGGGCTTGAGCGCCTTAACGATTCCCTCCGGGCTGGGCATGGTTTCGGGATCGGCGCACAGCTTCATGAAGGTGTCTGTTGCGGCGTTCGTCGTCAGGATGATGATGGTGTTCTTGAAATCGACCTCGCGGCCTTCACCGTCCTCCATCACGCCCTTGTCGAACACCTGGTAGAACAGCTCGAGAACGTCGGGGTGGGCCTTTTCCACCTCGTCGAGCAGAACCACCGAGTACGGGCGCCGGCGAACGGCCTCGGTCAGGACGCCGCCCTCGCCGTAGCCGACGTAGCCCGGAGGCGATCCCTTCAGCGTCGAGACCGTGTGCGCTTCCTGGAACTCCGACATGTTGATGGTGATGATGTTCTGCTCGCCGCCGTAGAGCATGTCGGCGATGGTGAGCGCGGTTTCGGTCTTGCCCACGCCGCTTGGCCCGACGAGCATGAAGACGCCCACCGGCTTCTGCGGGTCGTCGAGGCCGGCGCGCGAGGTGATTATGCGCTGCGAGATCTGCTCGAGCGCGTGGTCCTGGCCGATGACGCGCTTCTTCAGGTACGCCGGCAGCTCGAGCGTGGTCTGAATTTCGTCCTTGACCATCTTGCCGAGAGGAATGCCGGTCCAGCCCGAGATCACCTCTCCGACGATCTGCGCGTTCACGCAAACTTGCGCCAGCGGCTCGTCGCCCTGCAGCGCTGCCAGCTCGGCGCTCAGGATTTCCAGTTCCGCGCGCATCTGTTCGATCGACGGCGCAGGCTGAGCGGCCGTGCCATCTCCGGCCGGAACAGCGGGAGGCGGGCCGCCCGCGGCGAGGTCTTCGATGCTCGCACGCAGCTCGCGGATCTTCCGCACCAGGCCGATCTCCTGGTCGAAGCGGGTCCGCAGCGCGTCGAGTTCGGCGGTTGCGGCGGCCTTGCGCTTCGCCATGGCGGCGAGTTTCTCTGAATGATTGGCGCCCACCTGCTGCTCGCGTTCGAGGATGCCGGTCTGAAGCTCGATGTCGGCTATCTCGCGCGTCAGGTTCTCAATCTGCGGCGGCACCGAGTTCTGCCCCAGCGCGAGCCGGGCGCATGCGGTATCCAGCACGCTGACGGCCTTATCCGGCAACTGGCGCCCGGCGATGTAGCGGTGCGAGAGCTTCACGGCGGCGTTCACGGCCTCGTCGAGGATGCGCACGTTGTGGTGCTTCTCGAGCGCCTTGGTGACGCCGCGCAGCATCACCATGCACTGCGTCTCGGTGGGCTCCTCCACCTTGACCACCTGGAAGCGGCGGGTCAGCGCAGGGTCTTTTTCGAAGTACTTCTTGTACTCGCTCCACGTCGTCGCGGCGATAGTGCGCAGTTCGCCGCGCGCGAGCGCCGGCTTGAGAAGGTTGGCCGCGTCGTTCTGGCCCGCCTGTCCGCCAGCGCCAATCATCGTGTGCGCCTCGTCGATGAAAAGGATGATCGGCGTGGGGGACGCCTTCACCTCTTCGATCAGACCCTTCAGCCGGTTCTCGAACTCGCCCTTGATGCCCGCTCCGGCCTGCAGCAGCGCAAGATCGAGCATGCGCACGGTCACATTGCGGAGCGGCGGCGGGACATCGCCGCTCGCGACGCGCTGTGCGAATCCCTCCACCACGGCGCTCTTGCCGACGCCTGCCTCGCCGGTCAGTATCGGGTTGTTCTGCCGGCGGCGCATGAGGATATCAATCATCTGGCGAATCTCGAAGTCGCGTCCGAGAACGGGGTCGAGCTTGCCGGATTTGGCGTTGGCGGTGAGATCGACGGTGAACTGGTCCAGGTTTGGCGTGCCGCCGCCGGGGCGCGCAGCGGGCGCAGGCGCTCCGGGGGCGCCGGCCGCCTGAGCGAGCGGCGCGATGGCGTCTTCGTGCGATCCAGAGACGATGCTGAGGAAATCCTTCTTCAGCACGTCGGGCTGGATCTTCTGGAACTCCCTCGGGCTGATCTCGCGCATGAGCCGCGCGAGATCGTCGTGCGTGGCGAGCGCGAGGATCGTGAAGCCGGTGCGGATCTGGCCCGCGCCGTAATCAATGGTGCCGATTGTCCAGGCTTCCTTCAGGACATCGAGCACTGTCTGGCTGAGCGCGGGGCCGCGCGCGTTGCCGCGTTTCAGCTTGTCCAGGCTGCGCGTCAACTCCTGCTGGAAACGGGAGGGATCGATCTCGAAGTGGCGGATGATCCTCTCCATGTCGCCGTCGGTTTGCTCCAGCAGCCGGTAGAGGTAGTGCTCGACCTCGACGTTGTAGTTCGTGCGCGACTGGCACAAGCCCGCAGCCTGCTCCAGCGCGCTGCGCGTCGCATCGTTAAGCTTGCCGATCAGAGATTTCAGGTTCACGCTCATCAGAAGCAGTTCCTTTCAACGCAGGCCTCGCCTGCCGCTCACAACTGAAAAATCGTCTCCTCAGCGTCGCGCCCCATCGGCGCGCTTCTCGCCCACGTAGTCCACCCGAGCCTCGCCGCGCTGCCGTCCTCGCGGCCGAGTTCGCAGCACGGCACCTCGTCGCGCCTCAGCACGAGCTGAACCTCGAAGTCCAGCTCGTCGCGGGCGAAAAACCTTACCAGCGCGCGCAGCGGCTCGTAAGCCCCGCCGGTGGGAAGAAAATCCTGGTATTGCGCGAGCGTCAGCGGCCCCAGCCGTATGCGCACGCGCGCCTGCTCATTCCAGACCTCGTCGCCCACCACCGCGCCAAGGGCGATGCACTCCGACGGCGTTGATTCGCCGCGGTCCAGACAGGTCTGCGTCGCCGGGTCGAGCCGATACCAGGCGCCGGCGAACTGCACTATCTCGACCGGCACCTCGAAGTAATCCTCGAGCAGGTTGCGAAGCGAAACCGCCGAGCGCACCCGCGCCGCCAGCAAGCCGGTGTAGAAGGCGAGCGCATAGTCCGGGACCGCCTGCCGCCCTTCCAGCTTCGGCGTGCCAAGGCCGATCAACTCGAACAGATGCCGCGACATCTGGTCGCGGCCGCTGCGCTCGAATTCCACCGTGAAGCGGTACTTCTCCCACGCGCGGTAGAACAGCGAGATCATGCGGTGGTTGAAGATGTCCAGGAAATCGCGCAGGGCGGTGTCGCGCATGCGGGCGCGCTCGGCCACAAGCTGGGTGTAGTAGGCCGGCAGCGTGCCCAGCGGGCCGGTGAGGCCCATGAAGTTCACCGTCATCGCCGGAGGCTGCGCCTCCCGCCACTCGAACGCCTGTATCTCGCTCGCCGGAAAGCACACCGAGTTGTGCGCGCTGAACCGCACGCATTCGTTGCGCGGCTGGGCGAACATGCCCACCGGCACGCGTCCGCCGCCGAACTTCTCCACCAGCCGCACGGCCTGGAAGAACTCGAACACGTACGGCTGTTCGGCCAGTTGCCGCGCCAGATCGCCGGATTCTATAGCAACACCAGTTGCCCCGCCCTCGGCGGCCATTCCCTAAGCACCTCTTTCCGCTGCTCGGTCTTAGCCACGAGCTGGCTGAAACTGTTCATCGTCACGTACAACCCGAGAAAGCGCTCCAGGACGCTTGCAAAAAGATACACGCCGCCGCCCACGAACTGCTCCTCGTCGAGCGTTATCTCCACACGCGTGCCTCGCACGAACGAGATGCCCGCCTCGGAAACCACGCGCGCGAAATGCGGCCGGCTGGAAAGATTCGTTATGCCCTGAATCTGCTTCTCGGAATAGACCGACTCGGTGAAGTTGTACAGCCTGAGTATTTCCTGCAACGCCTCCTTGCCCTCGCTCACGAGCGAGAGATAGTTGAGCGATAGCTGCGACACCAGCCTCCACAACGCGGCCTTGCCCACCGGCGGGCGCAGCGTCGGTGTGGGCTTCCTGAGCGTCAGGACACGGCGCACGGCCGGCATGCCCTCCAATTCGAAATCGCCCGCCTCGGAGCCGAAGGGCAGCCGCGAGGGCAGGTCGCGGTTCGTGCACAGGCACCGGACGGTCAGGGTGTCGACGCCCGGATTGGAGGGTTTCCCCGAAAGGTCCACGAGTGTCATGTAGACATCCGTGCCCTCGTCGCCGCGCCGCGTCGAGGCGCGCCGCGACGCGTGCCAGAACGTCTGCTTCTTCTCCCTGACGGCGGCGTGCCGGTAGGAGTAGAACGGCTCGTAGCGCGTGACCT
This sequence comes from bacterium, assembly GCA_050260275.1. Lineage (GTDB taxonomy): Bacteria > Acidobacteriota > Terriglobia > Bryobacterales > Bryobacteraceae > DATMXS01. The sequence goes on from JBLNBX010000226.1 coordinate 23,642, forward strand.
CGGGCTGCTCCGGGCTGACGCTGACGACGTCTTCGATTGAAAAAATCTCCAGCGCGTGCCGCCGCCGCGCGTCGGGCACGACAGGGTATTCGTGACGCAGTTGGTCGAGCAGTATCGGCTCGGCCGTGTGCTCGAACAGGTTGATTATGGGCGTCGTGTCGGGGCGGAGCATCTTCGCCGTGACGCCCATCTCGAGCGCCTGCTGGCGGTCCGGACGCTCGTAGCGCGAGATCAGGAAAACCAGTTCGGCTCGGTCTTTGAGTCCCGCCGCGGCCAGCGCTTCCAAACCGCTGATCTCTACGAAAAAGAACTTCTCCGGAAAGGCGAAGTATTCCTGCAGCAGGCGGTATCCGGCGAACGACCGGCGCGGATAGGGCAGCATCGCCTCGTTGTCGTCGAAGCCGGCAGCGCGAATGCAGTCCGGCGGAAGGGTCACCTGGCGCGGTCTCTGGTCGCGGCTTCCGGCTTCGCGCGCGATCACCTGCGAGCAGTTATTCAGCAGAAGCTCGTACACCGAGTGGACGATATTGCTTTCGCCGCTCAGGTAGAACCGCAGCGACTTCAGGTCGAGCTTGTCGAACGAAATCTCCGGCAGGCAGCGCAGCTCAACGCGCAGCGCGGCCGCCGCGTTCGGGGCCTTCAGCGAGGGTTGAAGGCGGTCCGGCGTGGTCCATTGAGCCTCGGCGACGCGCAGCGGCCACAGCGTGGTGTCGTAGCAGGTGCGGAAGCGGCAGGGCACACCTTCGACGGGCCGTGAGTACAACAGCGAGCCGCGCGGTATCTTGAGCCCGGTGGTGAGCTTCCCCTGGTCCGGGTCGAGGTGGAACTCGACTACGGACATGGACGGGATCGGCCGCAGGTAATGTGGGTAGACGATGTTGAGAAGCGAATCGGTGATCTCCGGGAACTCGTCGTCCACCTTGAGGTGAACGCGCGCGGCCAGGAAAGCGAACGCTTCAATAAGGCGCTCGACGTGCGGATCCTCGCAGGTATCGGCTTCGAGCAGAAGGCGCGAGGCGATCTTCGGATACTTCTCGGCGAACTCCGCGCCCATCTGCCGGAGGAATGTGAGTTCCCGCTCGTAGTAATCGAGCAGCTCGTCTCTCACGGCCGCCTCCGGCCGCGGTCCGCCGGAGCCGGCGGCCCGCAGGGCTGCCGCAGCGCGATGCGCCGCCCCACAATACGGCGGGGCGCTGTTCCAGGGCATGCAACGGCCCGGTCTCTACGTGGCATGCGCACGGCCCTAGTCACCTTTCACCTCGTACTCGCGGTTCGTCAGTTCGAGAACCGTATCGAAGGTCACTCGCTCGGGCGCGGGGTCCAGCTTCAGCAGGCCCTCGATACAAAACCGCAGCACGCGCGCGCTGCCTCCGGCTGACTCGAGCGTCACGCGCGCGTTCTTCACACGCGGCTCGAACACCGAGATGGTCTGCTCCATCATCCGCAGCAGGCGGTTCTGGTCGCTCACGGACTGCATCGAAAGGTTCGAAATGTCCGGAAGACCGAAGTTGAACAGCGAGCGGTGAAGCTGAAGACTGCTATCCTGCACCGCGTCGGGCGTGCGGCGGGTGTTGAGCAGCCACTCCAGGTCGCGCCGGAGCGAGACCTTCATCCGCCGGAGAGACTGCGAGCGGCCGGCCGGCGGATCAGTGGGCACGTGCGGTTCGTCGTCGATCAGACGGTCGAGAACGGAAAGCGTGACATTCGGATCCGGCTCGAAACGCGCCATGGTTTACCTCGGCAGGCTCATCGCCTGTACTGGGTCGAGGCGGCAGATGCGGCTGTAGAGTTTCTGCTTCTCCTCCTGGCTTCCCTCCACTCCATCCAGGGCGTGGTAGAGCAGCGTAAGGGCGTGGGCGATGGTTTCGGGCGCTTCCCAGCTTTCAAGATCCCGCCGGTCGATCTCCGCCGCGATGCCTTCGAGGATAGAACGGGCGATTTCCGCCTGATTGGCGCCCAGGCACATCTGCGCGAGCTGGATTCTGCGCTGGAAGCGCGCGCGCCCGCTGCCGGTGAGAGCAGCTTCGCGGCTGAGGATCTCGATCGCGCCGCGCACGTCGCCGGCCTGCATGGCTTGCATGGCGCGTTCCTGCGCGTCTGGGGGCCGCTCGGACGCATCGCCTTCGGCGGCCTCCTGCGGCTCCGGCTCGCTCGTCAGCCACGCGGTTGCTTCGGCAGCGGCCGGGGCCGCCGGCGGAGCAACCTGCTCCTGAATCCACTGCCGCGTCTCCGCGTTCGCAGTGGGCGTGTCGTCCACCAGGCTGGCGTCGATCAGCCCGGGTATTTCCGCCAGCAGCGCGCGCAGCCCGCTCTTGATGGCTGTGGAAACCGCGTAATATCCGAGGTAGTCGCAGCACTGGACCGCGTAGCGGTGAACGTCCAGCCAGGCGCGCCCGCACGGCTCTACGATGGCGTTTTCTGCGGCCTCGAGCGCCTCCTGGTAGCTGCCTTCGTTGAACAGACGCTTGATCTCCTGGCGAACCTCGGTCGGTGGTGCTTCGAACAGCGACGGGTCCGGCTCCGGCGCGCCGGCCAGCAACTCGCCCCACCTGAACGCTCGCACGAGCATGTATCCGGAGGGTCCGTAGGCGTCGTTCTGGCGCAGCCAGGCCGCGGTGCTGGCAACGCGCGCGAGCGCGTCGTCGCGATCGGCCGGCTCCGGCGCGAGCGGGCCTCTGGCGCGCGGCTTCGGCGCGCGCGCGGGCGCCGCTGCTGCTGCCGCGTACCCATCGGCGCTTTCGCCCCACGAATCTCCCGAGGACTCGGCGGGCGCTTCCTCCTCCTGCGCCGGCTCTTCCTCGTCCGGTTCCTGCTGCCGCTTCTTGGCGAGCAGAACGTGCACGACCTGCTTTGCTTCCTCCAGGCTTTTCCTCAGCCCGTTCAGGTTTGGAGACAGGTCGCCGAATTTTTCGTCGCAGAACGAACCCAGCTCCGATATCGACTCCAGGCAGGCGTCGATCTGCGCCATGCGCTCTTCGTAAAACGCCTTGGGCGTCTCGTCTACCGCCTGGTCGAACTCCTCGGGCGTGAGCTTGCCTTCGCTGATCGCGATGGACCGCGCTTCGGCTTTGGCGGTATCTGTTTCGTACGGCACCGCGCGGGAGTCGCGATAGGCGCGCAGGTCCAGCCCCGAGCGCGTTATCGGCACGAGCCGCACCGAGTCGTCCAGGCGCGAGCCGATCCATTCGAGCGGCACCGCGCGCATCTCGAGGTCGCCGTCCTCGATCTCGGGGTACAGAGTATCCCAGAAGTTCTCGAGCAGGCCCCGGATGAGGCCCAGCGAGGCGTGGAGCCCGCTGAAGCCCTCGCGCCGGAGCATGGCCTCGGTCAGCCAGGCGGCGATTTGCAGGTCCTTGCTCTTGGTGGCGAGCGCCTCGCTCGCGAGCTTCACCACGAGCGGCCAGTCGGCCTTCTTGCGCTCGCGCTGCCACTCGCCCTGGGGGATGTCCTCTTCTTCGCGCCGCGCTTCCTTGATCTGATCGTAGATGGGCGCGTACCGCAGGCTTTCGCCGCTCGGGTTGTCACCCGGGATTGGGTTGAGCAGGTCGTCCCTGAGAGGCATCTGCTTCCGTTAGGCCTCCGCGGCCGCCGCGGCCGGCTGTATCATCAGCTCGCGAACCTCCAGAAGCGGAACCTCCTCGCCGTCCACCAGCAGCATCTTCTGTCCGAATGGAATCTCGTTCCCGTTTTCGTCGAGCTCCCAAACCGTCTCGCGCCCCAGGCGGACCGCATCCTCGGGATGCTGCGACGTGAGCGGTGAAAGCGCGGGAATCAGCACCTCGCCCAGTTCCTGGCCTTTGAACGCCGGCCCGGTTCTGAGCATGGCCGGAATCCACAGCAGGTCGCGGAGTCGCCTGGGCGGCTGCATGCGCAGCGACGCTATGTGCGCGAACGGGATCCAGATGTACGACCCCGCGGCGAACGTCTCCAGGCGCGCGCCGATGCGCGGATCCGCATCGGTGAGCGACTCGAACGGCTTGCCATTGAGCGTGCCCGTGAACGGAGGCGTGGGCGCCGCCGCCAGCGCGGACTGTTCGTTACGGGCAAACGTCTCCTGCCGCGCGCGCTCGCCGTGCAGCACGCCGCGATAGAGCAGGGCGCCTAACCCGGTGTTCGGACCCGACTCCGAAAGCACGTGCAGGTGCTTCTCGGCGCGGTCGTAGTCGCCGGCGAAGCACAGCAACTCGAACAGGAACGTTCGGCGCCGTGCGTCAGTGGGGTTGTCGCGAACCTCGGCGGCTATCGCCTGGACGGCCTCGGTGAGTCTTCCTGCCTGTAACAGTTCTCGAGCGTTCATCTGGCGGCCTCACAACCATCTATCGCTTCTGCCAAACAGGCGGGCCGCGGCGGCGGTTTTTCCCACACGCCGCGGCGCCCCGCTGCAGAGGGCTAGCCGCCCTTCTGCGCCTTCATGTCGTAGAACGTCTTGATGGAGCCGCCGAGCGTGCCGTCCGGCTTCTGCTCTTTATAGTCGAACTCCACCTTGGCGAAGTTGAGCGCGATCTGGTCCATGGGGATCACGCCTCCGCCGCCCGCGCCGTTGGTCTGGTAGGAGGAAACAATCAGGTCCGAGAACGTAACCTTCAGGTACTCCTGCTGCTCCTTGCCGGCCTTGCGGCACACGAGGACGGCGGACTTGATGTGGCTGCCGGTCGCGCACGCAAGCATCAGCTTCGGGCTGGCCTTGTTCACGCGCATCGTGAAGTTGAAGTCCTGCATCTGGACCCGGCCTGCGCCCATGCCGCCGCCGTGCGATGCAGTACCCATGTTCACTGCGCCCCAGGAGAACGACTCGACCTCAATCTCGTTCTTGTGCTTCGAGTCCTGGCTCTCCCCGTCGATTCCTTCGATCTTGAGGAAATAATCAACCAACGCCATGCAGTAGCTCCTCTCGTCTAGCGATCATCCATGCGGAGGTCCGAGCCGGACGCCCGCACGCGCTCGCGGCCGGCTGTATCTGGCCGCGTTGCTCAAACGTGTTAACCGCGGGCCGACGGCGGAAGATCCGCCACCAGGCGCAGCGAAACCGTGAGTTCGTCGAGCTGGAAGTGGGGCCGCAGGAACGCGACAGCCCGGTAGCAGCCCGGCTTTCCCGGAATTTCGGCGACTTCAACGCGAGCCTCGCGCAGCGGATACTGCGCCTTCACCAGCGGGCTGGCGCTGTCGTCTTCCGTAACGTACTGCATGATCCACTGGTTGAGGAACCGCTCGCAGTCGGTGCGCGACATGAAGCTGCCCACCTTGTCGCGCATGATGGTCTTCATGTAGTGCGCGAAACGGCACACCGCCAGCAGGTAGGGCAACTGGGCCGACAGCCGCGCGTTCGCGTTCGCAGCCTCGCTGTCGTACATCTTCGGCTTCTGGGCCGATTGCGCGCTGAAGAACGCCGCGTAGTCCGTCCCCTTGCAGTGGACCAGCGGGATGAATCCCAGGTCCGCGAGCTCCTTCTCGCGCCGGTCGGTGATGGCGACCTCGGTGGGGCACTTCATGGCCACATCGCCTTCGTCGGTGCGGAAGGTGTGCGTCGGAAGACCCTCGACCAGTCCGCCGCCCTCGACGCCCCGGATGGAAGCGCACCAGCCGTAGGCGGCGAACGACTGAGTCAGCCGCGCGCCGAGCGCGTAAGCGGCGTTGCCCCACAGATACTTGGAGTGGTCCGTGCCGTCAACGCCCTCCTCGTAGTTGAAGCCTTCCACCGGCTTGGTTTCCTTGCCGTAGGGCAGGCGCGACAGCACGTGCGGAACGCACAGCCCGACGTAGCGGGAATCCTCGCTCTGCCGGAAGCTCTTCCACTTTGCGTACTCGGTGCTGTCGAAAATCTTCGCAAGGTCGCGAGGCGCATCGAGCGACGTGAAACTCTCCAGCCCGAACATCTCCGGGCTGGCGGCCGTAAGGAACGGCGCGTGCGCGGCCGCGGCCACCTGCGCCATCTTCTCCAGCAACTCCACGTCTTCGGGGTGCTTGCCGAACTCGTAGTCGCCGATAAGGGCGCCGAACGGCTCGCCGCCGAAAACTCCGAACTCTTCCTCGTAGACCTTCTTGAACGTGGCGCTCTGATCGAACTCCGGCGCCCGCTGCAAGTCGCGCAGAAGCTCTTTCTTGCTGACGTTGAGCACGCGTATCTTCAACATCGGGCCCGTTTCCGACTGGTCGAGCAGGTACTTGAGCCCGCGCCAGGTCGCTTCGAGCTTCTGGAACGACGGGTGGTGCAGAATCTCGTTCAACTGAATCGAGAGCAGGTGATCGATCTGCGCGATCCGGGCGTTGATCATCGCCTCGGTGTCGCGCGAAAGCGTCATCGAGCCCTCGAGCACCTGATTGACGAACTCCTTGATCAGCGCCTTGCCGCGCTCTTTGCCCGCGGGATCCTTGGCGAGGCGCCCTTCCTCAACGATCTGGTCGAGCAAACTGGTCTCGACCACCTGTTCCTGTGCCTGCTTCGGGGCAGCGGCGCTCTGCTGTTCGCTCATTGCTGGCCCTCCTCACCCTTCAGCTCGGCGCGGAGCTTGTCCATTTTTTCGCTATTCCGGACCACGTCCTGGAGCACCTCATCGAGCTTTTCATTGCTTTGCAGCGTGCCCCGGAGGTCCGATAGTTTGGTCCGGAGGTCGAGCAGCTCGCGCAGCGGCTTCACCTGCCGCGCAACCTGCTCCGGCTCGAAGTCCTGGAGGCTCTTGAAGCGAAGGTCAACCTTGAGCTGGCCTGCTTCGGGATCCTCGCTGAGCTTGTTCTCGACGGAGAACGAGAGGTGGGGTTTCATGGCTTCGAGGACGCTGTCGAAGTTATCGGGATTCACTTCGACGAACTTGCGGTCCTTGAGCCGCGGCAGAGGGGCCTCAGGCTGGCCAGTGAAATCCGCCAGAACGCCCATGACAAAGGGCAGTTCCTTGACTTCGATGGCATCGCCTACTTCAACATCGTACGTGATGTGGACGCGCGGAGGCCTCACTCGCTCGAGTTTCTTTTGAACGCCTTCTCCTTTTGCCATTTGCGCTCCCTTGCACTGGACTGGGCCCAAAGCGGACCCATTTGTTGCGCCAGTCTAGCAGAAACACGGGCAACGTATCGTATTCTGCATCACAGTCGGGTTTTTTTCCATAGCGGATCCCTGGAAATACGCAGTAAACTTTACGGTTACTGGCATTCCTGGTACTTTGATAGGCGATGAAACGGCTGCAACCGGTCATCTGGGCCAAGGGGACGTTCCTGACGCCGCAGCACCTGCAGATTCAGGACCGTTACATAGAGAGCACCCTCGGGTTCAGTCTTAACGCTCTGAATTACCGGCCCTGGGGTTTCAGCAGGCTCCAGATAGACCAGGCCGCGCTCGCGGGCGGTTTCTTCGCGATCGCGTCTTGTACGGGCCTGTTTCCGGACGGGCTGCCCTTCGATATCCCCGATTCCGATGCCGCGCCGCCTCCAAAGCCGCTCGCCACGTACTTTGAGGAGAACGACACCATCGAGATATACCTCGCTATCCCGCCCTATCGGGAGCGCGGCCTGAACGTCTCCGCAGACCGGCAGGGCGCCGATACGCGGTTTATCGCCGAGGTGGTAGTCGTTCGCGACGAGAACTCGGGGGTGACCGAGCGGCCCATCCAGCTTGCCCGCAAGAACTTACGGTTTCTCGCCGGGAGCGAGAACCGCGAGGGGGTTACCTCCATGCGGGTAGCCAGGGTAAGACGCACCCCTGCCGGCACGCTCCAGTTGGATCCCCGCTTCGTGCCGCCGCTCCTGGATATCGGCGCGAATGAATATCTCGTAGCTATAGCCCGACGCCTGGTCGAGATACTCGCAGCCAAGAGCAGCACGCTAGCCGGCATGCGCCGCCAGAAAAACCAGACACTCGCGGATTTTACATCCGCGGACATTGCTAACTTTTGGCTGCTATATACAGTTAACACTCACCTGCCGCTGCTAAGGCATATCTTCGAGAGTCGTAAGGGACATCCGGAAAATCTGTACTCGTTGATGCTGTCGCTGGCGGGTGCGCTTACCACGTTCTCGCTGAAGATCGCCCCGCGCGACCTTCCTATCTACGATCACGAGGATCTCGAAACCTGTTTTACGGACCTGGACGAGAAACTGAGGTTTCTGCTCGAGACCGTGGTGCCGAGCAACTTCGTCGCGCTTCCGCTGAAGCTGGTGCAGCCATTCATCTACGCGACGGCGCTCGCAGATGACAAGTACCTGCGGGATACCCGGATGTACCTGGCCATCAGTGCCGAAATGAGCGAGGCGGAGCTCATCAACCGCACGCCTCAGCTCATTAAAATATGTTCAGCAACACACATCGAGCATCTCGTCAGGCAGGCGTTGCCCGGACTCGCGCTCACGCACGTCGCGCGTCCGCCCAGCTCGATCCCGATGAAGCTGAATTACCAGTACTTCTCGATAAGTCAATCCGGGCTGGCGTGGGAAGCCGTGCAGCGGGCGCGGAACCTCGCGGCTTACATCCCTGCGGAGTTCCCCAACCCGCAGGCGGAGCTGGTGATCCTGCTGCCCCACGCGTAGGCTTGTCCGGCCGGCGCCGGGGCTGATGCCCCGAGGGCTTGGGCCATCTGCTTACTTCTTGAGCAGCAAGTAGATAATTGTCACTAACGCAAGGACGAACAGCACCGCAAGGATAGCCACGAGCAGCGTCAGGCTCTTGCTGCTCGCGGCCGCCGCGGGGGCGGGGGGCTGCACCGGCGCAGGCTGCGGCGTCATCATTGGTTGCTGCATCTGCGGCATTTGCATCTGCTGCATCTGCATAGGTGGCATCTGCGGCTGCATGCCCGGCATCTGCATTCCCGGCGCCTGACCCATCTGAGGCGGCTGCATACCCGGAGCAGGCATCGCACCCGGCATTCCGGGTTGCGCCATACCGCCCGGCATCGGCTGGCCGGGCATCCCCGGTATCGGCGCCCCCGGCACAGGGGGTTGCGCCGGTGGAGGCACGCTGGCGACCGGCGATTGGCCGAACATCCGCGTGAACTCGCCGGGGCCGGAAGCCGGTGGCGGCGGGGCAGGGAACGGAGTGGATTGAGGCGCGGCTGCCGAGAACGCGCTAGTAGCGCTCGACGGGCCAGCCGGGGGTGGCGGTCCGAAGGCGGGCGCGGGCGTTCCCGAGAAGCCCTCAAACCCAGGTGCCGAGGGGGTAGACGGGGCGGGCGGCGCGCCGAAAGGCATCGCTCCGCCGGAGGGAGTTGGGGGCGCTCCGGCCGGACGCGGTTGACCCGGCACGGGTGCGCCGAAATCGTCCGGCCCCGCTTGTGATGGGGCCGAGAACAGTCTCGTGAACTCGCCGGGCGCCGAGGACTGCGGCGGAGGTGCGGACACTGACGGAGACGCCGGAGATGGCGAGGCCGCCTGGAACAGCGCCGTGAATGACGATGGCTCTCCCTGCGGCGGTGCTGGCGGACCCGCCTTGGGACCGGCAGCCGGCGCGCCCGGAGAAGCTGGGGCATCAGGCGGGGCGGCCGCCGGCCAATCCTTCATGTCCGGCTCCCGCTTGGCCGGTTCCTGCTGCGCCAGCGGCGAGATTCCGAACAGCATCGTGAACTCGCCCGGCTCGGATTCCGCGGGTGCGGAAGGCTTCGGCGGCGGCGCAACCGGAGCTGCCGGAGGCGCAGGCGGCGGCGGGGCAGGCGGCGGCGTGGGCCGCGGAGGTTCCGAAGCCTGCGTGGTGCGAGGTGGGAAATCGGGTTCGGCCGGCGGAACAACGGGCTTCGAGAACAGTGCGGTGAACTCGCCAACGGCGGGCTGCTGGGCTGCGGGCGGAGGCGCAGCCTCTACAGGCGGCTCGGAAGCCGGCCGGGGAGGCGGCGCGGCCGCGGGCGGGCTAACAGGGGGCAGCGGCTCGGCGGGAGGCGCCGGCGGCGTCGAGAACAGAGCAGTGAACTCACCGATGGAGGGTCGCGCCGCGGGTGTCTGGGGCGGAGATGGCCGCTCGGGTGCAGCGGTCTCGGGAGGCGCCGCATCTCGCGGCATCTCGCCGCCGGCAGCCGCGGGTGGCTGCTCTTCCTGCTCGCCGACCGTGGCGCGGAAAAGCCCGGTGAACGACTCAGCAGCCTGTGGTGCGGCTGGCGGCTGGGGCGCGCCGGACGCGGGCTGCGGTCCGGGGAAGGCAGGTATCTTCCAGCGCTGCGCGCGTGTCAGCCGGTCCGGCTCGCGGATAGGACCCGTGGGTTCGGGCGCGCGCTGCTGCTCCACCCACTGGCGCAAGCCTTGAAAGTCGGGCAGCGGCTCCGTCACGGCGTACGGCATGCCTTTGTGGTCGTCGATTTCGAGTATGTACCGCCGCTTATCGGGAGACGGATCCATCGAGAGCTGCAGGACGGCGTTGAGCAGCGGCTCGCGGCCTTGCCCCCGCCCTCCGTAGATGATGTGCACCAGAACTTCGCGGTTTGTGGCGATCTCCCGCGCCCGGAACGTCTTCGACTCTCCGTCGTTGACGATCACTTCGCCGAGTTCATACTTCCTATCGAGGTCCATGCCGGGGTTGCAGGAACAGTTTACACCCGCCGCGGCTCTCAGAGAGAGTAAGGAAACTCACGTAAATGTGGCTCAGCACTCGATTCCCTGCGATAGGGCCGCTTATAATACGTCATTCGGAGCCGGATGGATGAAGAACCTTTCCAGACTCGTGTGGTCTGAGGGTATGTATCTGGGCCCGCACCATTTCCAGGCCCAAAGCCGGTATTTCGAGGACACGGCGCGGTTCGCCATATCCAGTCTGTCGTTCGCACCCTACGGCCTCAGCGGCTGTGAACTCGATGCCGAGGCGCTGCGGAACGGAACGCTCTCCCTGGTACACGCGCGCGGCATCTTTCCGGACGGGCTCGTCTTCCAGGTGCCCGATTGCGACCCCGCGCCCGCGCCGCGCGCGATCGCGGACCTCTTCTCACCGGTGCGCGAAAGCATGACGGCGCACCTGGCGATTCCCGCCATGCGGCCCGATTCCCGCAACACGTCGTTGGAAGAGAGCGATGGTGCGCGTTTCATCGCTGAGACGCGCATGATCCACGACGAAAACACCGGCCGCGACGAGAAGCCGGTGCGGCTGGGGCGGAAGAACCTGCGGCTCCTGCTCGATCCGGAGCTTACGCCGGACTACGTATCACTGCCGTTGGCGCGGATAACGCGCGACAGTTCCGGCTCGTTTATTTTCGATCCCGAATTTATTCCGCCGGTTGTGGATATCTCGGCGAGCGACCGGTTATTAATGCTGTTGCGCCGGCTCATCGAGATCATGGAGGACAAGAGCGCCAGCCTCTCGGCCGCGAAGCAAGGCGGCAGAAGCGCGGCGGGATGGTCCAGCGAAGAGGTGGCCCGCTTCTGGTTCCTGCACAGCGTCAACGCGGGACTGGCGACGCTGCGCCACCTGTGCTTCGCCCGGCGGGGTCATCCGGAGCACCTTTTTCTGGAGATGTCGCGCCTGGCGGGCGCGCTGTGCACCTTCGGGATGGAGTCGCACCCGCGAACGCTTCCCGTTTACGACCACGACAACCTGGAGCAGTGCTTCGGCGCGCTCGACCTGCACATACGCACGCATCTCGAGGCGCTCATGCCAACCAACTGCGTGCGCATTCCGCTCGAAGCCTCGGCGCACTGCTTCTGGGCGGGCGCGATCAGTGACCAGCGCTGCCTGGCGCGCGCCAAGTGGGTGTTCGCGATCAGCTCACCGATAGGCGAGGCGGACCTGATCGAGCGCGTGCCGAGGCTGGTGAAGATCTGTTCGCGGGATTTTGTTCCTAAGCTCGTGCAGCGCGCCCTGCCGGGACTGGTGCTCACGCACCTGCCGGTGCCGCCGGCGGCCGTGTCGCCGCGCATCGAGACGCAGTACTTCGGAATCAACCGCGCCGGCCCGTGCTGGGATCACATGGTCCAGACGCGTCAGGTGGGAATCTACGTTCCGGGCGAAATCCCCAACCCGGAGATCGAGCTGATGGTGATCTTGGAGTCGTAGACGATGGGAACCTTCTCGACCGGGCCGGCTACAGCGGAAACCTGGGCCGGCCAGCGCCGCCCGGACAACCTTGCGCTGGCGTTCCAGGAAGTGCTGACCGCGATAGTGCGCCTGCGCTCGAACCGGCAGGTGGTGACCGACGCCGAGGTGTTCCGCGCGCAGATTCGCGAAGCGCTGCGGGTGGCGGACCAGGAAGCACGCAACCGTGGGTACACGAGCGAGCAGAGCAAGCTTGCGGTATTCGCGGTGGTGGCGTTCCTGGACGAATCCATCCTGAACCTGCAGCAGCCGGTGTTCGCCGCATGGCCGCGCAAACCCATGCAAGAGGAGCTGTTCGGCGTTCACGTGGCAGGCGAGCACTTCTTCCAGAACATCCAGCGCCTGCTGGCGATGCGCGACGGCCACGACGTGGCTGACGTGCTGGAGGTGTACGAGCTGTGCCTGCTGCTCGGCTACCGCGGGCGCTACGGGATGGCAGGGCAGGGCGAGCTGCGCTCCGTGATCGAGACTGTGCGCGAGAAGATGCGCCGGATTCGCGGCGGGACCGGCGAGCTGTCGCCACGGTGGATGCCGCCGCCCGGAGGCGCGCCGGCCAGGCGCGACGACCCATGGGTGAAACACCTTATGTGGGGCGCGATAGGGTCCGCGGTGCTGGCGCTGGCGCTGTTCGGCGCATATTCCGTCACGCTCAGCTCGGGCGCTTCAGATATAACGACCATCGCGGCCCAGAGCCGCCAATAGGGAGCCGCACACGATGGCACGCACCTACTTGCTCATCTCCGGACTGTTCGGCTACATGATCTTCGCGTGGTTCGCCGCGCAACTGTTTGGGCTCACGGGCATCGACGCGTACTTCGTCCGGGGCATCCTCTGGGCACTCGGCCTCAGCGGCGCGGGCATTTTCTACTGGTGGCAGTCGCGCAAGGACAAGCAGGCCGCCGCGCAGGCGGGCGCTCCGGGCGGGGGCGCGATGGCGTTTGGCGCGGGCGCGGCGGACGACGTCCTGCGCACGGTTCGCGAGGCAGAAGCGCGGCTGGCGCAGTCGAACGTGGCAAGGGGAGCAAGGATCGGCAGCCTCCCCGTGGTGTTTGTGCTGGGCGCTAGCGGCTCGGCGAAGACAAATACCGTGGTGCGCTCAGGACTCGAGCCGGAGCTGCTGGCCGGTCAGGTGTTCCAGGACACGACAGTTCTGCCCACGCGCGGAGCGAACCTGTGGTTCGCGCGGCAGACGGTGATCGTGGAGGCCGGAGGTCCGGTCGCCGCGGACCCGCAAGCGTGGTCGCAGCTCGTGAAGCGCGTCGATCCCGGACGCATGAAGGGCGAGGGAGCGCCGCGGGCGGCTGTGGTCTGCTTCGACCTGGAGGAGTTCACCAAGCCCGGCGCCGCCGAGAACGCCGCCGCGACGTCGCGTATGCTACACGCGCGCCTCAGCGAGGTATCGCAACAGCTCGGCATAAGTTTCCCCGTCTACGTGATGTTCACGAAAGCGGACCGGCTGCCGTTCTTCCTGGACTACGTGCGCAACCTGACGAGCGAGGAGGCGGCGCAGGTATTCGGCGCGACGCTCCCCATGGACGCCGCGGCCGGCGAGGGCGTCTACGCCGAGCAGGCCACGCAGAAGCTGAACGCCGCGTTCGACGAGTTGTTCTACTCCGCGGCGGACAAGCGTGTGGACTACCTCGGGCGCGAGCACGCTCCCGAAAGACTGCCGGGGGCATACGAGTTTCCGCGCGAATTCCGCAAGTTGCGCTCCATGCTGGTGCAGTTCCTGGTGGACCTGTGCCGGCCCAGCCAGTTGAGCGCCACGCCGTTCCTGCGCGGCTTCTACTTTTCGGGCGTGAGGCCGGTGGTGGTGGCAGACGCGCCGCAGCAGGCTGCGCCACGCCCGCAGCAAGCGGCTTTCCAGCCTGCCGGAAGCGCAACCGGAGTCTTCCGCGCGCCGCTCCAGCAGCAGCAACCCGCTCAGATGCCGCGCCCCGGTGGAACGCGCCGCGTCCCGCAGTGGGTCTTCCTGACCCACTTCTGGAGCGACGTCGTGCTCGGCGACAGCGCCGCCACAGCCGTTTCGAGCGCAAGCGTGAAGGCGAGCGCTGCGAGGCGCGCCTTGTTTGCCGCAGCGGCGGGGCTGTGCCTGATCTACGCTGGGCTAGCCACCGTATCCTTTGTCAAGAACCGCGCACTCGAATCTCGCGTGCTCGAGGCCGCGCGCGGCATCTCGGCCACGCCGGTTTCCACGGCGGAGATACCCAGTGCGGACGCCCTTAAGCGCCTCGACGCGCTGCGCGCGGAGGTCGCCAAGCTAAGCGCGTATCACCGTGACGGCGCTCCGCTAAGCATGCGGTGGGGGCTCTATGTCGGCAACCGGCTCTTCCCGGACGTTTACCGGCTGTACTTTGGCAAGTTCCGCGCCGTGCTGTTCGGCTCGATGCAGCAGGACATGGTTGATTACCTGGGGCGGTTGCCTGCCTCGCCGCAGCCAACCGACTCCTACTCCCCGCCTTACAACACGCTGAAGGCCTACCTGCTGACCACTTCCGAGCACAAGCGGCCCATGCGCGAGTTCCTCGCTCCGTACCTGCTACAGCGCTGGAGCGAAGGCCGCTCGATCGATCCGGAGCGCATCGCGCTGGCACAGAAACAGTTCGAGTTCTACGCGGATGAGCTGCCAGCGGGCAACCCGTTCTCCGCCGTGCACGACAGTACCGCTGTCGAGCGGGCGCGCGCATACCTGAACAAGTTCAACGCCGACGAGCGCATCTACCAGGCTCTGATCGGTGAGGCGGGGCGCTCGGCGCAGAATATCAACTTCAACCGCATGTTCCCGAACGATGCGGTCCTGAACACGCGCGAGGTGCGCGGAGCGTTCACGAAGGACGGCTGGAAGTTCATGCAGGCGGCGTTCAAGTCGCCGGACAAGATTTTCGGCGGCGAGAGTTGGGTGCTGGGCCCGCAGACGTTCGCGAACCTGGACAGGGCGCAACTCGAGGCGCGCCTGCGCGGCTTCTACTACCGTGACTTCATCGCCGAGTGGCGCGAGTTTCTCAACGCGGCGCGCGTGTCGTATTTCAGCGGGCCTGCGGACGCGGCAAAGAAGCTGGGGACGATCTCGTCAAACAACTCCCCGCTCCTGGCGCTGTTCTGCCTGGTTTCCGACCACACCAACGTGGATGTGCCGGAGATCAAGCAGGCATTCCAGGCGCCTCAGCACGTTGTGCCGCCGGCCTGCCAGAGCCAGTACGTGCTCCCGCCGAACCAACAGTACATGGCCAGCCTGCTAAAGCTGCAAACCCTTATCCAGGAGGTGGCGCAGAGTTCGCAGGGCACCAACGATCCAGCAGCAAGCCAGACCACTGCAGCCGCGGCCGAGGCGCTGCAAATCACCGGACAGGTGGCGCAGCAGTTCGCCATCGACCGCGAGGCAAACGTGCCCGGTACGGTCAAGAAGCTGATGGAGGACCCCATCACGCAGGTGCAGCGCATCGTGCGCGGCATGGGACCGGCGGAACTCGCGGCGGCCGGAAAGACGCTGTGCGGCCAGTTCAACGGGCTCATGTCGAAGTACCCGTTCAATCCCAACTCGCAGGTGCAAGCCACTATCGACGAGGTGAACGCGTTCTTCCGACCGCCGGACGGAGCTTTGTGGGCGTTTTACACACAGAACCTCGAGAACAAGCTGGTTCAGAAGCAGGGCACGCTCTACGTTCCGAAGCCGGGGGCGCCCATGCAGGTGACCTCGGCGTTCATGTCGTTCTTCAACCGCGCGGCGGCGTTCGCCAACGCCGTGTACGCGGGGGGCGCGCAGCGGCCACAGCTTCCGTACACGCTCCGCGCCGACCTGAGCGGCAGCAACCAGAGCCTCTCGGTGACGCTCGAAGGCCAGCAGTACAGCGCGGCGGCCGGCAGGGCGACGGCACAGAAGTTCGTCTGGCCGGGCCCGGCTCCCAACGCGACGATGCAGGTGAAGTTCGGCGATGAACCGTTCAACTGGCCGCGATACGAGGGCCCGTGGGCGGCGTTCGAGTTCTTCGGCGATTCCGAGGAGCGTTCGGCGCCGACTGGTTCGGTGTACCACCTCGAATGGCGGTTGCGGACCGGCCAGTCCGGGCGCACTGTCTCGACGGCCAGCGGCCAGCCGGTGTCGGTGCGGCTCGATCTGGATATGATGGGCGGCCCGCCGATCTTCCGCAAAGGGTACTTCTCCGGGTGGGGTTGCACGGCTAACGTGGCGCGGTAGGAGGCGACTTGGACAATCCGGCGCGCATCGGCAAGTACGAGCTGCTCGATTACCTGGGCGGCGGAATGTCGCGCGTGTACCGTGCGCGCGACACGCTCATCGACCGGATCGTGTGCGTGAAGATCCTCACGGAAAAGGCGGATGCCGAGGCCAAGGCGCGCTTTCTCCAGGAGGCGCGCGTCGCCGGGAGCCTGAATCACGACAACGTCATCCGCGTCTACGACTTCGGTGAGGACGCCGACTCTAACCCGTTCATGGTGATGGAGTTCCTCGAGGGCGAGGACCTCCGGCACCTGATGAAGCAGGGCCGCACCGGCGACCTACAGTGGAAGCTGAAGGCGGCGCTGCAGATAGCGCGCGCCCTCGGGCACATTCACGAGCGCAAGATCATCCACCGCGACATCAAGCCCGAGAATATCCACGTCACCGCGAACGGCGTGGTGAAGCTGATGGATTTCGGCATCGCGAAGTCCGAGGATGTTTCGCTGACGCGCACCGGGTTTACTCTGGGCACGCCGTACTACATGGCGCCCGAGCAGGTGCGCGGCGAGGCTCCCACGGTGCAGATGGACATCTACGCCTTCGGCGTGATGACGTTCGAGCTGCTGACGGGCATCCGCCCGACCGACGGCGAGACCATCGAAGCCATCTTCTACAAGGTGCTCTACGAGCCGCTCGACCTCACGCCGCTGATGGCCGTGGACATCCCCGCGCCCGTGCGCGATATGGTGGCCCGCTGCACCGCGAAGAATCCAGCCGAACGGCCGCGGAGCTTCGCCGAGGTGTGCGCGGCGCTCGAAGCGGTGCTCGGCGACGCTGCGCCGAAGATGGAACACGCCACTCCGCCGCCCGCGCCGGCGGCTACCGCGGCGGTGGCAACCGTTGAGACTGCGCCCAGCGTGGCGCCACATCAGGCGCGCGGGCGCATCTCGCCCGAGCAAGCGGCGCATATGGCTCCGACCGCACCGGCGCAGGTGGCTGCGACGCCCGCGGGCGCAGCTCCCGCCGCCGTCGCCGAGCCGCCCGCTCCAGTGGCTGCCTCGCGCGAAAGGCGGAGTCTTGTCATAGCGGCCGGCGCCCTTGGAGTTGGAGTCCTGGTGCTGGCAGTTGCCGCGTACTTCCTGCTTACGCGGGGTACCGAGCAGGTTGCGCAGCAGCCGGATCAGGCCGAGCCAGCCGCCCGCATCAGCCATCCTGCGGGCGACATGGTGCTGGTCCCGGGCGGGGAGTACCTCGCAGGCAAGGATCGCGTGGCGCGCAATGTGCCGGCCTTCTACATCGATCTGACCGAGGTCACGAACAGCCAGTACGCGCGATTCTGCCAGGAGCGCGGAAGGCCGCTACCCGATGGTTTCGCCCAGGATCAGCCGGACCTGCCCGTCGTGAACATCACCTACGTGGACGCGCAGGAGTTCGCGCGGTGGGCCGGCAAGCGGCTGCCCACGATGGATGAGTGGGAGAAAGCCGCGCGGGGCGACGAGGGGCTCGCGTACCCGTGGGGCGCCGACGCGGACCCGGCGAAGGCTGTGGCCGGCGCCGCGAAGCTGGCGCGGGTGGGTTCGATACCGGCGGGAGCGAGTCCGTTCGGAGCGTTGGACATGCTCGGGAACGCATGGGAGTTTGTGGACGACCCGCGCACACCCACCCCGGCGGCGGTGGCATCGTTTAGGAACCTGCTGACTCCGCCGCCCACCGCTACGGAGCCGTGGTACGCGATGCGCGGGGGGAGCTTCAACACGCCGCTTTCGGAGAATCTGACCTGGGACTCCGCGTCTGTGCCCTCCCGATTCCGCGCCCCTGACGTGGGGTTCCGCTGCGCCAGAGACGTGCGCTGAGAGCCGGACGCGGCGGCGGAATCTGGCGAGACCTGAGGTTTGGCTAGCGGTTGGGCGCGGCGGCCCACAGTTTTGACCTTTTCTTTACGGCCGGGCGGACCATAATAGTGAAAGATTCATATGCGTACGCTCGCTGTTTTCCTGATTGCGGTGGCGTCCGCTGCTGCCCAGAACACCCTCACGCCTGAGGAGGCCGCCCAAGGCTGGCGGCTTTTGTTCGATGGCAAGACGATGAAGGGCTGGCGGGACCCGGCGAAGAAGAACGCGCCCGGGGACGCCTGGACCATCGAGGACGGCTGCCTGAAAACAGTTGCCAGGGCTCGAATCTCGGAGGACCTGCTCAGCGAGGAGTCCTTCGGCAACTTCGAGCTGAAATTGGACTGGCGGGTTGCGCCTGGGGGAAACACGGGCGTCAAGTACAGGGTGCAGCAGACAGTATTTGTCGATCCCGCCCGAAACCCGCAGAACTCGCGCAGTTTCGAAGCCTGGCTCGGCCACGAGCTGGCGCGCGGCCTCTCCGATCGCAAAGCCCTTGCTCCGGGCGGACGTGCGCAGGAGTACACCGTAGGCTTCGAGCTTCAGTTGCTAGATGACGAACGCCATCCCGACGCAAAGCGCGGGCCGGACCGCATCACCGGCGCGCTCTATGGCATGCTCGAACCCGCGCGGCGGGCGTCCAGCGTTGCAGGGGAGTGGAATACGGCGAGGGTGGTTGTAAGAGGGGATCGCATCGAGCACTGGATTAACGGCGTCATGGTGCTGCAAGCCACCCTGAGCTGCGACCAGGTCCGGTACGCCATCGCGAAACGCTGGGCGCCTGCGCCCTCCATACGCAATGCGCTGCTGGCTCCAAAGCCGCGGGGCCCGATCGCGCTGCAGCACCACGGCGACACCGTCTGGTTCAGGAACATCAAGATCCGGATGTTGCAATAGGACGCAGGCCCTCCGTGAAACGTATACCTGGCCTTCTTGCCGGCGCGCTTGCGGCGCTTGCGCTGCACGCGCAGTCAACCGCCGAATTCCGCGCCATGAATACTCCGGTGGAACCCTTCCGGATCGTCGGAGAGCTGTACTACGTCGGCGCGGCAAACGTGACATCACTGCTCATCGCCACTCCGGACGGGCACATCCTGATCGACGGCGGGTTTCCGGAGACCGCGCCTCTCATACACGCGAACCTGCGCAAGCTCGGGTTTCGCATGCGGGACGTGAAGGCGCTGCTATCCACTCACGCCCACCAGGATCACGCGGGCGGGCTCGCGGAGCTGAAAAAGTTGACGCGCGCAAAACTCTATGCCGGGGAGCGCGACATCGGCCAGCTCTCCCGCGGCGGCACAGGCGACTTCGCATTTGGCGACACCATGCCTTTTCCTCCCGTCACCGCCGACGTCGCTGTGAAGGAGGGCGATGAGGTGACTGTGGGCAATGTGACCGTGCGCGCCGTGGAGACGCCGGGGCACACGAAGGGCTGCATCTCGTGGGTGTTCTCGATTCCAGACCCGCAGACCGGCCGCACCTACAAGGTAGTCTTCATCGGTGGATCAACCGCCCCAGGTTACCAGCTCGTGAACAACGAGCAGTACCCCGAGATCGTGAGCGATTTCGAGGCCACCTTCAGGAAGCTCAGAGCGCTCGAGTGCGACATCCTCATCGAGGGGCATGGGTTCACTTTTGGCCTCAAAGAGAAGATGGCGGGCGAGCGCTCGTTCGTCGATCCGGAGGGCTATCGCGAGCGGATCGACGTGTGCGAGAGGGACGTGCGGAACATCGTGGCGGCGCAGAGCGGGGCTAAGTAGGCTTCCGTTTGATGCGCGGCAGCCGCGGCGGGCGCGGGCCGTGCAGCGCCGCGCCGAGAACCGGCGCGTAGGGCAGTTCTTTGCCCGCGCGCACACACCGCAGCATCAGCCCGCCACGGCTCAAGTCGCCCCGGCCGGCGAAATCGGGAGGAAACAGCAGGCGCTCGCCAAAGATCGCCAGCAGCGGCTCGAGATACTTCGTAGTGGCGATGCTTCCCAGCAGGACCACGTCGCCGTCGCGGCCGAGGGCGGCCTCGAGGAGACGGGCATCGCGTTCGAGCGGCTCGCGGTAGCGAGGGTCGGCCGCGTCGATGGGCACCGAGGCAATGCGGCGAAGCTGCTCGATGCCGACGCGCGCATCTGGCGGCACAAGCCCTGCGCCCGAAGTGATCACAAGCGATGCCGGTACCCCCGCGGGCGGGGCGGCAAACGCGGCCGAGTACGCCAGTTTTCCCCGGAAGTACAAGCCGCTGATGAACGCGAATACCTCTCCGAGCTGCGCCGACCCCTCGCGCAGCCGGACGGCGAGGTCGAATTCGGCACGATCGCCGAGCACCATGCGCGCGCGTTCTCCCCCGGCGTTGGCAGGCGAAAGCAGGAAGACGCGCGGCCTCAGAACCCCTCCTTCCGGCCTCGCGGCCCGGGTTGAAACCATCATCGCGCCGAAGCACGTCAGTGCGATAATGGCAATTCTGCTTAACCGTATGAAGTCGCTATTTTATGCTGTTATGTTTTGGGGTCTGGCAGTGACTGCCGCCTACGCCCAGAAGTACGAGTTTTCCGTATTGGGCGGCTACACGAATTTGGACCCGGGCCCGCTCGGTTCGCACCCGGACAACGAGACGCGCAAAGACACTGATACGTCGCTCAAGGCCGACCGCAGCTACGGCGCGCGGTTCACGATTAACACGAAAGGCTATTACGGCCATGAACTGGGCTACCGGCTTACCCGCGCGACGCTGCGGACCACGCTCAGGGGTCAGCTGAACAATACGATCGTGGAGAACACGCTCCAGACGCGGGTGAACGTGCACAGCGCCTCGTACAACTTCCTGATGTACATGATGCCGGCGGGTGAATGGTGGCGCCCGTACATAACGGTGGGCGGGCAGATGTTCCGGTACGACAAGCCGAATTTCGAAAACTGGCGCGGAGGCGCGTATACCAGCGGGGGCGCGAACCTAGGCTGCGGTCTGAAGCTCAAGGCCCGGAATTTTCTCTTCCGTGTGGATTTCCGCGATTATATCGAGGGCAAGCCGTATGCCCTGGAGTCGCAGGAACCCTTCGAGACCATCGGCGGCATATTTCACCAGCTCGAAGCAACCGTCGGGGTCGGGATCACGTTCTAGCTACGCAAACGCGATCGCGGCGAAGCTGACCGCGCTGTATTCGTCTACGTTCCACTGGCGGTAGCTGAGTAACTCGCCGCGCGCTTTTGGCACGGCCCTGAGGAAGGTGTAGAGCGGAGCCGCGCCACACCACCGGACGGGGTCATGGTTTTCCCGCACGGCGGCCCAGAACCCGTCCGCGTCGCCGGTCGTGGCCAGGCCGAGCCGCCGATCGTCTTCGCCAGCCACGCTCGTCATCACGCCCTGCCCGGCAACGGCCGCAAACGCGTCACCGTACCGCCGGCCGATGTGAGCCAGGTCGATGCCGAGCACCCAGAACAGTCGCGAAGCCTCGCGCTCCGCGAGGTTCTTGAGCGCTCCAAGGAACTGAGCCACTGCGGGGTTGTCCTCCGGCATTCCCCCATTGAGCATGCTCTGCAAGAACGGGCCGCAGAGCACCGGCAGGATGCTGACATCCGGCCCGTAGAGCTGCTGCAGAAATAGAACCTGAAATTCGATGGAGTGCTCGACGGAGTGGCAGTAATCTTCCATCTTCACCGCGGGGCCACCGGTCCGTTCGAGCTCGTCCATAAGGCAGGCGTCCGTCCGCGCCAGACCGAGGGGCGTCGCGAACGGCTTGCGAGTGAGGCCGAATTGCTCGGGCTCCCCGTAGTGCGATGTTCCGATGATGACGAATGTGCGGCCGCGCAGTTCCGGGCTCAGCGCGCCATAGGCGGCGGCGTAGCACTCGGCTCCTCCATCAAGGCTGACGTGCGGAGCGGCTATGCCCAAGAGCCCGCTTCGCGGCGCGCGCGATCCGTTCAGGTATCCGCCAATCAGCGCCGCGGCCTCTTCTGCGCCGGCGGGATAGGCCGAGCCAGCAAGCGAGGCTGCGCGGCATTCCGCCGCGGCGAAAGACGCCTGGCGCTGTTGCTTCAGGTGCTCGAAGGTGGCGTCGTGCAAAAAGCCGGCTTCGCTCAGTGTCTGGCAGAGCCCGTTGATCATGTCGCCCACCCGGACGTCGCCGGAAAGGCGGACCAGCGCCTCTCTCAAGTCACCCTCGGTGCACTCTCCGTCGAAGAACCGCAAGCATTCGACGAGCCAGGGCGGCACGATCAGCACGGCGTCTGAGTAGTGGTATGGATCGCGCATCAGCAGTCCGGGACGGTCCGGCACTGGAGACGGCATCAGGTCGAGATCCGCGCGAAGGCGGGGTAGGGGGCGGGACATTCCTTTATCTTTCTATGATACCGGACCGGTCAGCGTTCCCCGGCCGCCCATACGATGCCTCGCGCGCGCAATTCTTGCTCGAGCCGATCGACGCCCGTGAACTGCACCGCGTCTATCCCGAAAGCGCGCGCGGCTTCGACGTACTCGGGAATGTCGTCGGTGAAGAAGCACTCCTCGGGGCGGCAGCCAGCGCGCGCGATGGCTGCCTCGTAGATGGCGGGCGAAGGCTTCATAGCGCCAACCTCGTAGGAGAGGACGTAGTCGTCGAAGTGCCGCATGGCGGCGTAATTCCTGAGGATCATCTCCCAGTGAATCGCGTTGGTGTTCGACAGCAGCAGCAGGCGATAGCGCTCGCCTATGCCTGCCAGCATAGACTCCGGAACAATCGTCTCCGGGAGGAAGATGGCGCTCCATAGCTGCCGGAATGTGTCGTAACCGACTCGGAGACCCAGGAGACGCGAGAACTGCTCGACGAAGGCTTCGGGCGACATCTGGCCGGCCTCGAAGCGGTAGACGAGGTCTGTTTGGGCCAGACGCCTGGGAATATCCTCTGCCGGATAGGGGCAGTAGGGCTGCAGGGCGGCATAGCCGCGAGCGAGATCGAATGGGACGATGACTTGTCCGAGGTCGAAGATGACTGTCTTGATCACTACATTCAAGATAGCCTGAGGGTCGTGGCGGGTTGGGTGCGGATTTGGCAGGGGCGGCGCCGTCCGGCTGCGGGCGCCGCATACGCATCAACACCGGAGTTGTGGAGGGGCGAAGCCGCCCAGTAGTGCCTAGAAGCGCGGGTTGCGAGCCCGTCCTTAGGCCGGAGGCCGGCCGGCACTTACATGCCGCTCACACAAGCTTACGCCCGCCTGGCTTTGAGAACCTCTTCCACGATCGCGACCAACTCGTCGCGCGTCACCGAGATGCGCTCACGGCCTATATCCTCGGCCGCAAGCGGGCATCCTGGGTCGACCGGCTTCGTCTTGACGCCGTAGCGGGCCCGGGCATCGAGAAGTTTGTCCACCTCGCTTCGCGGCAACACCTTCGGACCGCCGAGCAGTTCGGCCACGAGCGCGATGCGCGCGAAATGCTCCACCGTTTCCATGCGGAAATACGCCTTGTAGACGTCCTCACCGTAGCAGACCGCGCCGTGATTGCCCATGAGCAGCGCGTCGTACTTCGGGATGAGCGGGAGCAGCGGCTCGACCAGCTCGTGCGTTCCGGGCAACCCGTATTCGGCCAGCGGAACACACCCCAGGCCTATCACCACCTCAGGCAACAGCGCGAAGCTCAGGGAGCGGCCCGCCGCGGCAAAACCCGTGGCCACGGGCGGATGCGCGTGGAGAACCGCATTCACGTCCGGACGGAGCTGGTAGATCGTGAGGTGCATGGCGATCTCTGTGGTGCGCTCGGCCGTGCCCTGCAGCTTGCGGCCCTCCCCGTCGCAGACGATCAGGTCGTCTGGGTGCATCAGGCCTTTGCAGACGCCGGTGGGAGTGCACAGGATACGTTCAGAGTCCAGCCGGACCGAGATGTTGCCATCATTGGCTGCAACCCAGCCCTTCTGCCACACATATCGGCCTATGTCGACGATATCCTGGCGCAACTCGCGCTCGGTCTTCTGCATCGGAACTGAGATTGTAGCAGACGGTTCAGGCCAGAGTGCGCGCGCTTTGAAGCAGTGGCGATAATGGAGCTAATGTCCGAAACTCGACGCATGTGCCCGAATTGCCGGGCGTTCGTGACCACTCGCGACCGCGTGTGCCCGTACTGCGAGGTGAAACTGGGCCCGCGCGCGGTGGACCGCCGCGACGCCACGGCGCTGGTCGGAGGGTTCATACCTCACGCGCGGTTCGTGACCACGGTGATCCTGCTGATCAACTTCGGACTGTTTGCCGCAACCGTGCTGCTGAGCATGCGGCGGGGGAACGCGGGAGCGCTGATGGGCCTCGACGGGCAGACCCTGGCCGACTTCGGAGCCAAGTGGAACACCGCTCTTGCAGCCGGACAGTGGTGGCGGCTGATCACGGCGGGATTCCTGCACGGCGGCCTGATCCACATCCTGATGAACTCGTGGGTTCTGTTCGACCTTGGCGCGATGGTCGAAGAGGTGTACGGCTGGGCCAGGCTGATCGTGATCTACCTGGCAGCCACGGTAGCCGGATTCTACGCCAGCGCGTGGTGGAGCCCGTCGATTTCCGTGGGCGCTTCGGCCGGCCTGTTTGGGTTGATAGGAGCGATGATCGCGCTTACTCTTCGCAGCAGCTCGCCGGTGGCCATGGCCTACCGTGGCCTTTACATTCGCTGGGCTATTTACGGCCTCGTGATTGGGGTGTTGCCCGGCCTGGCCATCGACAATGCCGCGCACCTGGGCGGGCTGGCGGGCGGATTCGCGATGGGCTACCTGGCGGGCACTCCCAGGCTGGTCGAGAACTCGCTTCCGGAGCGCCTGTGGCGCGCGGCGGCATACATGTGCGTGGGCATCGCCGCGATTGCGTTTCTCAACATGTACCTGTGGCTCTCGCGGGGATAGCCGCAGCCGCGAACGGCGCTACTCATCAAAGACGATCTGCGCGATGACGAGTTGCGGCATGCCCTGGTTCCAGGTCTCGGGCAGCGTATCGAACGGAAGCCGGAAGGCTTTGATTTCACCGGGCTTCAGCCCGCCCATCTTGGCGCCTACGATGGGCACGCGCTCACGCATGATCACCTGGCCGAACGGATCGTAAAAGACACAATTGACCTCGACGAGCTTCAGGGATCTCGAGCCGGCGTTGGCTATCGAGCCGGTAATCTCGACGAGCATGTTCCCGGCAAAGCTTTCCTTGGCCGACATCTCGACGTTGTCGAGCTTGAGCCCGCCATTCCGGATGTACTCGCGCGCCTCTTCCGTCACAACCGGAGCTGGTGGCGGAGCTGGAGGGTTGCGGGTGTAGAAGTGCCAGGCGGTGATCGCTCCGCCCGCAACCAGCAGAACCGCAAGTATCGGGAGCGGCAACCCGCGGCGGCGCTTTTCGAACATGTCCATGCTGAACGGATTTTACCCGAAAAGCGTGCCCGAGCGGCTGTTCCAGCGCCTGTTTTGCGTTTTCAAACGCTGTGCGGGATTATGAAAGAAGATGTTTTCGTCTCTGCGGAACAGGATTCCTTCCTGGTTCTTGCCAGCGGCCGGTTACGCCGTCTCAATCGCATCGCTCATCTGGGTTCTCCATGACGTTGACCTGGGCCAGATGTGGCACGAGGTGCAGTCGCTCGACTGGGTGTGGGTGGGAGTGGCAGTACTGGCCGACGTTCTCACCTACGTGATTGGGGGCTGGAGGTGGAGTTTGCTGCTGGCGCCTCTTGCGAAGCTGCCGGTCTGGCGGGCCATTCAGGCAATCTATGTGGGCCTGTTCGCGAACGAGGTGCTGCCGCTGCGTCCCGGCGAGCTGATCAGATCGTACCTGCTGGCGCGCTGGTCGCGCCTTCCGTTCTCCGTCTCGATTTCTTCAGCCATCGTCGAGCGAATCATCGACGGCATCTGGCTCGTTCTCGCGTTTTTCATCACCGCGGCTTTCATACCGCTGCCAGCTGTGATGGTGGACGTGGCGAAGGGCGTCGCCGTGGTGGCCCTGATCGCGTCCGTGGCGCTCGGCGTGGTCATGTTCAGGAAAAATCACGCCCATGCGGTATTGCCGCGCACGCGCTGGGGCGCGACGATGCGGGTTCTCGTAGACGATCTGCACAGGATCGGAGCGTCGAAGACGTTCCTGGCGTCGGCCGCCGTCAGCATTCCTTACCTGCTCATCCAGGTGGTTCCGGTGTACGCGCTCATGGAGGCCTTCGGCCTCGACCTGGGCATCTGGCCGGCGCTGGTTGTCCTGATGCTTCTGCGCATTGGGACGGTGCTCCCTCAGGCGCCGGGCAACGTCGGGACCGCGCAAGCGATATTCGTCCTCGGCCTGGGTATGTTCGGCGTGGACAAGACGACCGCCGCCGGCTACGCTTTCATGACCTGGGGCGTGATCACATTCCCGCTGCTGCTGGCCGGGTTCGTGGCGCTCGCGCTCACCGGCCTGAAGCTCGACGACCTCAGCCGGCGCGCCCGCACTCATATGAGCGCGCCTCCAGTGGTTGCCCCGGAGCCGCAGAACTGAATCACTCCACGATTTCGGCGCCGGTTCCTGGCCTGCTGCCGATGTGCTACGTTTGCGGTACCGGGTGATGGAGCAGATAGCACTCGAGTTCTCAGCCGGGCCGGCGGTCTATACCGTCAGCGAGCTGAATGCCGCCATTCGCGAGGCGCTCGACGAGCGTTTCTCTAACGTCTTTGTTACCGGGGAGATTTCAGGGGCGCGTGCGGCCGCGAGCGGCCACTGGTACTTCACGCTAAAGGAGCGCGAATCGCAGTTGCGGTGCGTCTGCTACCGCATGACGGCCCGCTTTCTAAAGTTCAAGCCACAGGACGGGATCGCGGTGATCGTTCGAGGCCGCGTGGACGTTTACGAAGCGCGCGGTGAGTACCAGCTCATCGTGGACTCGATCGAGCCGCAGGGCCGTGGCGCGCTCCAGTTCGCCTTCGAGCAGCTCAAGCGCAAGCTGGCTGCCGAGGGCCTGTTCGAGGCCGAGCGGA
>JBLNBX010000227.1:0-8396 GCA_050260275.1 bacterium
TTCTCCAGGTGCGGTCACCACCGTTATGGCGCCTTTGCTGGAACGGACGATGCCCGAAACCGCAGCAAGCCCGAGGCCGCGTCCCGTGAACTTCGTAGTGAAGAAGGGATCGAACATCCGAGCGCGGGTAGCCGCGTCCATTCCCTGCCCCGTGTCGGAGACATTTATGTACACGTAGGTGCCCGGGGGCGTCTCGGTCCCGAGTTCGTCCGTAAACGGAGCCGCAATCTGGCGCACGCCGGTGGAGACGGTGACGGCGCCTCTCCGGCCCTCGGCGACGGCCTCGGCTCCATCCATCACGAGGTTCAGGACGATCTGTTGCAACTGTCCCGGATCTATCGCGATGCTGGGCAGCCCCTCCTGGAGATCGAGCTGGAGATCTATGGTCTTCGGAATTGAGATCTGGAGCAGGCCCGCCATGTCACGCACAGCCTGGGATATGTCCAGATTCTCGAGGACGATGGTCCCCTTCCCCGCGTACGCGAGCAACTGCCGCGTGAGGAAAGCCGCGCGCTCGGCGGTGTTCATGATGTTTTCGACGCGCGGCCGGTGCTCGGGCGCGACGTGCTCCATCAGGAGGCTGGCGTTGCCGAGTATGCCAGTGAGCAGGTTGTTGAAGTCGTGGGCGATGCCGCCGGCGAGGAGCCCGATACTCTCAAGCTTTTGCACGTCGCGAGCGCGCTGCTCGTTGCGCTTGGAGTCTTCGATGTCGGTGCAGGTGCCGAACCAGCGCGCGATTTGGCCGTTCTCGTCGCGGGCCGCCGCGGCGCGCGCAAGAAACCAGCGGTACTCGCCACTAGCGACACGTAACCGGTACTCGATCTCATACCGCTCGCCTGTCTGGAGCGATCTGTGCCAAGCCTCCAGCGTGCGGGCGCGGTCTTCTGGATGGAGCAGACCGGACCATCGCTCGCCCATGGACTCCTTTTCGGTGATAGCCAGTTGTTCATACCAGCGCCGGTTGAAGTAGAGTGGCGAGCCGTCGGGCTGCGTGACCCAGACGAGCTGCGGCACGGAGTCCGCCAGTTCACGAAACCAGCGCTCGCTCTCACGCGCGGACCGCTCGGCTTTCCTGATCGGGGTAACGTCCCTAGTGATGACCAGCACGGAAACGACGCTGTGCGAAGCGTCGAACTCAGGCACATAGAGGGCTGAGAGGTACTGGTGACCGAAGGTCGGACTATCGAACTCGAAATCGACTGTCCGGATCTCGCCTGTTTGGAATACCGCCTCGAGATTCTCGTTCCAGAATGCGACGCTGGATGCGGGCATGCCGAGCTCGGCACGGGTCTTTCCGATCACCTGGTCTTTGGGTATTCCGTATACGGCAGCGCCGTAATCATTTATGTAAGTGTGCCGGAGTCGCCGGTCGAAGCGCGCGATGATCTCTGGCGCGTTCTCGGACAGGGCCTTGTACTGCTCCTCGCTGGCGCGCAACGCCGCCTCGGCCTGGCGCCGGGCCGTAACGTCCACGAGCAGAGACATCGCCCCCATGACGTTGCCGCCATCGTCGAGCAGCGGGACGTAGTGGGACAGAACGATGAGACCATCGTGGTCCGTTTCGTAAGCATTCGAGCCGCCGGCCAGCGCGCGGCGGAAGCGCTCCTCGACAAGTTTTCCCCGCCGCGGCCACGCATCCGTGACGGGCAGACCTTCCATGCCTTGCGCGTCGAGTCCGAGGCGGCGCGGAAGCTCGCCTTCGACGATGAGTACGCGCAGTCCAGGGTCCACCGCGATAACGCCGCCCTCAGGGATGTTGCGCGCGATAGCCCGGTACAGCTCCTCGCTCCGGCGCAGAGCCTTCTCGGACCTGCGGTGCTCGGTTACGTCGCGAAAGAATATGACGAGTCCCTCATTGGCTTCCGGGTAGGCGTGCACTTCAAACCAGCGGCCAAGCGGAGGGTAGAAAGCTTCGAAGTGCTCGGGCTCGCCGGTTTCAAGGGCGCGGCGATAGGCGAGGTCGAATTCGCTTCCAACGGCCTCCGGGAACACATCCCAGAGCACCTGCCCGGATATGTCCCGGCCCTGCGCCACAGCGTCGCGGCCGCGCTGGTTGATATAGGAGATGCGCCAGTCGCGGTCGATAACGAAGACGGAGTCCGTGGTGCTTTCGAGCACCCGCGCGAGGCGGGCTACCGCGATGCGCAGTTCGCGTTCGATCGAGCTGGTAGGGTCGGCTTGTGATTCCGGGGGGATGGTGGGGGCTTTGTCAGGCATATAACAGCGGCGGAAGAGGACGCCCCGTCAAGAGAGGGGGCGTGTAACTTATTGATTTTAGGTTACCATACAGGACCACTATACCGCAATGTGCGCCGCAGAAGAACCGGAAAGAACCGGTGGCGCCATTCACAACCCGTTCAGGCGCACCACGTCGAACCGGAAGAGAACCCCGCCGCTCACGCCCTTGGGCTGCCATCTGCCGCCCCAGCCGGAGCTGCAAGGCGCGTGCCAGGCTTGATGTTAGCCGCAGACCCGCAGTGATGAGCATCGGCGTGTGCGGAGCTGAAGCTCCGCAGCCGACTGAAATCCGCCCCCGCAGCAACGTAGGCGCTCTGGTTTGGGGGCGGGCTTCGAGCCCGCGTAGAGCTTCAGCCCTGCAGGCAAAACGTACGTCGGCCTGTGCGGAGCGGAAGCGTCCGGTTGCCTGCGCAGAGTGTGCGATGGGGTGGACAGCGGCTCGGGCGCGAAAGCTGAGCAGGTGAAGCTCGCCTTGACACGGCAGACGGCATCCGATATTCTCGGGCGCGAACGGGAGCATCCACGTCAATCCGGCAGCAAACCACAGGTTTAGCACTGGGGCCTGGCCGCTGCGCCGGCAACCGAAAGCCGGAGGCTATGCACTCGCCTGGCGCGATCGGGCTCAAACGATAGGGTGCCGCACCCGGAGCAGCAATAGGCGAACTCCCGACGATGCACGCGAACATGCGAGATCCGGCGCAGCACAACAGGCCACAATCGGGCTTTCTTCGCTGGTGCAAGGACCGGTGTGCCACCGCTGTGGGGTTGATCAAGGCAGCGCGCCGGCCAACGCAACTTACTAGCGGTATTCGCCAGCTTACTCCCGGTTTCCAGAGCGAACTAGATTATTGGGACACGGAGTTATCGCTCAAGGGAACCTATCCAGAGGCGATACTGGACCGCACGCAGCCAGAGCGGATGGCGAACTGCTATCCGGCTTATATAAGCCCTTTCATAGAGGAAGCCGCGAAGAGGCGGGGCCGCGCGCCGAAGGTGCTGGATGTGGGCTCAGGGCCGCTCTCGATGCTCGTGTATGGATCCGAAAAAGGCCTGTTTGAGCTGACCTGCGCCGATCCGCTCGCCGGTGAGTATGAGGCGCTTCTGACTAAGTACGGATACCCGCACCGGTCGAGGCTAGTCCAGTGCCGCGGCGAGGCACTATCGAAAGTGTTCGGACTGGACGCATTCGACTTAGTCTGGATCCACAACGCGCTCGATCATTCGCAATCCCCCCGCGATGTGTTCGTCGAGATGGCGCGCGTGCTTGCCCCGGGAGGATACCTGATTGTTCAGAGCTGGGCGAAAGAAGGCAGAAACGAGGGGTACATCGGGCTGCACCAGCACGATCTCTACCTGGGCGCGCCGGGGCAGCTCATGTGCGAGACGCGGGGTGCTGAGCAGCAAGGCGCGTGCTGTCTGAACGAGGGATTGACGCTGGAGTTGATCGAGTCGGCATCCGAGTTCACGGGCGAGCGGGAATGGATACGGCTGATCTATAGGAAGCCGTTGCGGAATCCGGCGTGATGCCCTGATCGCGCCGCTCGAACAACGTCATCGCGCCGCGGCCGCGGGATTCAGGGTCGCGCATGCGAACGTGGTACTCAGGCAGCGATCCGACAATCCTGGCGTAGTCCGAGTTACTGTAGACCAGCACCAGATCGGGACGAAGGCGAAGGATCTCGCGCCTCCACGAATCGGCCTGGGCCGGCGACAGGGGAGTAAGGTTCTCCGGACCACCGGGGAAGCGGTCGCCGGGCGTGGCGGACAGATAGAGCGTCCGGTTGGAATATTCGCGGTTCCACAGCAGCGCGTGGAAACAACTTACGTTCCACACTAGCAGCGAGCCGCGTGGCGCGGTGCGGAGGGTTCTAATCATCTCCGGAGTGGGATAGAACTCAGGCACGCCCGTCTGGATGGTCTCCTGGAAAACGGTAGCACGATGCGGCAGCAACGAACCGCGGTTGATGGTGCGCATGTACTTGTGCGAAAGCGTCAGCGTTGCGTAGGTGAAGTGCAGCCCGCATGCGGCGGCGATCAGGAACGCAGACCGGAGAGCGCGGCGGGAGTCGCGTTCCAGCCGCGAGACAAAGACGGCGGCGCAGACCGCCATCACCGTGGTTACGGGCAGCCCGTAGCGCGGGTGATAGGAGCTGGGAATTATGAGCGCGATGAGCGCCGCGCCGCTTACGAGCACGCCCCACAGCGAGCGCGCACGCACAGCCGATATCACGAAGGCGGCGAAAAGCAGCAGAACGGCCGCAATCACGACGGGGCCGAAGGTTCCCGAGGAGTCGTAGTTCAGCGTCGTGTACCAGTCGGTCCAGACCGCGTGGTAGGCCCTGGCGAGATCGTCTTTCGCGAGCACACCCAAAGACGTGTGCGTGGTTACGAATTCCTGCGGGGATGGAACCGGGCCCGGAAATAGCACTCTGCCCCTGAACACGACCTGGATGGGATACAGCGGATTGCCGTGCGCGATCCACGCCTGAAGATATTGGGCGAACCCAGCCGCGATCACCGCCATTCCTGCCCAGACCCAGCGGTCGCGGGCGAGTCTCAGCAGCCGTGCGGATATGGCGCGCGCGCCCTGAGAAAGAAGGGCGTACACGATAGCCGCAGAGCCGAACAGGACGGGGAACACCGGCATCTTGATGAGCGCGGCCTGGGTGAAGCAGGCGGCAGCGAACAGGCGCGAGAGGGGCGTCAAGCGCGAGTCGGCGGCCGGGGCGGCGAAGGCCAGAAGGCCAACAGCGCCGGCGGCCAGACCTATGTCGGCGGAGGCGGTGGTCGTCAAGAACAGGAACAGGGGCATCCAGGCGATCGCGAAAACGGCGCACAGCGCGCCGGGCCGGCCCGCGCCCATTCTCCGGGCGAGCACGTATGCCGCGAGCAGCAACTGAAACCCGAAAACAAGTTGTACGGCGTGAAAAAGGGTGTCGCCGCGCGTGAAAAACATCGTCCAGGCCCAGATGACCGCGGCGCCTTTCGGGTACATGTACGTCCACGGCAGATTGCTGTCGAGCGGTGCGAGGCGGCCGTCCTGGAACGCCTGAATGGCCTGCGGCCCGTGGTAGGCCATCTCGTCCCAACCGAACAGGCCAGTCGCGATGCCGTACGCCAGGTTGGCGGCGAGCAGCCAGAGTGTGACAACTACTCCGGCGCGCACCAGCCAGTCGCATTCGCGCCACGCGCCTGCGGCGCTCTTGACGGCGTTCCGCAAGGGATCAAGCCAGAACGCGCGCCCGAACCGGGCGTGTATCACCGCGGCCGCGGCGAGGCACAGGACGATGTGCACGGCGGGCAGCCAGTCGAGCGGGCGGCTCACGGGCAGAAGCGAGAGACCGCGGACCTCAAGCGTGATAGCGAAGAACCCGCACACCAGCGCGGCCAGGATGCTCTCCGAGAAGAGCGCGAAACGCCGGGACGCCGCGCACCAGCAGATGACGAACGGCACGAGAGCGGCAGCGGCGCAGAGCAGAATCAAGGGAAACGTTTGGGGCGTCAGCAACATGAGTAGGCAACCGCCAGCGCGCCGCCGCCCGGCCCCGCGCGAGCGCCGGGTGCAGCTCGGAATGATGCAGTATAGACGATCCGCGCCAGACGACGCCGGGAATTAACGCGCATCCAGTGGCGGAAGCCCGTGGACATACAGGCCTGTTCGGCCGGAGTGAAGCTGGACCCTGATACGAGGCTCTTCAGGCGAAGCCCAGTAGCACGGGGAAGCCGGACCTGGGGGTCCGGCGCGGACGAGGGCGTCCGCCCCACCGTTCCCACGCATTTGGAAACTAGTGTTTTGTGGGGCGGACCCCCTGGTCCGCGGGCGACCCCCGGTCGCCCATCGGGCGCGCTGAACTCGGCCAACTCCTCCCCAATTGCTGCGCGCGCTCTTGCGCCCCTTTCATGGGCTGTCTGTGCTTGCTCGGGTTTCCCATGGCTTACGCCATGGGCTATTCTCGTTCGCCCTGACGGGCTCCCCGTGGCTGGCGCGCTATCCGCTACTGAACAGGACGCAACCCACTGCAGGGCTCAAGCCCTGCGCGGGCTCGAAGCCCGCCCCCCGGCATGGTGAGAGCAGGCTCTCTCAGTGGGGCGGACTTCAGTGCGCGGCGGAGCTTCAGCTCCGCACATGCCCGTGTTGACCACTGCAGGGCCGCAGCCTACATCAACTGGTAAACAAACGTATGCGCTCTTGAGCCCGGAAGGGCGTCTGTAGACCATAAACCTCGCAGCCAGAGCTGCCGATCAAAGCGCCGTGAGGTGTTGGCTGATCCTTTGTCTGTCGGTGTCGGCAGCCGCGCAGAGTCCAAGTGCGGCCATGGGAACCTCCATAGCCCGTCAGCTTGCTTCTATCGATGTGCAGCGTGCCGCCGTCCGAGCACAAACGGCGGCGGCATCTTTTTTCAGCACCTTGGAGCCTGTCATGCCGACCTGCGAACCTCTCCGCCCGTCGCAGGTGTCACCTGTCATTGACCGTGCGGCGCGGCGGCAGAAGCTGGAACCGGCGCTGCTCCGGGCCATCATCTCGCAGGAATCCGCCTGGCAGCCGTGCGCGCTGTCGCGCAAAGGAGCGCTCGGCCTCATGCAACTGATGCCGGAAACGGCGGCCATTCTGGGAGTGGGCAATCCGTTCGATCCGGCGCAGAACATCGATGGCGGCGCACGCTACCTGAGGCACCTGCTCGGGCGCTACGACGGCGACCTGGCGCTGGCGTTGGCGGCCTACAACTCAGGGCCAAGCAGGGTGGATGAAGCGGGCGGGGTGCCGCCGATACCCGAAACCGTTGAGTACGTGCAATCGATCCTGCGACGGCTAAAGTCCCCGCAGGGGCGGATTGCGCCCTAGGGTCGGATTCACCTGAATCAGTGAGAACTAGCCTGGCTGTTCAGCGGGGTGCGGCCGAAAGACGGTGCTGCGGCACAAGCGTACACGGGACGATTTCGGACTGAAGTTCGCCACCTGGAAGAGCCCGCTCGCGATGTGCTTGGGGGGCGGACCTCAGTCCGCTGCGGAGCTTCAGCTCCGCACAAAGCGGCGTTTGAGATCACATGCAGGGCTGAAGCCCTGCGCGGGCTCGAAGCCCGCCCCCCAAGTGAGGACCTTCCGCAGCCCGCGTTCCGGGACTGGAACACCTGGAGTGGAGCCCGTCAGGGCGAAGGAGAATAGCCCATGGCGCAAGCCATGGGAACACCCACCGAATGCAGGCAGCCCCTGAAAGGGGCGTAGGAGAGCGCGCAGCGCCTCAGTGGCACGGATGAAGCCGTGTCCTGATACGAACCTCTACCTGCTTTCCGCGCATCGCCGGGCCAAAGCCTTACGCCCCGTCCGGGGGCTTGCTCTCAAGACTACTCGAGGTCCCGACGGCTCACGCCGTGGGCTACTTTCTGCCGCCCCTTCCGGGGCTGCAATTGCGCTTCGCGCGGCCCTGCAAAGGAGATTGCGGACTGGAGTCTGCGAAGCTGAAGCTCCGCCGTGACGAGGACCAGCACGTCTATTCAGCAGGCAACCGCTTGCGGTGCTGGCGGGGCCGCGGCACGAGCAACCAGGGGACGATCACGGCGTCGCAACATCCGATCTGCTGTTCAGCGGGGAGCAACCGAAAGGCGGAGCCGCGGCACAAGCAAAAAGGGGACGGTCCGACGCAGCAGACACCCAAGGACTACCTCGGCTGTGCCGCCGGTCTCACATCAACTCTTTCTAATCCGGTTGATCGGCCGCAGCCATGCAGGGGACGGTCGCGATGTAGCAGCCCCCCGCGCGGCGACGCCGCCAGTTTCCAAGACTTCTTCTGCCCAGTTAACGGGCCGCCAGAATCAGCTTGCCGGGACTCGGTGGCCGATATCGATCCGGCGCAGGTCGCCCATGAGCCGGTGCACGAGAAGAAGCGCCGTCAGGTGCAGGCAGCCCATCCCCAGAAAAACAGGCGTGTAGCCGAAGCGCTGGATGATGATGCCGGGGACTATAGAGGAGAACAGAGCGCCTCCGAGGCCGCCCGCGCAGCCTCCGAAACCTACCACCGAACCGACCGCCTGCTTCGGGAACACGTCCGACGTGGTAGTGAAGAGATTTGCCGACCAGCCCTGGTGGCAAGCGAGAGCAATGCTGACCAGGAACACGGCGGTCCACATCGTGGGCGCAAAAACGGACATTGCCGCGATGG
>JBLNBX010000228.1:0-12691 GCA_050260275.1 bacterium
GGCCACGCTCACGCCGCTCGGCTTCGCCGGAGACGCGCAAGCCCACCCGGATGTCCACGGCGGTCCGCTCAAAGCCGTTCTGCTGATCCCAGCCGAGATCACTGACGAGCTTGCCGCTCGCGGCTTTCCGCTGTTCTACGGCGCGCTCGGGGAAAACCTCACCACGCGCGGCCTGGATATTCGCGAGTTGCGCGCCGGGATGCGCCTGCGGCTCCCGGATGCGATGATCGAGCTGACCCAACTCCGCAAGCCATGCGCCGAACTCGACATCTACGGCGCGGCGCTCTCGCGCGCAATCGAAGACGATCCGCCGCTCGGTGGGTACTACGCGCGCGTTGTGCGCGCGGGCACGGTGAAGGTAAACGATATAATCTCGGTGTCGGACGTGGCCGTCTGACGATGCGGCATGGCTGATTTCCCCGGCAACATCGGCTTCCGCGAAGCGGAGGACGCGCTGGAGCGCTTCGACCGGCTGTGCTCCGGCCTGCCGGAAGTGTATTGTACGCGGCTCCACTCGTTGCTGGCCGCTTCGCCCGATCCGGACCAGGCGCTGCTCTACTTCGACCGGCTCCGGCAACAGGATGCAGCCGCTTTCGACCGCCTTGCGGCCGCGCCCGCGGGGCTCCAGATGCTGGCCGCGGTTTTCGCGAACAGCGCGTTCCTGGCAGAGGCAATCATCGCGCATCCCGACTGGGCCGAGAGCCTGCTCACCTCCGGCGACCTCCACCGCGACTTCTACGCCGAGGCTTACCGCGACCTTCTCGAAGCCGAGCTTGCCGAGGCAGGTAACGGCGCCCCGGACCCGCTCACGCTGGCCTTATTTCGCCGCCGGCAGATACTCCGCATCGCCGCACGCGACACCATGGGCCTGTGCACGCTCTCCGAGGTGACCGGCGATCTTTCGGCGCTCGCTGACGCCATTCTGGATGCCTCCTACCGCCGCATCCATGCCGAGCTCGCCTTGCGGCACGGGGAGCCTGAGGGCAGCGGCTTCGCAATCATCTCGCTCGGCAAGCTGGGCGGCGCGGAGCTGAACTACAGCTCCGATATCGATCTGCTGTTCCTGTACTCCCGCAACGGCGAGACCGCGGGCCCCGCCCGGATAACCAACAAGGAGTTCTACCGTAAGGTCGCGAGCAGCCTCACGGAGACGCTTTCCACCTACACGCCGGCCGGGCTCGCATACCGCGTCGATCTGAGGCTGCGGCCCGATGGCCGCCTGGGCGAGGTGGCGATCTCGCTCGACGGCGCGAAGGCATACTACAGCAGCCGCGCTCGCGACTGGGAATTACAGATGCTCATCAAGGCGCGCGTCTCGGCGGGCGACCGCCAGCTCGGCGAGGCTTTCCTCGATTTCGTCGAGCCGCTGATCTACTCGACCACCCTCGATTTCGGAGTCGTCGAGGCCGCATCCGAAGCGCGCCAGCGCATACACGAGAAACGGCGCAGGGAGCGCGGCTTCAACGTGAAGCTCGCCGCCGGGGGCATCCGCGATATCGAGTTTCTGGTGCAATGCCTTCAGCGGCTCCACGGCGGCCGCGAGCCCTGGGTGCGCCAATGCGGCACGCTGCTTGCGCTCTCGCGTCTCCATGACAAGGGCCTGCTCTCGCCCGCCGAGTACTCGAAGCTGGCCGGAGCCTACCAGTTCCTGCGCAGGCTCGAACACCGCCTTCAACTCTGCGACGACCGCCAGACCCACACGCTGCCCGAGGATACGGCCGGCCTCGATGCGCTCGCCCGCAAGTTGCCCACGGCGCATTTCGGCGACACGCCCAACTCGTCTACTCTGCTCGAGGAACTTCACCGCCACCTGGCTGACGTCCGCGAAATATACGAGCGTGTGATCCATGCGCAGCAGCCCATGTACTACACGCCAGTGCAGCCGGTAGCCGCGGATACGGGCGAGCACAATGAGCACAATGAGTTCAGCGGGCCCGCCGCCGCACATGGCGGCATCGACCCGCCTGCGGCGACTATCGAATACGCAGTGGCCGCGCCCGCCAGCAACCTGGTCCGCTTCCTGGACCAGCGGGCTCCGGGCCTCGCGCAGGCGCTCGCGCGCGCAAACCTTCACCGCAGCCGTGTGCCTTTCGAGAACTTTCTGGAGCGCGTGATAGAGATCCCCGAGTACATCGACCTTCTCGACCGCGACGCCGTCATCTCCGGCTACGTCTTCGATATCTTCGAGCACAGCCCGTACTTCGCCGAGCAGTTGATTCGCGCGCCCGAACTGATCGAGGAGCTGACGCGGCTGCGTGAACCCGCCGCACAAGGTATCGCCGGAATCGAAGTCATCGATGACGCCACTTCCCTGCGCCGGGCTTTTGGCCGCGAGATGTTCCGCATACAGGCAGAGAGCATCTGCTTGTCCGCGCCCATATTCACTACGCTCGAGCGAACCTCGGACCTCGCCGACGCCACCATTGCAGCGGCCTGCCGCACTGCGGTCGAACAGGTGAGCAACTCGCGCGGCCCGGCTTCGGCGTCATACCGCCCCTCGGATCAGCTCATGGTCATCACGATGGGCCGGCTCGGCATGCGCGAGTTCGATCTCGGTTCGGATGCCGATCTCGTCTTCGTACTTCCGGACGAGGATTCCCGGGAACTCGCCTTCTGGACGCGCGTCGCCGAGCGCATCATAGGTATCCTCACAACGTACACTGGCGAGGGCACCTTATTCTCCGTGGACACGCGCCTGCGCCCCAATGGCCGCGAAGGGCCGCTGGTGCAGACCGAATCCGCCTACAAATCGTACTTCGCGAACCAGGCCGAGGCGTGGGAGAGCATCACCTACATGAAGTGCCGCGCCGTGGGGGGCGACCTCGAACGCGGCACGCGTTTTCTCAACGAGCTGCAGGAGGTTGATTGGCGCCGTTACGGCCAGAGCGGACGCTCCCGGAAGCAACTCGCCGCCATGCGCGCGCGCGTCGAGAAAGAGCAGAGCGGCGATAGCCCGCTGAAAGCGGCCCGCGGCGGCTACTTCGACATCGATTTCGCGTTGATGTATTTGCGCCTGCGTGGCGCCGGGATTTTCTTCAAGGTGCTGAATACGCCCGCGCGCATCGATGTGATCGAGAAGATGGGCCACCTGGACCGGACTGACGCCGATTTCCTCCGCGACGCAGCGACGTTCTATCGCGCCGTGGACCATGGCCTGCGCGTATCGAGCGGCCACGCCGAAGGCCGGCTGCCGCCGGGCGGGCCGCAGCTCGAGATACTCGAAAATCTCGTCCGCCGCTGGACGCCCGACCACCTCCACGACCAGCCACTCGACATCGAACTCGCACAGATACAGGAGCGCACGCGCGAGTTCTTCGACCGGATTTTCCACGCCTGAAGCGATGCAGGGGCTAAAGCCCCTTCCTGTCTAGAGCCCTATTCGGCACGGCTGAAGCCGTGCCCTGATACGAACCACGAGCGGAGTCTGAGGCCATGTACGAAGAGCGCTTTGCCCGCATGATGGAGGGGTGCGTCTTGACTGAGCCTGCTAATTGTGCTGTCGTCAATGACATAGCTGGGGTTTCGACATGCGCCTTGCCCTCGTTGCCGCCATCGCGATTCAGACCGCTCCGCTCGCGCTATCGATACAGTTGAGCGAGCTCTCGGAAGCGCTCGGCCGCCTCGGCAAGACCATGACCGTGGCGGAGGTCAGGATTCAAACCGAACCCGCGGACCGGCGCATCAGGCCGTTCGAGACGATGGTTGTACAGGTCCGCGCTTACGGTTTGGAAGGCGACAAGAAGGTCAGGTTGAGGCGCAGCGTAACGCAGGTTCGTGTGGCGGATTCAGGGGGCGGCTGGGTTTCGAAGCCGTTCTCGTCGCAAACCGAGGACCAGGATGACCCCTTCCACGACGAGAGCAGTTCCGCGGGCTGGAACATCTTCCGCAGCGCGGCGGGCCAGTTCGTAAACAAGGATTGCGTGCTGTATACGGCGCCAGAGACACCGGGCACGTATCGCATCGAAGCGGACGTTGAAGGCAAGCAGGCGTCGGTAGAGGTCGTGGTGGCCGCCAATGCCCCGTCCAGGAGACCAGCTGAGACGGTGTCGTTCCCGCCCGAGCGCCCGGACGACCCATACCGGCCGCTCGTCGAGCGCTACGCGCCGTTCATCGCCCAGGAAACGTGGTTCACCCCGAAGGCCGACATCCCGGTGCGGTTCGATTTCGACGGCGACTGGCACGGCGATAACAACTGGGAATCGCTCGATACGGGCAGTTCGCAAGCTTACGTCTACTACGCCGTGATGGAGACATCCACCCACTGGTTCCTGATCTACAACCTCTTCCATCCTCGCGATTACTCGGACCGCTGCGTCATCGGAACCTGCCACGAAAACGACAACGAGGGGCTGATACTGACGGTTCAGAAGGACGGCTCACCTTTCGGCCGGCTTCAGGTGATGGAGACGCTGGCGCACGACAACGTCTACTCGTTCACGGCTGATCCGGCCATCCGCGGCGGCGTGCACGACATCGATGGAGGCATCGAGTTCTACGAGGGGACCCACCCGGCGGTGTTCGTGGAATCCGGCGGGCATGGGATCTACGGCACCCTGGCGAAGGCGTCGCTGTTCAGCCTCAAGAGCGGCGAATTCGCATCGGGCACCGGCATCACGCTTGTCTACAAGGGCGTGGCCGAGCGGCCGAGGCACGGCAACGACCGCCTGGTTGGATACGACCTGCTGCCGATCTACAGCGAATGGTGGCTGAAGGCCGAACGGGGGAAATGGCAGCAGCGGACCTTTGACGACTACGTCATGTATCGCCCATTCGGCGGAAGGCCGGCTATCCCGTTTGCAATCGGGAGCACGTTTCTCGGGCGCAAAGAGGCGGAAAACAAAGCCAAGCCGTTCTGGGGCTGGCACGACAGGCAAACGCTGAAGCAGCGCGTGCTGGCTGCGGGCCAGTGGGGGCTGGACCCGGCGTACGCCGTGTCGCGCAACCTCAGGTTCCCGGCCGGCACGCCGTTTTCGCTCGACTACACGTTCAATCCGTACCTGGGAATCGGCGCGCCCCAGGCCGTCGCTGCCCCGGCCGGGCCTCAGCAGGATGCCGCAGCCAGGACTGGCGGGCAGGTTGAGATTGCGGCCCGCATCGATGGCGTGGCCGAACTCATCCTCTACGGCGAAACCGGCCGGTGGGAGATCGTATCCGGACAGGCCGTGACCGAGCAGCAGGCGGAATTCAGCGCGCCGCTGCCCGAGGCGCCGGGCCTCAAGTGGTCGGTCGCGAAGCAGGCCGGGCGCGGCAGTGTCGAGCTGGTACAGACGCCGTCGGCGGAGAACGGGTACACGGCAATCATACGCATCGAAGATCCCCAGAGCGGGGCCGATTTCTACCGCCTGCGGCTGTCCTGGGAGTAACAGCGCCGCGCCTGATCGGCGATCGAGCTATCGCGCGCGTTCTCCACTGCCGCGAGCTTCAGCGGCGGTTCACCTCGACACTCAGCACTCGCGCCGCGCCCCGCTCCATCAAGCACGTGAATGCGAAACTATCGACGACCGGTCCGCGACTCGCGGTGAACGCGCCTGAGATTCTATCGGCGCGGGTAGCGTCCGGCACGGTCGAGGTGAAACTGGCGTTCTGGTAACCGTCGCGGGCAGCGCGGGCGACGACGGCGTCCTGGCATGCGCGGAGAGCCTGCGTTTGGTCGTACCCGCCCAGTGTGGTTTGCGCCGCGGCGCCGGACTTCACGAGCGGCTGCAAGGCGCGGCCGTCTGCGCCGGTTATCTCGATGCCGCGCACCTGTCCGGCCGAGTAGTCCACCTGGCAGGCGAACCGGTATGTGCGGCGGGTGTAGCGCTCCGTTAAGGTTCCCGTGATCCAGTCGCGCCGCGCTGGGCCGGAGTCAGCCGCCACGGATACGATCTCGACAGACCGCAGCCCGTAGTCGCTTTCGGCGCGGGCGCGCAGTTCGGTGCGGCAGAAGTCGATGGCGCTCTCAGTGGAGACGCGCTGGGGCGCCGGATCGCCGGAGTAGAACACGCCGCGCGTACTGTCCGCCTGCGTATCGGCGGCGGGCCACGCTGCCGTTGGCGACCGCGCTCCGCTCTCGAAAACGCCGGCCGCCGCTTTTCCCGACGCACCGCTCCATTCGAGATCGAAGCTGTAGACTCCCGCCCCGCCCCTCGGATCTTCGATCCGCACCACCGCGATTGAGTTGTTGGTGCGCGGGTCCTGCACCAGTTTCACGCTCCCGCGTCCATCGACTCCTCCCAGCCGGAACTCCTTCATGCTCGCAGGCATCGGAGCGGTGCAGGTGAAGCGGCTCCATGAGGCAGGCTGCCCGGCGATCGTGCGGAGCCGCCCCGAATCGCCGTAGACATCGACTTCGGCAGTGATGTCCACCCGAACCTCGATGGTGCACCGGCCGGAGCTGGAGACCGGTATCTCGGCGCGCCTGATCTGATCGGGAGCCTGCGCGTGCAACGTAAGTGCCGCGCCGGCGAGAAGCAGCATCGCAAGGCCTGATCGCATGTTTCCTCCAGGGCGCGGCCGCGTGCCAGCGCTCCTCGCATCACATTACACCCAAGCCGGCGCCAGGCCCAGTTAAAAATGCGGGACCGGCCAGCCAGGAGCCCGCCTGCCGTGCGTTTCTCGCCGCGGCTGATGGTATCGTTACTGAATGGAGGGAGCGAGATGCGACTAACGCGGCATGCTGTGGTTGCGCTGGCGTTGTTCACAATCATTTCTGTGCCGTGCCTGGCGCAGTTGCCGAGCTTCAAACCCGGATTCAACTTCTTCTCCAAGGAACAGGACATCCAGCTAGGCAAGGAGGCGGCCGCCCAGATCGAGAAAGAAGTCGAGATCGTCAACGACAAGGAACTCACGGAGTACATCGCTTCGATCGGGAGAAAGCTCGCCGCGCAGCCTCAGGCTGATAACTACCCCTACACGTTCAAAGTCGTGAACGACAAGAGCATCAACGCATTCGCGCTGCCGGGCGGTCCGGCTTACGTCCATACCGGACTGATCGCGGCGGCCGACAACGAGGCCCAGATTGCGGGCGTGCTCGCGCACGAGATCGTGCACGTCGCGTTGCGGCACGGCACCAACCAGGTGAGCAAGGCGAACCTGATACAGCTTCCCGCCATGTTCGGAGCGCAGGTGCTGGGACAGGGGATTCTGGGGCAGCTCGGCCAACTCGGGATCGGCCTTGGAGCGAACTCGCTGCTGTTGAAGTTCTCGCGGACGGCGGAGACGCAAGCCGACCTCCTGGGTGTGCAGATTGCGGCGCAGGCCGGCTACGACCCTCTCGAGATGGCGCGGTTTTTCGAAAAACTCGAGGCTGAAGGAGGCGCTCGGGGGCCGGAGTTCCTGTCCAGCCACCCCAATCCCGGGAACCGCACAAAGGCGATTCAGGACCTTATCCAGAAGCTACCGCGCAGGCAGTACACAACCGACAGCGGCCAGTTGGCGAGGATGAAGGCCCGAGTCGCCAAGTTGCCCGATCCTAAACCGAAGGCTGCGGCGGCGCAGCCGGCGTCTTCGGCTTCGTCGTCCTCATCCGCTCCGGTAGCGCTGTCGTTGCCGAACAGCAGGCCGTCAGGGAGCCTGCAGCAGTATCAGGGCAAAGACTTCCGCCTGTCCTATCCCGCCAACTGGCAGGTTAGCGCCAGCCAGAATTCGGGGAGTGTGACCATCGCTCCGCCCTCCGGAGTTCAGCAGACCCAGAACGGCGCGAACGTGGGCTACGGCGTCATCGTGGCGTACCACAAGCCCAGGACGGCAAACGCCAGCCTGTGGCAGGCCACCGACGAGCTTGTCTCGCAGCTCCGCTCGGCGGATCCGGGCATGCGCGCCGCTCCGGACATGCCGCGCGAGATCAAGGTGGGCGGCAAGCCCGCCATCTTCACTACGCTGTACTCGCCGTCGGTGTTCCAGGGCCAGACCGAGCTGGACAGGATCGTCACCGTCTCTCACCCGAACGGCCTCCTGTACATGGTGTTCATCGCGCCCGAGAGCGAGAGGCAGTACGTGGACAGGGTGTTCGACCAGATGCTGCAGTCGATCCGGTTCAGCTTCTGAGCGCGGTCGCATTCGGATGGCGGTGCGGGAACGGCTTGGCCGAAGAAGGCTGCGCACATCGCGCAGCCGCCGCGCGCAAAAGCGGAACCGCGTTGCGGTGGGGTGGTCTCGACAGCCGGAGAGCACCGTTGAGGGTGCAGCGGACGGTTGCCTGATGCCTCCCGGATATCGTATGATTTCGATGAGCCGCCAATTCGGACAGCAGCCGCTGGCCGAAGGAAGTGGTCTGGTAGCGCCTGCGCGCTATCCATTGTGTTTGCATCCACTTACGGGCGCGTAGCTCAACTAGGCAGAGCAACTGACTCTTAATCAGTAGGTTGAAGGTTCGATTCCTTCCGCGCTCACCATCCGCAAAAAGCACCGAACCTTCTCTCGGTGGTTCTACTCTTCCGGCGTCTTCGCGTCCACCAGCTTCCGGACTTCCGCGATGAACTCGTCCAGCGGCTTCGCACCCTGGTCGCCGTGCCTCCGGTTGCGAACAGCCACCGCGCCGGACTGTTGCTCGCGGTCGCCCACAACCAGCATGTAGGGCACTTTCTGCAACTGCGCCTCGCGGATTTTCAGGTTGACCTTCTCCTTGCGGTCGTCGAGCTCCGCCCGGATGCCTGCTTCCTTCAGCCTGGCGACAATCTGCCGTCCGTATTCCACCTGCCGGTCTGTGATCGGCAGGACCGCGGCCTGCACCGGAGCCAGCCAAACCGGGAACGCGCCGGCGTAATGCTCCACCAGGATGCCGAAGAACCGCTCCACGGAGCCGTACAGCGCGCGGTGAACCATCAGCGGCTGGTGCGCCTTGCCATCCTCGGCGATGTACTCCAGGCCGAACCGGCGCGGCAGCGTGAAATCGAACTGCACGGTTGAAAGCTGCCACAAACGGCCGATGGCATCGACCAGCTTCACGTCGATCTTCGGGCCGTAAAACGCGGCTTCATCGGGCACGATTTTCGCCGCTAGACCAACGCGTTCGACCGCCTTCCGCAGCGCGTTTTCGGCCAGCTCCCACTGGTCCGGAGTGCCGTCGTACTTGCCCGACG
The DNA here is from genome assembly GCA_050260275.1 of bacterium. GTDB lineage: Bacteria > Acidobacteriota > Terriglobia > Bryobacterales > Bryobacteraceae > DATMXS01. Next base: position 9,063 of record JBLNBX010000228.1, read on the forward strand.
CGCCACCGTCCCAGGTTGACAGCTCCGCTTTGTAGTCGGTGAAACCGAAAGAGTGCAGCACGTCGCGCGCGAACTCGAGGCAGCCCACCACCTCGTCTTCGATCTGCTCGGGGGTGCAGAATATGTGCGCGTCGTCCTGCGTGAATCCGCGGACGCGCATGAGCCCGTGCATGGTGCCGGATCGTTCGTAGCGGTACACCGTGCCGAGTTCGCCCAGCCGCACCGGTAGGTCGCGGTAGCTTCGCAGCCGGTCCCTGTAGATCAGGATGTGGAACGGGCAATTCATCGGCTTGAGCTGGTACTCGGCGTCGTCCACCTCCATCCGCTTGAACATGTTCTCGGCGTAGAAGCCGTAGTGGCCCGAGGTCTTCCAAAGGTCGGCGCGGGCGATGTGCGGCGTGTAGACCAGCGAGTAGCCGCGGCGGACGTACTCGTCGCGCATCCAGTCCTCGATGATGCGCCGCACTGTGCCGCCCTTCGGGTGGAAGAAGATCAGCCCGGGTCCGGCGAGTTCCTGAATCGAGAAAAGGTCGAGTTCCTGGCCGAGCTTGCGGTGGTCGCGCTTCTTGGCCTCCTCCACCTGGTGCAGGTAATCGTCGAGCTCCTTTTTCGTGAAGAACGCCGCGCCGTAAATGCGCTGCGCTTGGGGCCGGGTCTCGTCGCCTTTCCAGTAGGCGCCTGCAATCGAGAGCAGTTTGAAGGCCTTGATCTTTCCGGTGCTGGGCACGTGCGGCCCGCGGCAGAAATCCCTGAAGCCTTCACCGAGCGTGTACTCGGAGAAGATCTCGTCCGCCTTCTCGCGGATGAGTTCGCATTTCAGCTCTTCGCCGCGCTGGGCGTACATCTCAAGCCCCTCTTGCTTGGGGGTCATCACACGCACGTAGGGCGTGTCGCGCTTCTGGATTTCCCACATCTTGGCCTCGATCTTCTCCAGGTCCTCGGGCTTGAACGGCTCGTCGCGGTAGAAATCGTAAAAGAAGCCATTCTCGGTGGCGGGACCCACGCCCAGTTTGGTGCCGGGGTACAGTTCGAGCACGGCGGCAGCGAGCAGGTGCGCGGCGGAGTGGCGGTAGATCTCGAGCGCCTCGGGATCGCGCGTAGTCAGAATCTGCAGCGTAGTGTCGGAGGTGAGGGGCCGCGACAAATCGATCAGGTCGCCATTCGTCTTCGCTGCAATGGCGTCGTCGGCCAGCCTCCTGCTGATGGAACGCGCGATATCAAGCGGCGTCGTGCCTGCCGGAACCTGTTGCCGGCTCCCGTCTGGGAGAGTGATGGTGATCTCGCTCATGGGAAGGGTAAGAGTACCAGCCTAACACGCTGAAGATGCGAGGGCGGACGCGCGCCGTGGCGTGCGGGGGATTGCGCCGTTCTTATTCGCAGCCGCGCCGGGCGGCGGCTCTCTTTTCGAGAGCCGCCAATAAGCGATTGGGCACGATTACCGGAATCGGCTGAGGCTCCAGGCCTCTTAAAACGGCGATGGTCTTCCTGGTGGTGTCGCAAACCACCCAGCAGTTGGGGCACTCGTCGAGGTGCGCCTGCAGTTCCCGCCGAACCTCGGGAGTAGCCTCGTCGTCGAGGTACTCGTTCAGTTCGCTGAGGAATTCCTTACATGTAACCAAAGAAATCGTCCCCCTTTCGTTTGAACACGCGTGTCAGCTTTTCGCGCAACTGGAGGCGCGCCCTCAGCAGGCGGCTCTTCACGGCGGGGATGGTCAGATTAAGTATCGTCGCGGTCTCTTCTGTTGAGAGACCCTCGATGTCCCGCAAAGCGAATACGGAGCGAAATGCGGGAGGCAGGCTGTCGATGGCGTTCTGCAGGATCGCGCGCATCTCCTCGCGCGAGTACGTCTGCTCGGGGTTCGGATCCCAGACGGCTATCTCGCGCGGCACGGTCTCCTCGCCCGTGTCGATCGGCTCGTCGAGCGAGACCGTTGAGTCTGACTTGCGCTTCCGAAGCTTCATCAACGCCTGGTTCACCGCTATTCGCACCAGCCAGGTGTAGAACTTCGAGTTCCCCTGAAAGTCCTCCAGGTGCTCGTAGGCCTTCAGGAAGGTTTCCTGAAGCACGTCTTCGGCGTCTTCCGGGTTTTGCGTGATATGGCGAGCGAGCCGGAAGATCCTCCTCTCGTACCTGTTCACGAGAGAAGTGAAGGCCTCGGCGGCTCCCTGTCGGGCCGCAGCGACCAGGGCGGCCTCATCGAAACCAGCCTGGCCTACAGATGGGATCATGCTCCTCCGCTCCGGGATTCAACTACTTTTGTAACACGACGCGGCTCGCTTGGGCCTGAAGTCCGGCAAACAAAGCAGGCCGTAGATGAGGTCCGGGGTGATCCGGACTCGCATCCATCACTCGCACGCTCACCACTTAAAAGCAGCCGGAGCCGAAGCCCGAGCGCACGCGTTCGGCCTTACGCCACCACGTTCTGAGGCTGGCCCCGAACGAAGGCCTCGATGTTCTCGAGCGTGGTGGTGAGAATGCGCCCCACGGCCTCGTTGGTATTGAACGCGCTGTGCGGGGTGATGATGACGTTGCGCAGCCGCAGGAGAACGTGGCCGGCGAGTATCTGGTCCATCGCGTGCTGCCGGGTAAACATCGAGCGCAGCAACTCGGCCTCCTCCCGGATTACGGGTTCCTCGGGCAGCACGTCGAGCCCAGCGGCCGCGACCTTGCCCTCCGCCAGCGCGCGTATGAGCGCGTTCACGTCCACCACGGATCCGCGCGCCGTGTTGATCAGCACGGCGCCCCGCTTCATCAGGTTGAACTCGCGATCGCCTATCAGCCCCTCCGTGGCCTTCCCACCTGGGACGTGCAGCGTGATAACGTCCGATTCGGCCAGCAAACGGTCGAGCGGAACGTAGGAGAAGCCCAGCTCGCGCGCCGCCTGTTCGTTCGGCCGCGTGTCGTACGCGATCACGTTCATCGCGAAGCCCTTCGCGATGCGAATGACGTGACGCCCGATGCCGCCTGTGCCGATTACGCCGAGCGTCTTCCCCATCAGATCGAAGCCGCGCAGCCCGCGCAGCGAGAAATCGCCGCGGCGGGTGCGGTCGACGGCCTCCACCATGTGATGGCTGATGCCGAGCAACAGCGCGAAGACGTGCTCCGCCACGGTATTGTCACCGTAAGTGGGCACGTTCGCGACGAGGATACCCCGCTCTCTGCAGTAATCGAGGTCGATGTGGTCGTACCCCGCCGAACGCGTGGCTATCATCCTCAGCCGGGGGAACCGTTCCAGAACCGGCCGCCGCAGTTGCGAGTAGATGAACACGCTTACAATGTCCGAGTCGGTGAACTCCTCGAGAACGGGCTCCCGCAACGGATCGTTGAGAAAGCGCACGAAGTGGACGGCGTCCAGCGGGTGCAACGCATCCCGCTCCCACTGCTCCGCCTCGAATACGGTGATTCGCATGTGCCCCCTTTCCGGCGAAGGCCGCTCGGCCGTGCGGCCCTTTCAGGCTATGCCTCCTCCGCCCGCGCGAGCGCTTCTATGAAGCGGCGCACCTCGCCCGTATCTTCGAGGACATAGTTGGCCAGCGTGAGCCGCGGCTCCTCCCGGACCAGGATTGCGACGCCGCGCTCGCGGACTGCGCGAAAAGCGTTTTCGTCTGTGGTGTCGTCGCCGATATAC
>JBLNBX010000229.1:0-17384 GCA_050260275.1 bacterium
ACGCGCCCGCGAGGAGTGCGGTCGATGAAGCCGAGCTGGATGAGGTACGGCTCGTAGACCTCTTCGATGGTCGCCGGTTCCTCGTCTATGGACGCGGCAATGGTGTTCAGGCCGACGGGTCCGCCGGAGTACTTCTCGAGCACCGTCAGCATTATCTTCTGGTCGATCTCGTCGAGCCCGAAACGGTCCACTTCGAGCATGTCGAGCGCGGTTCGGGCCACCTGCTCGGTGATGCAGCCGTCCGCGCGCACCTGCGCGTAGTCGCGCACGCGGCGCAGCAGGCGGTTGGCGATGCGCGGCGTGCCGCGGCTGCGGCGCGCGATCTCGTTCGCTCCGGCCTGCTCGATTGTGACGCCGAGCAGCCGCGCGGAGCGCAGAACGATCTGCGCGAGTTCGTCCCAACTGTAGTGGTTCAGGCGCAGGATGAGCCCGAAACGGCCGCGCAGCGGCGGGCTCAGCAACCCCTGGCGCGTCGTAGCGCCGATTGCGGTGAAGCGCGGGATCGGCAGCGAGTGCGTGCGCGCGCCCGGCCCCGCGCCGACGAGTATGTCGATGCGGAAATCCTCCAGCGCCGCGTAGAGCATCTCCTCCACATCCGGCATGAGCCTGTGTATCTCGTCGATGAAGAACACCTGGCGCCCGCGGATGTGACTAAGTATGCCCGTAAGATCGAGTTTCTTTTGAAGGATCGGTCCGGAAGTCTGCTCGAACGGAACCCCGAGTTCGGCCGCCACTATCGAAGCGAGCGTTGTCTTTCCCAGCCCCGGAGGACCGTACAGCAGCACGTGGTCCATCGCTTCGCCGCGCTGCCGGGCGGCTTCGATCGCGATGGCGAGGTTTTCCTTGAGCTTCGCCTGGCCGACGAACTCGTCCAGCTTTTGGGGCCGCAGCGAGGCCTCGAACTGGCGCTCGTCGTCCTGGACCGAAGCCGAGACTATTCCGCGTTCTCGCATGTCAGGCCTGAGTCACTTCTCCTGGCTCCCCGGAGCTTTCATCTCACCATCTCCAGCGCCTTCCGGAAGAGATCCTCAAACGGCCCGCTTGTCCCCGCGGCCTTCGCTTTACGCACCGCCGCCTCCGCCGCCGCGGTGTTGCAGCCCAGGTTCACCAGCGCCGAGAGAACGTCCTCCTCAAGCGGGCTGAGCGCGTCTTTGCCGGCCGGCGCGGCCGCCGCTGAGGCTTCCGGTCCTGCCGGGAGTTTGTCTTTGAGTTCCAGGATGATGCGCTCGGCGGTTTTCTTTCCGACGCCCGGGATTCGCACCAGGCGGTCGGCGGCGCCGCCGCGAATCGCGGAGGACAGGTCCTGCACAGACAATCCGGACAGCACGGTCAACGCCAGTTTCGGCCCGATTCCGCTCACGGAGATCAGCTTCTCGAAGATGGCCTTTTCATCGGCCGTCGAAAACCCGAATAGCGCGATGGCGTCTTCGCGAACATGAGTGTACACGCGCAGGCGCACCTCGGCCCCCGGCTCTGGCAGCGCCGAGAAGGTCGAGACCGGAATCGCTACGTCGTAACCGACGCCGCCGGCTTCCACCACCGCCTGATTCGGGTGCTTCTCCAGCAGCGTTCCTCGCAGGTGCGCAATCATTGGTGCCGAGCGTACATTATCCTACATGGCCCGGCGCAGGTTCTTTGTCGATACCGTCCACAGCGGCCGCGCGGTTCTCTCCGGCGATGACGCCCGCCATCTGCGCCAGGTGCTCCGCGCGCAGCCAGGGCAGCGTTACGAACTGTCCGACAACCAGATCGTGTACCTGGCCGAGATAGAAGGCTTCGGACCGGACCGCGTCTTGTTCCGCATAGTCGAGCGGCTCGAAGCCGCAGAGCCTCCCGTGCGCGCGCACGTCTATCTCGCGCTCGTTAAGTTCGACCGCTTCGAGTGGGCAGTCGAAAAGGCCACTGAACTCGGCGCGGAGCGCATCGTGCCCGTCGAAACCGCCCGCAGCGAGAAGGGGCTGGAGCGCGCCGCCCGCAAGCGAATCGAGCGCTGGCGCAAGATCGCCCGCGAGAGCGCCCAGCAGGCCCGCCGCGCCCGCCTCCCCGAGATCGCCGAACCCGTACCGTTCGCCGGCGCGCTGGACGCACCCGGCGTCCGCATCTTCCTCGATGAACAGCCCGGCGCGCAGCCGCTGCTCGCGGCTCTCCGAACCTCGCAAGACCATACAAACCTGATCTCCCTGCTCATCGGTCCCGAGGGCGGCTGGACGGAAGACGAGCGTTCTCGCGCGCTCGCCTCCGGTTGGACCGCTGCTGGCCTCGGTCCGACCATTCTGCGCGCCGAAACCGCCGTCGCCGCCGCGCTGTCAGTCACTTTCGCCGCGTACTTGACCAAGGGCGAATAAACAGCGAAAATAGGGCCGTGCTGTTTCCCCTTCCGGCGGGGCAGGGAATTGAGAGCGCTGGGATCCCGGCCCACGCCAGCCCGATCGAGACGCGGCGTGGCGTTGCCTTCTACGACCTCCCCGCGCGCAGCCTGCTGAACCGCACTGCGCCCGGCATGCCGTTCCGCTGGACTGTGAACCCGTACCGCGGCTGCGAATTCGGCTGCAAGTACTGCTACGCGCGCTACACGCACGAGTACATGAACCTCTCCCCGGAGCAGTTCGAGGGCCGCGTGTACATCAAGCGGTTCTCTCCCGCAGCGTTTCGCGCCGGGCTATGCCGCATTGCGACGGGCGAGGCTATTGTCATCGGCAGCGCAACCGATCCGTACCAACCGGTCGAGCGCGAGGCACAGTCCACCCGCACGCTTCTTAAGATCCTGGCGGGCGAGCGCGGCCGGAGCGTTTCGCTCACAACGAAATCCGATCTCATCGTTCGCGATCTCGATCTGCTCCGCGCCATTGCCGCCGCCAATTCCTTGCACGTTAACTTCACTGTCACAACGCTCGATGACCGCATCGCGCGTGTGCTCGAGCCTCGTGCGCTGCGCCCCGTGCTGCGCCTGCGCGCGATGCGCGCCGTGGCCGGCGCTGGTATCCCGGTAGGCATCTTTCCGAACCCGGTCATGCCGTGCCTGACGGACTCCGAGGAGAACCTCGATGCCGTCGCCCGCGCCGCATCCGCGGCCGGCGCGCGGTTCATGTACTGTGGCGCAGTGCGCGTCAGTCGCTGCTCTCGCGGCGTCTTCTTTTCGGCTCTCGACCGGCACTTCCCCAAAGCCGCCGCGCGTTGCCGCGAGATACTTCGCGGGCGGGCGCGCTCGGATTGGGTGCAATCGGTTTCGGAGCGGGTTCGCGGAGTCCGGGCGCGTTACCGGCTCGCGAGCGGGTCGCCCGTCAGCCCGATGCCTGCACCCGAACCCCAGCTTTCGTTGTTCGGCTAGAAGCAGACGCGAGAGTGCTTGCCAACTGCTCCGGAGGCAGGTTGAGCCGTTGTGGACACGTGGTCTGCCCGGCCGGAGCGGGTGTGCGGCTCGCGCAGGACTCGATTTTCTGCGCTCCCGGCGGCCCAGATTACAATTCTCTCCATGGGCTCTGGTTTCGCAGCCCGGCCCGGCCGCCGTGCTTTCGTGGCGTGCGCCGCCGCGCTTTTCCTCTGCGGCGTGTTGTGCGGCGGAGCGCCCCCACAGAACAAGGCGGAAGGCCTTGCTCCGGACAAGGTCGCGCAGATCCGCAAGCTCGTTCGCGCGGAGATGGCCAAGCGGCGGATTCCGGCGATCTCGGTTGCGGTGGGCGACGACTATCGGCTCGTCTGGTCGGAGGGCTTCGGCGTGGCTGACCTCGAAAACTCCGTGAAGGCCCGCGCCGATACCGTTTACCGCCTGGGCTCCATCTCGAAACCGATCGCCGCGGTTGCCGTGATGCAGCTCGCCGAGCGCGGGCTCATCGACCTGGATGCGTCGATCCGCAAGTACGTGCCTGTGTTTCCCGAGAAGCCATGGACCGTGACGGCGCGCCACCTGCTATCGCACACATCGGGTATTCGCCATTACGCAACGGTGGCCGAGGTCAACAGCACGCGCCACTACTCGAACTCGTCCGATCCCATCGCCATATTCGCCGCCGACCCGTTGCTCTTCGAGCCTGGTACGAAGTTTTCGTATACGACTTACGGATACTGCCTGCTCGGCGCGGCCATCGAGCGCGTCGCCGGCGTCCCGATCGGGGAGTATCTGAAGAAGAACGTTTTCGGGCCGGCGGGAATGGAGAGAGCCGGCGTGGATGACCTGTACGCCATCGTGCCGCACCGCGCGCGGGGATATCAGATCACTTCCAGCGGAACGCTGGCCAACTGCGACCTAGCCGACACCAGCAACAAGATAGCGGGCGGCGGGATGCTGGCGACCGCAGGCGACCTGGTCCGCTTCACGATCGCCTTCGAGCGCGGCCGGTTAGTCAAGACCGCCACGGTGGACCGCATGCTCACGCCTGCCGTGCTGGCCGGAGGCGCCTTTTCGCCGTATGGCTTGGGATGGTACGTGGCCGAGCGCGACGGCGGTCAGTGGTACTGGCACAGCGGAGCGCAGCAGGGCGTTTCGACCTTTCTCTTGGCTCTGCGCAAACAGGGCATCTCTGTGGCTGTGATGGCGAATCTGGAGCGCGTGAACCTGGCCGAGCTGGCCAGCCGCATCGCACTGATCGTGCGCAGGTGACCGGTCGGCGGCGCGGCGAAGCGCGTTACCGGCTTCCGCGAACCCTCGGCAGGAAGGCCCTCCGGCGCGGCACTCAGGCCGCCTGGACGCACCAACGCTCAACACTCGCGTTCACCTGATGATCTGAGCCCGGAACACCGATAGCTTCGTCTCGCGGCTGTCGTAAACCGAGGCGGGCGCGCCGGATTTCCGCGCCAGGGCCTCGAAAAACTGCTGCGCCGTCCACTTGCGCTCCGTCGCCACCTGCGGCAGCAGGAGACCGCGGCAGTACCCCGCCTCGAGAAGCGCGCCGTGCTCGTTAACGCGGAACGCCTCGCGCCCGGGGACCAGTTTCAGGGGCGTCAGAACCGATATCTCGATATCCAGATCTGCCTCGCCCGGGGCCACCGGCTCAAAGCGCGAGTCGTCGAGCGCAGCCGAGAGCGTCAGTTCAGGCACCGTCTTCGCGAGCGGTTGGCCCGCCGGCTTGCGGCCCACGCAACCCCGGAGCTCTCCGCCGGCGTGCAGCGTGACGAACGCGGTCGCTCGCCGGTCCGTCCCCGCCGTGCAGCGGGCCGGCACGGGTACTCGCTCGCCCGTCTCCAGATAGCGCGCCAGTGTGGCGCGCGCCGATTCGAGCAACAATGCGCCGTCCTCGCACCCGATCTCGAACGAGCGGAATGGGAAGAAGCCGAGCGCCGCGTAGCTGACGGAGTGAGCGTAGTCGCCCGTGATCTCGCCCGAGGTCTGATAGTCGAGCGTTTCCGCGAACACCTCACCGCCGTCCTCCAGTTCGGATATCGCATCGAGCAGTAGCGCGATCGGCTCGACGCCGCACACGGTAGCGCGGCTGGCGCAGACGGCGTCGATGAACATGCCGGAGCGGAGGCTTCCGGCAGCCTCGATGGCGCTCTCGTCTAGCTCGCGGATGCGCGAGCCAGCCCACTCGTCTGCCGGAAACGGAGTGAAGTTGAACGCGCGCCCGTAATGAGTGAAATCGGAGCTGGCAACGAGCGCCGCCCCTTCGCGCGCGAGACTGGCCAGCGCTCGTGCGGCGGTGCGCCTCTCGTCAGGGGCCAGGCGGCTCACGTACACCGGCACGCACTTCGCGCGCGGCGCGGCGTAGGCCAGGAATGGGAGCTGGATCTCGACGGAGTGGTCGCAGAGAGCCGCTTCCTGAGTGATGCTGAACGCGCCTGTGCCCGCCAGGCGCTCTACGCTTTCGCGATCGATGGCGATATCGCCGATAGGCGTGCGATACCCGCTGGCATCGGGCAACCAGCACCCCCGCGGGCCGCCGCGGTGGCTGAAGCCGATGATGACCACTCGCTCGGGCCCGGCGGCGCGGATGTGCCGCCACGCCGCGGCCGCCACCGTTCCGGAGTACTGCAGCCCGGCGTGCGGAACCACAAAACCGAGCGGCGCCGGAGCGATGAAGCTTCCGGTGCGTTGTTCAGAGGCGGCGAACAGGCGCGCGATGAGCTGCTCCAGTTCGGCTGCTTCCCCCGGATACCAGGAACCCGCGTACGGCGAAACGTGATGCTCGACCTGTGCCATTGCTGAGCAGCCTCGCTCGTCATTGTAGTGCTGCCCGGGCGCGGGGGGAAGCGCTCCGCGCTTCCGCTGAGACCGCGCCGTGCGGTTAGCCCGAACCCCGGTCACACGCGATCGAAGGGCCTCCGCCAAGAGGTGAGCTTTGGGTGAGAGGCCCCGCGTAGCCGTGCCGCAGCGGATTCAGCGCTCTCTTTCAGCCAGATCGGCCACCGTCGCGCCCCAGCCGCCAGCTTCGGCCGGAGCGTCGGAGAAACGGACGACGAAAGGCGTCCGCGACAGAACTCTGCGGACCATCTCTCGCTGCACGCCGATACCGCGCCCATGAATTATCCGGAGCGCGGTCAGACCGCGCCTGTGTGCCTCTTCCAGATAGGCTTCCAGGGCGGCCTCGGCGTCGCGCGGTGCTATGGTGTGCAGGTCGAAAACGCTGGTGATGGGGATCTCGACAGCCTCGGCCGGTATCAGCCCGGCAAATTCCGCAAAAGCTTCGGCGATCTCCCGCGCCCGCCGCCTGCCCGCGAGGTCGTATTTCGCGCCTTCCAGCGTGACTACGAGCGTGCGCGCGGGCAACGCCTGCGCTGCGGCGCGGAGTTCGTCCGGAACGCCGGGCGGGCCTGCGGCGCCCTGAATGAACAGTGCCGGGACCGATATGGCCGGCAGGGGTTCCCGGACGGCGTGCCGGGGGCCGCGCAACGGGTAGCTCAGCAGCAGGAGCCCGTCGCAGCAGCCTGCGTCCGATGCCGCGAGGTCCGCCGCCTCTCGCGCGCCCTCCGAGTGGCCGCCCAGCCAGACGGCGGAGTGCCCTCCGTTCCGCGCGCGGACAAGCGCCTCGCGCAAACCATCCCTGCCCGGGGCATCGGCCCGCAGCACGGTCACTCCAAACGCCTCGATTTCCCGCGCCACCGCGGCCAGGGGCACATCCGCCCCGGCAGCCAGAACAAGCGCAGGAAGGGCGATTTCAGGGCGTTCTTCGAGGCCGCTCACGGTGACAGCATACTCGAACGTCCAGGGCGCGCTGGTCCGAAAGGCCGCGTCGGCACACGGGGATCACCGCATTTCGGGCTCACAGTTCCGCTTCTCCGGCGGCGGTCGGCCATCTGACGGTAAAATAAGACTGTTGCCCTGCCATGTTTGACGCAATCCTCGCCAAGATCTTCGGAACCAAGAACGAGCGCCAGATCAAGGCGATTCTCCCGATCGTCCAGGCCATCAATGCGCTCGAGCCCGCCATCCAGAAGCTTTCGGACGCGGAACTCGCCCACAAGACAGTCGAGTTCCGGGAAAAGCTCGCCCAAGGCGCAACGCTTGATGACCTCCTTCCCGAGGCCTTCGCCGTGGTCCGCGAGGCCGCCCGCCGAACGCTCAACATGCGCCATTTTGACGTTCAGTTGATCGGCGGCTACGTTCTGCACTGCGGCAAGATCGCGGAGATGAAGACCGGTGAGGGAAAGACGCTGGTCGCCACGCTCCCGGTGTACCTGAACGCCCTGGAGGGCAAGGGCGTACACGTGGTCACCGTCAACGACTACCTGGCCAAGCGTGACGCGGAGTGGATGGGGCGTATTTACACCTTCCTCGGCCTCACGGTGGGCACCATCGTCCACGAGCTGGACGACAACGAGCGCAAGGATGCGTACAACTGCGACGTAACCTACGGCACGAACAACGAGTTCGGCTTCGACTACCTCCGCGACAACATGAAGTTCCGGCTGGAGGATTGCGTCCAGCGCGGCCACCATTACGCCATCGTCGACGAGGTGGACTCGATCCTGATCGACGAAGCCCGCACGCCGCTCATCATCTCCGGCGCAAGCGAGGAGTCCACGGACAAGTACGTCCGCGTCAACCGCATCATTCCAAAGCTGATACGCGGTGAGGTGATCGAAGGCAAGGAACCCGGCGAGAAGTACTACACGGGCGACTACACGGTAGACGAGAAGCACCGTAACGTCGCGCTCACGGAGGAGGGCTGGGACAAAGTGGCCCGGCTGCTGAACCTCCCGAGCCTGTGGGACATCGAGCACATGGAGTGGAAACACCATGTGGAGCAGGCACTTAAGGCTCATGTGCTCTTCCAGCGCGACAGAGATTACCTGGTCAAAGACGGCGAAGTAGTCATCGTGGACGAGTTCACCGGCCGCGTGATGCCCGGCCGGCGTTGGAGCGACGGCCTGCACCAGGCTATCGAGGCCAAGGAAAACGTGAGGGTGCAGCGCGAGAACCAGACGCTCGCAACCATCACATTCCAGAACTACTTCCGCATGTACAAGAAGCTGGCCGGCATGACCGGTACGGCCGTGACGGAAGCTGCCGAGTTCGACAAGACCTACAAGCTCGATGTGGTCGAGATTCCCACGAATCGCCCGCTGATCCGCATTGAGTATCCGGACATCGTCTATCGCACCGAGGCCGAAAAGTTCCGCAACGCCGCCAAGGAAATCAAGAACTTACAGGAGAAGGGCCAGCCGGTGCTGGTGGGCACCATCTCCGTGGAGAAGTCCGAGAAGCTCTCCGCCATCCTGAAGCGCATGGGCGTGAAGCACGAGGTGCTGAACGCCAAGAACCATGAGCGCGAGGCCTTCATCGTGGCGCAGGCCGGGCGGAAGGGCGCGGTTACGGTCTCGACCAACATGGCTGGCCGCGGAACCGACATCCTGCTCGGCGGCAATCCCGAGTTCATGGCCAGGGAGGCCTGCCTGAAGGAGCGGATTGCCGAGTCGGTCCCCAAGGGCCAGGAACAGTACGTCGCCGACGCCAACTACCATTATTTCCAACATCTTGGCCAGTTCTATCGCGTGCCGCGCGCCCGTTGGGACGAGGTGTTCGCCAAGTTCAAGGCGGAGACGGACGCGGAACACGACGTCGTAGCCGCACTGGGCGGCCTGCACATCGTGGGCACTGAGCGGCACGAGTCGCGCCGCATCGATAACCAGCTCCGCGGCCGCGCGGGACGCCAGGGCGACCCCGGCAGCTCGCGGTTCTTCCTCTCGCTTCAGGACGACCTGCTTCGCGTCTTCGGCGGCGAGAAGATGCAGAATCTCATGCTGCGGCTCGGCATGGAAGAGGACGTGCCGATCGAATCGGGGCTGATCACGCGTCGGATCGCGGCGGCGCAGAAAGCCGTCGAGGCGCAGCATTTCGCGGCCCGCAAACACCTGCTCGAGTACGACGATGTGATGAACAAGCAGCGCGAAGCCATTTACGGCTGGCGCCGCAAGTTGCTCGAGAGACAGGACCAGCGCGAGCGCATTCTCGAGATGGTCCGCGGCATCGTCACCGAGTTCGTCAACGTGCGGTGCCCGGAGCGGATGCATCCGAGCGAATGGGACCTGACGGGCCTACAGACCGACGTTAACAGCCAGTTCGGACTGCGGGTGAACACCGCCGAACTCGCCGAGTTGTCGCGCGAAGAGATCATAGACGCGATCTGCGAGCAACTCGAGAAGAAGTACGAGCAGAAGGAGCAGACTATCGGCGCGGAGGCCCTTCGTGAGGCCGAGCGCATGATCATGCTGCACGTCATCGACACGCAGTGGAAAGATCACCTGCTGTCGATGGACCACCTCAAGGAAGGCATCGGGCTGCGCGGATACGGCCAGAAGGACCCGCTGGTGGAGTACAAGAAGGAGTCCTTCATGCTTTTCCAGGAGATGATGGACCGCATAGAGGACGAAACCACGCGGTACCTGTTCTTCCTGGAGGGCGTCGAGGCGCCGCCATCCCGGTTCGGCGAAGAGGGCGAAGGCCCGGGCATCCCCGAGGAGCCGGAACCGCAGCCGGTGGTCAGCGGCATCCATGCGGCGCAGAGAGCCGCGGCGCAGCAATCGATAGACGATTTCACGCGCAATATCCAGCGGAAGAAGGTCCGTGAGATGGCCGAGTTGCAGATGATTGGCGGCGATGCGGGATCCGGGATAGGCAAGACGGTCATCAAAGGCGCTAAGGTCGGGCGGAACGATCCATGCCCGTGCGGGAGCGGAAAGAAGTACAAGAAATGCTGCGGAGCCTGATGATACTCGTGGCGGCGGGCATGGCCGCCGCGTCCGCGCCGAACACTGCGGTGTGGCCGGACGAAGCCCCTGGATATAAGAAGATTGCCTCACGGCCGGCGCAGCCGCCGGAGCAGGAGATCTTCAAGGAGTTCGGATTCGAGGCCGGCGAGCAGGCCACCTTCAGCACGGCGTCTGGCCGCGTCACCGCGACGGCCTACCGTTTCACCGACAGCACCGGTGCGTTCGGCGCATACGAACTGCTGCGGGCCTCCAGCCCGAAGGAGACGGTTCAGGCGGGCAATTACGTCATCCGTTTCTCGGGAGCCCCGGATGCGAAGCTCGCGGAGGCGCTCGCTGCCCAGCCGGGCACGGACCACAGGCCGCTGCCGACGCTGACGAGTTACCTGCCCGAGGCTGGCCTCGCGCCCGGCTCGGAACGGTTTCTGCTCGGTCCGGCGGGACTGGCGCGATTCGTTCCCAATGTTCCAGCCGAGGCGGCGGCGTTCCAGTACGGCACCGAGGTCGCCGTGGCGCGATACAACCTGCCGAATGGAGCGGTGAACCTGGCGCTGTTCTCCTATCCGAATCCGCAGATAGCGTTGCAGCAGTTTGAGGTATTCCAGAAGATTCCCGGAGCGATGGCCAAGCGCACCGGTCCGCTCGTAGCGCTATTGCTGGCGCCTCCGGACCCGGACCAGGCGGAGCGCCTGCTCGCGGCGGTCAACTATAGAGCCGAGGTCACCTGGAACCAGAAGCCGCCGGACCCGAAGGACGATGTCGCGGACGTGCTGATCACGATCATTCTTCTCACTGCGCTGATCATGTCTTTGTTCATAGCGGCCGGCGTCGTCGTCGGGCTCCTTCGCAGATGGTACACCGCGACCGACACGAGCGACCCGATGATCATGCTGCACCTCGAAGACAAGTAGAGCCATGCTCGCTGCCGCATTGTGTCTTCTCCTTGCTGCCGCGGAGCCGTTCCGGCCGGCGATCTGGCCGGAGTACCTGGGCGAATGGAAGCGGGTTTCGGCAGAGCCCGTCGAGGTGACCGACGAGGTCTACCTGGATGACTACGGCCTGCAGGCCGCCGAGCGGGCTGAGTACACGATCGGCGAGCTGCGGATGACCACTACGGGCTATCGTTTCCGCGACGCCATCGCGGGCTACGCCGCGTACCTCGACCTGCGGCCAGCCGACGCGGTCACGTCGGATTTCGACGACATCGCGGTCAAATCGGGCGAGTCCGTCTTTGTGCTGTTTGGCAACTATGTGTTCCGGTTCGACGGAGGACTGCCGGCCTATACGGTGTACGAGGAGTTGCTGGCCTACGTGCCGAAACTCGACCTCACCACGATTTCGCAGTTGAAAGACGCGCTGCCGGAAGGGCACGTGGCCAACTCGGAGCGGTACATCATGGGACCGCTCAGCCTCACGCGATTCTTCCCGCGCGTGCCGCCGTCGGTTGCCGCGTTCCGCCTGGGCGCGCACGCGATGGTGGCCCGGTATGGGAACGAAGAGCTGGCGGTTTTTTCGTACCCGACGAAGGCCCCGGCATCGGCTCAGTGCGCCCAATTTGAGAAGCTGCCCGGAGCGTCGGTGCGCTGCGAAGGGCCGTACGTGGCCGTGGTGTTCGACGCCGGCGAAGACGCGAAGCAGGCGCTCGCGGCATTTCGCGAACCAGCGCCTCCGGTTTCAAAGCGGCCCCAGCCACCGCCTCCCGGAGCGGGTTACTTTTCGGCTGCCGTCGCGGGAGTGGTGATTGCTGTCGGCCTGGGGATCGGGATATGGATGCGGCGGCGGCTGGCGCAGCGCGCGGGCGTGGACCCGGAGATCAGGCTGAAGCTGTAGAACTGACCGGCGCGGCGCATGACAGCGCCCGCCTTACTTGCGGTGCGTGCCGGATCCTGCCCGGCTCCAATCGGATGTGGCGGCCGAACGGCCGTGCGTTATTGTTCGCAGTAGCGGCCCGTCTCCAGAATTTCTCCGGACAGGCCTCCGGCGACCCGCCTACTTCCCTTCCGCCGCGGACGAGGCCTCTGCGCGCACCTCGGCCAGGACCTCGCGCACGATGGCCTTGATCTGCTCCCGGCTGGCCTGGCTCGGCTCCAACGGGAACGGCTTGCTCGCGTCGCCGAAGTACAGCGTACGGTGCGGGAACGGGATCTCGATCCCGAGTTCGTCGAAGCGCTTCTTGATACGCCGGTTCATCTCGCGCCCGACCATCCACTGCTGCACCGGGGCCGTCTTGATGCGGACCTTTACAATCACCGCCGAGTCCGCGAAGTTATCGACTCCGAGCACGTCCAAGGGTTCGAGGATATAGGGACCGTATTTCGGATCCCGCATCATCTCGTCAGCGATCTCGCGCAGGACCTGCACTACCCGGTCCGTGTCTTCCTGATAGGCCACGCGGATATCGAACACGTAGTAGGAGAACTTGTGCGTCATGTTCGACAGACTGGTGATGGTGCCGTTGGGGAATATGTGCACCGTGCCATCGAGGCTGCGCAGCACCGTCGTGCGCAGGTTTATCTCCTCCACCAGGCCGCCGGTGCCGTTTATGATCGCAACGTCGTTGACGCGAATCTGGTTCTCCAACAGCATGAACAGGCCCGAAATCACGTCGCGCACCAGATTCTGCGCGCCGAAGCCGACCGCCAGTCCGACCACGCCCGCGCCGGCGAGGATGGGCGCCACGTCGAAGCCGGCCTCCTTGAGCGACATCAGAACGGCGATGCTCCAGATGATGACGACGAGCGTTTTCCTGACTATGTGCCCGATGGTGTGGCTGCGCTTCTCGAGTTCAGGGTCCGTTTCCATCTGATGGCGCATCATCACGTTTATGAGATGCGACCTCAGCCGCGGCAGCCAGCTTCGCGCGATTCTCGTCGCGACGAACGCCACCAGCAGAATCAGGGCGATGCGGATGGCGTGATGAAGCAGGGGGTAGAAGCTCTCGATCGTGGGGAGTTTAAGCAAAGCGCCTCCTCAAATTCATGATCCCCGCGAGAGCCGCTGAATGGCAACCGGGACGGCGCGCCAGAGTTCCTGCTGGACGCGCCGCCCGCGGTTTATGAAAGACTACCGCGCCGAAAACTTGTACACCGTCGTGGTGCGATACTCGGCGCCGGGCTTCAGAATGGTGGAGGGGAAATTCGGCTTGTTTGGCGAATCCGGGTAGTGCTGCGTCTCGAGGCACAGCGCGCTGCGCTTGGTGTAAACGCGGCCGCCCTTGCCTTTGAGCGTCCCGTCCAGGAAGTTGCCCGTATAGAACTGAACGCCGGGCTCGGTGGTGAACACTTCCATCACGCGGCCTGTCTTGGGGTCGTACAACTCGGCTGCTTTGGCCAGCGTACCGCCGCCGGAATCGAGCACGAAATTGTGATCGTATCCGCCCGCGAACTTCAGTTGCTCGTCGTCCGCTTCGATGCGCGCGCCGATTTCCGTCGCTGTCGTGAAATCGAACGGAGTGCCCTTCACGCTGCGCAGTTCGCCGGTGGGGATGAGACCCTTATCCGTGGGCGTGAACCGGCTGGCGTTCAGCGTCAACTGGTGCCCGAGGATGTCGCCCTCGCCGGCCAGGTTGAAGTAGGCGTGATTGGTCAGGTTGACCGGCGTAGCCTTGTCCGTCGTGGCAGTGTAGTCAATCCTGAGCGAGTTGTCCGCCGTTACCGTGTAGACCACAGTGACGGACAGGTTGCCGGGATAGCCCTCTTCCCCATCCTTGCTGGTGTACTTCAGCTCGAGCGCCGGTTCAGTGGGCGAGCCGGCCTCTCGCGCCTGCCAGACAACCTTGTCGAAGCCCTTCACGCCGCCGTGCAGATGGTTCGGGCCATCGTTCACGGCCAGCTTGTACACCTGACCGTCGAGCGAGAACTGCCCTTTGGCGATGCGGTTTCCATAGCGGCCCACGATGGCCCCGAAGAACGGGTGGTTGCCCAGGTAGCCGTCCAGGTTCTCGAACCCGAGGATCACGTCGCCGAACGTTCCGTTGCGGTCGGGCGTTTTGAGCGATACCAGGATCGCGCCATAGTTCGTTATCGACGCCTCGAAGCCATTGGCGTTCGAGAGCGTGTACAAATCCACCGGCGTGCCATCCGCCGTTTGTCCGAAAGCCCGCTTGCTCACGCTTGCCTTTCCTCCCTGTTCTTGCGGCGCGGACTGCGGTGCGGAACAACCCGACAGTCCGATGATTGCAGCCAGAGCTGCCGCCGCGGCGTAATTGATGGCCTTCATATGTGTGCTCCTTGGGGCAGCGCGGCAGTGCCGCCGTGCCGCCCGAATACCCGAACCTGATCATCATAGCGATATCCCGGCCGCGCGTCTGCTGGTGGATGGGAGAGACCTGAAAACCGGTGACAATAGTCTCGTGGAGCATCGTTCCCGCGCGGTGAGGCGCGGCATCCTGCTCGAGTACGCCACGATAGCCTGGAACAGCCTGGAGGCTGTGATCGCAGTGGGCGCAGGTATTGTTGCAGGCAGCGTCGCGCTGGTGGGCTTCGGCCTGGACAGCGTCATTGAGGTGAGCTCGGGCGTGATCCTGCTGTGGCGGTTGGGCCGCGACGCAGATGCCGCTCGCCGCGAGCGCGTCGAGCACCTCGCGCTGCGGCTGGTTGGCGTGTCTTTGCTCGCGCTCGCCGCGTATGTGGGATACGAGGCCGTCGAATCGCTTGTCCGCCGCGAGGCTCCCGAGGAAAGCCTGCCCGGCATCGTTCTGGCCGTTGCCTCCCTGATAGCCATGCCGCTGCTGGTACGAGCGAAGCGGCGCGTCGCGGCGCAGTTGTCAAGCAAGGCGATGGCGGCTGACGCGAAGCAGACTGAGTTCTGCATGTACCTCTCGGCTATCCTGCTTGCCGGCCTCGTGCTCAACGCCGCCGCTGGCTGGTGGTGGGCCGACCCCGCCGCCGGGCTCGTGATGGTTCCGATCATAGGCCGGGAGGGAATCGAGGCCCTGCGCGGCAGATCGTGCGGCTGCGCGTCGACTGCCTGCGGTTCCGGCGCATGTCACTGAACCGATCGCCGGTCCGCACCATGTCAGGTGATGGGAGTCGAAAGAACCAGCACGATCACGATGGAACTGCGCAAGCCGCAGGTCCTTCGCGGCCTGCCGCCTCCGCGCTGAGCTCCGCGTGCCCGCATCGCGCCGCCGCTGCCCGCTATAATCGGTAATTCTTCCCATGTCCGCCGAACTAGCCTGTTTCTCGCCCGATTGCCGCGCGCGCTATGGCATTGATGATGTCATCTATACGTGCCCGCGCTGCGGCGGCCTGCTCGAGGTCGTCTACCCCGGCTACGCGCCCTCGCTTGAGCTGAAGCGCACCTGGCGCGAGCGCCGTATGAACTCAGCTCCGCTCGACGCCAGCGGCGTCTGGCGCTACCGCGAGTGCATCCCGTTTCTGGGCGCGAACGATCGGGTGGTGTCGCTTCGTGAAGGCAACACGCCGCTTCTCGACGCGCCTCGCGCCGCGGCCTACGCGGGCCTCGACGGCCTGGTTTTCAAGCACCAGGGTTTCAATCCCACAGGCTCGTTCAAGGACAACGGCATGACGTGCGGCGCGGCTCAGGCGCTCCGCCTCGGCATGGGCCGCGTCGCGTGCGTCTCGACAGGCAACACCTCGGCGTCAATGGCAGCCTACGCCGCCGCAGCGGGCCTCCAGCCCGTGGTCTTCATCCCGCACGGCAACATTTCCTATGGCAAGCTCGCGCAGGCGCTCGAGTACGGCGCGCTCACGCTCCAGGTGGAAGCCAACTTCGACCAGATCCTCGCCCTGGTCCGCGAACTAGCCGAACGCCTGGGCATCTATCTGCTCAACTCCATCAACCCGTTCCGGATCGAGGGCCAGAAGACCATCGTCATCGAGATGCTGGACCAGCGCGACTGGCAGCCGCCAGACTGGATCGTTCTCCCCGGCGGAAATCTGGGCAATGTATCCGCGTTCGGAAAAGCGCTGCGCGAGCTGCACGACTGGGGATTCATCCCGCGGCTGCCGCGTCTCGCCGTAATTCAGGCCGCGGGCTCGGCTCCGTTCTATGAACTCGCGCGCGCGCCGCGCGGCAGCTCGCTCAAGCCGGTGACAGCGCCGGAGACGCTCGCCACGGCTATCAGGATCGGCGACCCGGTGTCATGGCCCAAGGCGCTCAACGAAATCGACTGCTCGAACGGTGTCGTCGAGAAGGTCACCGAACAGGAGATCGCCGACGCAAAGGCTCAAATAGGCCGCTGCGGCATCGGCTGCGAACCCGCGTCGGCGGCGACGCTCGCCGGCATCAAGAAGCTGGTTGCTGCGGGCACGATCTCGCGCGGCGATGACGTCGTGGCGGTGCTAACAGGACACCTGCTGAAGGATCCGGACTACATCTACCGCTATCACACCGGGCAGCTTAAGGAGCCCGCCGGCGCACCGATCGTCTCGACGTTCGGTAACCAGCCGGTCGTCGTCCCGAACGACCCCGATCGCATCGCGGCATTGCTCAGCAAGCAATAGCGCCGGCCCGAATGCGTTGCCGAGCCGCGCCGGGAGCCTGCTAACACCGTGCTGGGGGGCGGGCTTCCAGCCCTGCAAGCGAAGTGTGAACCGCCATGTGCGGAGCTCAAGCTCCACTGCGGACTGAACCGCCCTCCGGATGCGAGCACCGCATCCCTATGCCACCAAGCCCACGCCCTGGTGGGCGGACGCCCCCGTCCGCGCCGGCCCCCCTGGTCCGGCTTCCCCTGTCGCTGTTCGATAGCCGCCGCGCGCTCGTCTGAAAAATGCAGCAGGGCGCACGCCGGGCGGGCTAGCGCGCTGGTAACGATCTCCTCCCGCACCGGCGTCGTGACTCCGGCGCGCTGTCCGGGCGTCAGCGCGCCTGCGCCGACCGGGTCTGGATGCGGCGCACGGCGAGCTGGCCGCGGCGCACCGAATCGGTCGCATCGGTCAGGATGCGCAGCGCCTCGCCGGGCGCGTGGAAGCCGGTGGAGTTTTCGGCCTCAACGTAATCGATGTAGAACTGGGCCTTGCGCTGAAACGCACGCGCCTGCGCCAGGTCCGCGTCGCTTGCGCCGGCGTCGCGCGCGGCGCGTATGTCGGCGATGAGCTCGACCAGTGCGTCCAGCGCGAGGTCGCGGGCGGCGGAGAACCGGGACTGGATGGTCTCGACGCGATCCTTCAGCTCAGCCTCCGAGGCGCGGTGGCAGCCCTGGCAAGCGCCGTTGATGTTCAGCAGCGGGCTGCGGACCTGATGATCGCTGATCTTCATAGCGCCTTCACGGCGGTAGGGCA
>JBLNBX010000230.1:0-15896 GCA_050260275.1 bacterium
GTGTCCGGACTGCAAGGGCATGGCGCCCGCGCTGGCGCGTATTGAAGCCGATTTCGGCCCGCGCGGCCTTTCCATCGTGGCGCCCACGCGCCGGTACGGCTACACACGGCGCGGCGAGGACGCCGGCCCGGCAGAAGAAGCGACCTACATAACCGAGGTCCGCAAGTCCGCCTACGGGACTGTAAAGGACATGCCGGCGCCCATAGACGAGGACGCATTCCGGGCGTTTGGAGCAAGCACCGTGCCGACGATCATACTCGTCGACGCAGCGGGCATCGTGCGTTTCTATCATCCGGGGGAGATGACCTACGACGAGCTCGCCCCGCGCATCGAAGCGTTGCTGAAGCCGCTCGGGCGCGCCGCAGCAGCGAGGTAGCCGGAGATAGTACAGCCGCGCCGCGCCTGCACGTTGTATTCTCCGAAGGAATGCGCGTGTGGGTCGGGGTCTGCTTGGTTGCCGCAATCACGCTCGCGGCGTGCGGCAGGAATCCGCGTCCCCTTGCAGCCGAACCGGCGGCCATCACGCTTCCGGCAGACGGATTCTCGAGGGCCAGGATCGTGTTTGCGGCGGCGGGTGCGGCCGTGAGCGTAGTGGACGGCCGGCATCGTGCGCGCATCGAGAGCGTCTTTACGTCCGGCACATCGACCGAGGCGGTGCTGCGGGCTGGAGTTCTTCCGGGCGAGGCGATTGTGGAGGCGGCCGCGGCCGGTTTCGCCCCGGCGCGGGTCCGCGTGAGCGTCACGCCTGATTTGACCGACGCCGACCGTGACGGGCTGCCTGACGCGCTCGCGCTCACCGACGAGGCAGACCGCACGGCGTTCGTGGATTGGTTCGTTACGTTAGCCGAGGCGCAGTATGCCGCTTCCGAACTTCCCGCGGAGATAAGCGACTGCGCGGCGCTGCTCCGGTTCGCGTATCGCGAAGCTCTGCGCGAGCACGACTCGGCGCAGGCAGCCGCCCTGCGCATGCCGGTGCTGCCCGCTTCCGCCGGAGTGCAGAAATATCAGTACCCCTACACGCCGCTCGGCGCTAACCTGTTCCGCACTCCAGCGGGGTTCGCCGAGTTCGCCGACGCCGAGACTCTGATGCGCCTGAACACGAGGCCTGTCACGCGCGATGTGCGCCACGCTGCGCCCGGCGACCTGCTCTTCTACAGGCAGCTCGACCAGAACATGCCGTTTCACGCGATGATCTACGTAGGGCCGAGCCGTCTGGAGCCCGGCGGCCCGCCGGTGGTCGTGTATCATACCGGCCCCACAGGCAAGCATCCCGGCGAGATCCGCCGCGTCACGATCGACGAACTGCTGCGGCATCCGTCGCCGCGCTGGCGACCCGTGGCGGGAAACAGCAATTTCCTCGGCTTTTTCCGCTGGAACATTCTCAACTCCCCCAGCCTGACCGGCTGGAGCAGCTCCCCGGCGCCGGCCTGGCGGAACGTTCTCGAGGAATCGTCATGATGCGAAGCTCCGCTCGATTCTCCCCGCACCCCCGGTTACTGCGCGTCCTGCTCGCGCTGGCCGTGGCGCTCACCCCGGCGCCGGGCCAGGAGGACAACACGCCGTACTTTGCACTCTCGAGCGACCGCTCGTTCGCGCCGGGCGAGCGAGTAACGGTGCAACTGACGGCCTGGCGGGTGCCGAGCCTGGAGTTTCGCGTGTACCGCGTGAAGGACCCCGTGGCATTCTTCGCCACGCTTGAGTCGCCACACGCGTTCGGCGAACGCGGGCCGAGGCCGCAGGCCGCGCGCACCCCGCTCGAGCGGTTTCACATGTTCAAGACGCGCCTGCGCGCGCGAATCCGCAACCTGGTGCGGGCGCAGTTTTCGTCCGGCGCCCGGGCCGAAATACGTACTGCACTGGCGGAGCGCTCGGCGCGCAATGCGCCGCCGGTGAGCCGCCGCGCTTCCTACGCCGCCGTTCCGCTGCTCAATCCGCAGCGCCTGGTTGCAACGTGGCGGCAGCCCATCACCACGTCGTACCGCTGGGACCGCCAGACGGTCCAGGTTCCGGTGAGTGAGAAAGGCCTGTACGTCATCGAGGCGACGGACGGGAAACTGCGCGCGTATACGATTGCCGGCATCACGGAGATTGCCGTGCTTTCGAAGGCAGCGCCGGAACGCGTGTACGCGCACGTGGTGGACCGCAGGAGCGGAGAGCCTGTCGCGGGCGCGCTGGCAGTCGTCCTGCTGGACAGGAAAGAAGTGGCGCGGATGGAAACATCGGCCGAGGGCGTGATTGACGTCGCCGTGCGCGGAGCAAAGGTCGAGAACGCGCTGGTGCTGGTATCGAGGGGCGAGGACTTCGCCGCCGACGCGCTCTGGGGCTGGAACATCTCCTCCGATCTCTCGCAGAACCTCATGGGCTATGTCTATTCGGATCGCCCCGTGTACCGCCCCGGCCACACCGTCTCGTTCCGCGGCATCCTGCGGCAGCAGGCCGGGCCGGGATTCATCATTCCGGCGCTTCGGGACGTCGCGGTGCAGGTACAGGACCCCGAAGGCAACGCAGTGTTCAACAAGAAGGTGCCGGTCTCGTCGTTCGGGACGCTAGACGGCGAACTGGCGCTGGCCGAGGCCGCCCCACTTGGTTACTACAGCATCCAGGTGACCGCCGGTGAGGCGACCGTGTACGGCGGTTTCCAGGTGGAGGAGTACAGGAAACCGGAATACGAGGTGCGCGTGACGCCCGGCAAGCGGCGTGTGATACAGGGCGAGCAGATACCGGTCACCATCGAAGCGCGGTACTACTTCGGAGAGCCGGTGGCGAACGCAAGCGTGACGTACTCGGTGCGCCGCTCGCGCTACTGGGCGCCGTACTTCTCCGAGGAGCCGGAAGACGAACCGGGCGAGGACTACAGCGGGTACGGGTCGGAGGAGGTCCAGCAGGGGACAGGCCGCCTGGACGCCGATGGACGCCTGAACATAGAGGTGCCGACGGACACGGCGGCCCACGACCAGCGCTACCGGATCGAGGCCCGCGTCACCGACGCCTCCAACCGCGAGATATCCGGCGCGGGCTGGGCGCTGGCGACTGTTGGCACGCTCATGCTGAACGTGCAGCCGCGCCAGTACGTGTACTCGCCCGGCGACACCGCGGCGATCGACATCGAAGCGCGGGACTACGAGGGCAAGCCGGTTGACGCTCCGTTCAGCCTCGACATCTCGGAGTATCGCCGGAACGGCAGCGAGGGTCCGCGCGTTTTCACATCGTCCGGACGCACGGGCGCGGGTGGCCGCGCGACGGTTCAAGCGCGGATAGATCGCGGCGGCTCGTACGTTGCGCGCGCCGTGACGCAGACGGCGAATGGCCGGAGTATCGAAGACACTGCTTACCTCTGGGTTACAGGAGGCGCGGGCTGGTACGAGGAATCGCGCGAGCGGCTCCGGGTGGTGACGGACAAGAAGTCGTACCGCGCTGGCGAGACGGCGAAGGTGCTCATCGTGACGGGCGTCCCCAGCGCCCGCGTGCTCGTTTCGGTAGAGGGGCGCGTGATGCACACCGTGCAGGTGGTCCACGCGAAAGGTCCGTCGGTGACGGTGGAGGTGCCGGTGAAGCGCGAGTACGTTCCCGGCGTTTTCGTAACGGCGGCGTTCATTCGCGGCAATCAGTTGTACGAAGGCTCACGGAAGCTGAACGTGACGCCGGTGGAGAACGAGCTCGCGGTTGAACTGACGCCTTCGAAGGAGGAATACAAGCCCGGAGAGCCCGCCACGTTCGACATCTCGGCGCGCGACCACACAGGCAAACCGGTAGCGGCGGAGTTCTCACTGGGCGTCGTGGACGAGGCCATCTACGCCATTCGCAGCGAGATGGTTGAGGACATACTCAAATTCTTCTGGGGGCGCTCGTACAACCGGGTAGCAACGGGCTCCTCGCTGCGGTTCTACTTCTGGGGAGAGGCGGGCCGCCGGACTATGGAACTGGCGCGCGTGCGCGAGCGCAATCTGGCGCAGCTCAAGCCCGAGCGGCTGGTGGACCCGGCAATTCGCAAAGCGTTCCCCGATACCGCGTTCTGGGCCGCCGGCCTGCGCACCGATGCGCAGGGCCGCGCGCAGGCGCGCTTCTCGTTCCCGGATGCGCTCACTACGTGGCGCGCCACCGCGCGCGGCATAACCGCAGATACGCGCGTGGGCAGCGCCGTGAAGAAGGTGATCGTGCGCAAGAACCTGATACTCAGGCTCTCGACGCCGCGCTTCTTCACGCAGGGCGACGAGGTTACGGTATCGGCGCTGGTCCACAACTACCTGGCGAGCGCCAAAACCGTGCGCGTGTCACTCGACGTCCAAGGAGCGGACGTGATCGACGGCTCCACGCGCGATATCGAGGTTGCGAGCAAGGGCGCCGCCCGCGCCGACTGGCGGCTGCGAGCGCGCCCGGGCGCGAAGATAGCACTGCTCGGCAAGGCGCTCACGGACGAAGAGTCGGACGCGATGGAGATTGAGCTTCCGGTGCGGCCGTACGGCGTGAAACTTGCCGACGCGCGCGCGGGCTCGATAACCGAAACGTCGGGCGAGGCGCGCGTGCAACTCGGATTTCCGGAGGACACAACGCCCGGCTCGCGCTCGCTCACCATCACGGTGACGCCCTCGCTTGCCGGCGCGATATTCGGCGCGCTGGACTATCTGACGTCCTTCCCCTACGGTTGCGTCGAGCAGACAATGTCGAGCTTCCTGCCGACCGTGGTAGTCGCCGCGGCCACGCGCGAACTCGGTGTCAAACCGGCCGACAGCGCCGATCTCAAGAAGAAGATCCGCGCCGGGCTGGACCGACTGTACGACTTCCAGCACGAGGACGGCGGCTGGGGCTGGTGGAAAACCGACGACAGCGATCCGTTCATGACGGCGTACGTGGTGGCAGGACTCTCGCAGGCGCGGGCAGCGGGCGTGAACGTCAACCAGTCAGCAATCGAGCGGGGAGCCGAGTGGCTGCGCAAGAACCGCAGCAGCGGCGACCTGCGCGCGTACTCCGCCTACGCGCTCGCGCTGG
This sequence comes from bacterium, assembly GCA_050260275.1. Classification (GTDB taxonomy): domain Bacteria; phylum Acidobacteriota; class Terriglobia; order Bryobacterales; family Bryobacteraceae; genus DATMXS01. The sequence goes on from JBLNBX010000230.1 coordinate 4,987, forward strand.
CGGGCGACAAGAGCACGCTGGAGGATGCCTACTCCGCGCGTTCCGACACAACTTCTTACGGACTCGCGGCCCTTGGCCTGGCGCTCAGGCAGGCTGGCGATGCGAGGGCGGCGGAGATCGCGCGGGAGCTGCTTGGCCGCGTCGTCGAGAAGGGGCAAGAGGCCTGGTGGCCCGTTGAGCGCGACACGCTGATGCGATTCCACGGCGACACCACGCCGGAGGCGAACGCCTTCGCCGTGAAGCTGCTCGCGGCCGTGCAGCCTGACAACCCCGTTTTGCCTAAGGCGATCGCCTGGCTCATCAATCACCGCCGCGAAGGGCAGTACTGGGCGAGCACGAAGCAGACCGCGATGGTTGTCTATGGGCTCACGGATTACCTGAAGGCCACCGGGGAGTTGAAGCCGGATTACTCGGTTGAGGTGCGGGTGAACGGGCGCGAGGTTTTGAAGCGGCGATTCACGGCGGCGGATGCGCTCTTGCCGGCGCCACCGACTATTCGCATCCCGGAGGCCGATCTACCGACTGGCGCCACGAGCATCAGCGTCTCGAAGGCCGGCGAGGGGAGGCTGTACTGGTCGGCGCGCGCCGAGTATCACCAGCCCGTGACCGAACCCATCGGCGATTCGCGAATACGCCTCGAACGCGAGTACTTCAGGCTTGTTCCCGAACGCACGGACAACCGCATCGTCTACCGGCTCCAGCCGCTCGAGGGCGCGTTGCAGCCGGGCGATGTAGTAGCGGTCAGGCTGACGCTGAACGCGGGCGATCTCGGCTATCTAGTTGTCGAAGACCCGATTCCCGCCGGAGCGGAGTTCATAGAGCGCGACGACCTGTACGAGGTGCAGGGCGCGCCCGACTGGTTCCGCTGGTGGTTCACGCGGCGCGAGTTTCACGACGACCGGGTAGCGATCTTCCAGACGTCGAGCTCGCAGCGGGCGATGGACTACTTCTACCTGCTCAAGATAGTGAATCCCGGCGTGTTCAAGGTGAGCCCGGCGCGCGCCGGCCCGATGTACCAGCCCGAGGTGTTCGCGACTACCGAGCCCCGGACAGTGGAGGTGAGGCAATGACGGCCCTGCTCGACGCGCTGCACGCGGTGGCGCAGCGGAAGCTGCTCTGGCTGATTCACCTGGGGGGCAATGCGGCGGCAGCGGTGGCCGTGTGGTGGTGGCTCGGCCTGCCCGAAAGCACGGCGGCGCAGATCGCGCTGTCGTTGGTCTCAGCAGCGGCGATCATCTTCGGCGTGCTGTGGATGCACACGGCAGCGCTGGCGGCCTACCGCGGCGCCTCGGGTGTGCCGTGGCGGCACTCGCTGCGGCGCGCGGGCCTGCTGCTGCCGTGGCTGGCCGCCATCGTTGCGGGCGCGTGGGCCGCGAGCAAGTACATCGGACCGGTGAGCCGGCCTCAAGGGTATCTGGCGTTCGCGGCGTTGTTTCTCGCCCTAACGCCGCTAGCATCGTGGCTGGCTTCGGGCGGCGCGGCGCCGTGGCGGGCGTACTCGGACTGGCGCTACTACGCAGGTTTCGCGGCTGTGCTGGGCATCGGGTGCCTGCCCATTGTGTTGCTCCGGTGGGTTCCTACGGTGCAGGGGCTATCGAGCGAGATCGCCAGCTTCGCGATCCGGCTCGGCCTCGCCTACGCGATAGCAGTGTCGGACTGGCTTCTGCTTGCGGCGCTCGCAGGCCGTACAACGCTGCCGCGTTCGCAGCCTGAGGCCGAGCGGGAGTAGGCGACAGTCGCGGCGGAGTAGCTGCGCATCAGCGCTCCGGTGCGCAGGTCCTGAAATGCGGGGTTCGCGCTAGTTCTCCGATTCTCTCCGCCCTCTGAGCGTGATGCGCCGCTCGAGCTTGCGCGCCAGCGTCAGCACCAGGAATGCGAGGCCAGCCGTCAGCACGGCAATGTAATACGATCCCGCTCCGCAGGCGACCCCGACAGCTCCCATAACCCAGATGCCCGCGGCTGTCGTGATGCCGCGCACCGAGCCGCCGGTTCGTATTATCGAGCCCGCGCCTAGGAAGCCTATGCCCGTGGCTATGCCCTGAACTATGCGCGAGGGATCGCCAGCGGGCGAGCCGGCCGCGCCTGGATAGCGCTGAAACAAATCAAACATGACCACGGTGAATGAGGCCGCGCCCAGGGACACCAGAATGTGAGTACGCAGCCCCGCGGGCTTGTCCTCGCGCTGCCGGTTCCAGCCAATCAGACCGCCGCAGAGCGCCGCCGCCACCAGCCGCAGCGCAATCTCGCCTGCATGCATGAACGCGCCGTACTGCATCGTTCCGCTCCCTGTGCGGCGGCGCGCCGCCGTTAGTGGGCGGCAGCTCCAACCTCCGCTATGACGCGGCTAAGCACATCTTCCACCTCGCGGCGGTAGCGCTCCAGGCGCTCCTCGTCCGTGGCTTCGAACCTGGTGACCAGGACGGGCTGCGTGTTGGAGGCGCGCACCAACCCCCAGCCTCCGTCGAACAGCACGCGCACGCCATCGATGTCAATGACGCGATGCGTGCCGCGGAAGTGAGCGGCGACGCGCTTCACTACCTCGAATTTCAACTCGTCCGGGCAATCGACTCGAATCTCGGGCGTCGCCACCATGCGCGGCAGCCCATCGAGCTGCGCCGAGAGCGGTTTGCCTGAAACGGATACGATCTCAATGAGCCGGCAGGCGGCGTAGAGGGCGTCGTCGTAGCCACGGTAGCGGTCCGCGAAGAACATGTGGCCGCTCATCTCGCCCGCAAGCTCCGCGCCTGTCTCCTTCATCTTTGACTTGATGAGAGAGTGGCCGGTCTTGTGCATGATGGCGCGGCCGCCCAAGCGCTCAATCTCGTCGTACATTACCTGGGAGCACTTCACCTCGCCGATGAAAGCCGCGCCCGGTTTGCGCGCCAGTATTTCGCGCGCGTAGATGAGCAGAAGCATGTCGCCCCAGACTATGCGTCCGTTCTCGTCCACCGCGCCGAGGCGGTCGGCATCGCCGTCGAACGCTACGCCAAGCTCAGCGCCGGTGTTGCGTACAGTGCCGATGAGCGTAGCGATGGTTTCCGGCAGCGTGGGGTCGGGATGGTGGTGTGGAAACCGGCCGTCCATCGTGAAAAAGAGCTCGATCGCTTCGACGTTCATGCGCTCGAGAATGCGGCGGAGAACCGGCCCGGCGGTACCGTTTCCGCCATCGCAAACAACCTTGACGCGCCGCGGCAGATTGAACTGAGAGGCTATCTCATCCACGTATGCCGAGGTGACATCGACCTCGCTCACATCGCCCTGGCCCGATTCGAAGTCGCCGCGCTCGATGAGACCGCGTATTTCCTGAATGCTCGCACCGTGGATGGTCGATTCGCCATGCACGATCTTGAAGCCGTTGTACTCGGGCGGATTGTGGCTGCCCGTTATCATCACCGCGCCATCCGTCGGCAGGTGGAAAACGGAGTAGTAAAGCACGGGGGTGGGCACGATTCCTATGTCGGAAACCTGGCAGCCCGACGCGCACAGGCCCGCGGTGAGCGCGTCGCGCAGGCGCGGGGAACTCAGCCGCGTGTCACGCCCCAACGCGATCGTCTCGCCGCCCCGGCGGCGTACGTAAGTTCCGATCGCGCGCCCCAGGGCTTCGACTCCATCGCTGTGAAGATCGCGGTCGGCCACTCCGCGTATGTCGTACTCCCGGAAGATGTGCGGGTTGAGCATACCCTGACATTATCATTGCGCGCCGGCGTGAAGTCCCCCGGCGCGGCGCCTGGCGCCCCTCGCCTGTGGGACGGACCCCTGGTCCGCGGCGCCCCCCGGTCGCCCTTCGCGCGCTGCGCTCGAAGCCATGCAGAAAACCCCTGGTGGCACGAATTTGCAGCGCGTGCTACGGTGAAACTCGATGCACATACCCGACGGCGTCCTCGCAGCCAGCGTCTGGCTTCCGCTCGACGCCGTTGCGCTGCCCGCCGCGGGATACATCGCGCGGCGCGCCGGGCGCGGGTTCGAGGAAAGCCGCGTGCCGATGCTCGGCGTGATGGGCGCGTTCGTGTTCGCGGCGCAGATGATCAACTTCCCGGTTGCCGCCGGCACCAGTAACCACCTGGTGGGCGGAGCGCTGCTGACGGTTACGCTCGGCCCCGCCGCGGCGGCGGTGGTGATGACTGCGATCCTGGCCGTGCAGGCGCTCGTCTTCCAGGACGGCGGGCTGCTCGCGCTGGGAGCGAACGTGTTCAACATGGCGCTGGTGGGCGTCCTCGCGGCATGGCTGCCATACCGGGCCTTGACGGGACGGGCGCGGCGTGCGGGGATATTCCTTGCGGGCGCGCTGTCGGTGTTCTGCGCAGCGCTGGCTGCGCTGGTGGAACTGCGGATATCCGGCGTTCCGATGCCACAGCCCGCGGTGTTTGCCGCGCTGGGAGTGTTCGCCGTCACGTCGCTGCTCGAAGGAGTCATAACAGTCGCGGTCCTGGGAGCCATCGAGCGGCTGAACCCCAAGCTCGCAGCGGGCAGACCTGAAGGCGGGCGGCGCGCTGCAGCCGTGCTCGCGTTGGCGGCGCTGCTACTGGCGACGGGCGGCGCGCTTGTTGCCTCGGCGTGGCCCGATGGGCTCGACACCTTCCTCGAGCAGACCGGCGTGGCCGAGAAGGCCTACGCGCTCGCCGGTTCGCCGCTCGCAGATTACGAAGCCGCTATCACCGCCGCCCCCTGGGTGCGCAAGACGATCGCTGGCGCCGCCGGTGTCGTGATCGCGGGCGCTGCCCTGTTCGCGTTAGGACGCGTGATGGCCCGGCGCAGGAGTGTCTGATGCACCACGTGGTGCTTGACACCTGGTCGCGAGGGCGCAGCCCGCTCCATGCCGCCGATGCGCGGCTGAAGATCGCCGCGACGCTGATTCTGCTGATCGTGATCGCGCTTACGCCGGGTGCGCTGGCTGTCCTGTGTTGCGGGACCGGAATTATTGCGGGCATCGCCGTGGCTCGCCTTCCGTTGGGAAAGGTCCTGCTGCGGGCGGCTTTCGTGCTTCCTTTCGCGGGAACGTTCGCCGCTGTGACAGCGCTCAGCGGCGATCACGAGCGCGCGGCGTTCCTGCTCAGCAAGAGCTATGTTTCGGCTCTCGCTGCGCTGCTGCTTGCCGGCACCACATCGATGCCGGCGCTGCTCCACGGGCTCGAGCGACTGGGCGCGCCAAGGTTCCTGACCGGCGTAGTTCAATACCTCTACCGGTATCTGTTCGTGGTTTCCGAACAGGCGCAGCATATGCGACTGGCGGCGGCCTGCCGCGGCTCGCTGGGCGGAGCGGGATTCCGTGCCGCGGCGGGCGCGGTCGGAGTCCTGTTCGCAAGGTCCTACTCGCGCGCCGACGCGATCCACAACGCCATGCTCGCCCGCGGCGCGGGCCTGGACAAAACCACTATGGAGCCGGCGCCCGGGGCCGAGGCGAACACGCGGAAGCGGGTTATTGAGGTTCGCGGCCTGAAGTATAGGTACGACGACGGCACGCTGGCGCTGGACGGAGTGGATTTCGATCTCGACGCCGGTGAGACGGTGGCCATCTTCGGCCCGAACGGCTCCGGCAAGACAACCTTCGCGCATCACCTGAACGGCCTTCTGCGCGGCGAAGGCCGCGTCGAGGTTTGCGGGATGAAGGTAGAGCGGAAGACGCTCGCGGCGGTACGCCGCAAGATCGGCGTCGTATTTCAGGACTCGGACGCGCAGTTATTCATGCCCACGGTGATCGAAGATGTCGCGTTCGGCCCGCGCAACCTGGGCCTATCGCGGGAAGAGGCCGCGAAACGGGCCTCGGAGGCGCTTAGCCTGGTGGGCATGGAGCACGCGGCTGCGCGCGCGCCATATCACCTCAGCGCGGGAGAGAAGAAACGCGTGGCGCTTGCGGGCGTCCTTGCGATGGAGCCCGAGGTGCTCGTGCTGGACGAGCCCACGACGTTCCTCGACCCGCCTGCCGTGCGCGATCTGATCGCGCTTCTCGGCCGCCTGCCGCAGGCGAAGATCGTCATCACACACGACGCGCTGTTCGCGCGCGCGCTCGCCTCACGGGCGGTGTTCTTCCAGCACGGCAGGATAGCGGCGGAAGGACCCGTAGCGGATATAATCCGGCGCTTCGACTGGGATCCGCGGGGCGGGTAAGGCTTCTTCTACGCCGCCTTGTGCGCCTTGCGGTACGCCGCCCAGCGGCGTTTCTGCGCGGCTGCGATCCTTCTGCGCGCCTCCTCGCTCAGTTGCCGGGTTCCGCCCGCCGGCTGCTCGCGTTTGGCCACGACTGGACCTGAAGGCCGGCCGCGCCGCTGGCCGAGCATCGATTGCACCGTGCGGATCTGGTTATCAATTCTGGCCCTCTGAACCTCGAGCCCCTCCAGCGCCGCCTTAAGTAACTCTTCGTCAGCAGTCCTAATCCCTCTGGGCATATATCACCTGCCTACAAGATAGCACTCATTTATTCGGAACCATAGGCCGAATCGATTATCAGTGTGACCGGCCCGTCGTTTACTAGTGTGACCGCCATGGTGGCTTGAAACACGCCGGTCTCCACCGGAGCGCCGAGTTTCCGGCACGCTTCGACGAAGTACTCATACAATGCGCGCGCCTCGCCCGCGCCGGCGGCTTTGTCGAAGCTCGGGCGGCGGCCCTTGCGGCAATCGCCGTAGAGCGTGAACTGCGATACGGCCAGAACGGCGCCGCCGGCCTCGAGCACACTGCGATTGAGCTTGCCCGCTTCATCGGGAAATACGCGGAGGCCGGCGATCTTTTCCGCCATCCAGACAGCGTCGCTGCGCGTGTCGGTTTTGGCTACCGCAAGCAGGACGAGAAGCCCGCGGCCGATCTCGCCAACGGTGCTCCCTTCGACTTCGACACGAGCCTGGCTGACTCGTTGAACCACAGCACGCATATAGAATAGAGTCTAGTCCGATGATCGAGACCTACGCCTATGCCCGCGCTGGGCTGCTGGGGAACCCGAGTGACGGCTACTTCGGCAAAACCATTTCGATGCTGGTGCGAAACTTCAGAGCGCGCGTGCTGCTATACCCGAGCGCGCGGCTGGAGATACGCCTGTCAAAGGCCGACACGCCGGTGTTCGAGAACCTCGACGACCTGTACCAGACCACGCGCTGGCGCGGCTACTACGGCGGCATCCGGATCATTCAGGCACTGATCGTCCGGTTCATGGATTACTGCCGCGAGCAAGGCATCGAGTTGCCGAACCGTAACTTCACGGTCGAGTATGAGAGCACGATTCCGATGCGGCTGGGCATGGGCGGATCGAGCGCGATCATAACCGCTGCGCTGCGCGCGCTGTGCGCCTACTACGGCGTAGAGGTCCCGAAGCCCGTGATGGCCAACCTGGTGCTCGAAACCGAAACGCGCGAGCTGGGCGTGCCCGCCGGGCTTCAGGACCGCGTCATCCAGGTCTACGAGGGCCTTGTCTACATGGATTTCTCGCGGGAGATCATGCAGCGGCAGGGCTACGGCAATTACGAGCCTCTGGACCCGGGGCTGCTGCCCAACGTTTACGTCGCATACCGCACGGCGCTCAGCGAGGGGACCGAGGTGTTCCACACGAACGTGCGGGAGCGCTGGCTCGCAGGTGACCCCGAGGTTATAGAGGCCATGCGGACCTGGGCCTGCTATGCCGCGCAGGGCCGCGAGGCGCTTCTCGCCCGGGATTACGCCAAGCTAGGCGAGCTCATCAACGCGAACTTCGACCTCCGCGCAAAGCTGTACCGGATCGGAGAGGGCAATCTGCAGATGATTCACACGGCCCGCAAGGTAGGCGCAACGTCGAACTTCGCGGGCTCGGGCGGCGCTATCGTCGGAACTTACCGGGACGAGGCGATGTTCGACGCGCTTGTGGCCGAGATGAAACCGCTGGGAGTAGCCGTCATCAAACCGCAGATTGTTCCCGCCGCCCAGCCGGGGCGTCCATCATAGTTGGGCGAAAAGCGGATCATTCCGACACGGCTTTCGTGCCGCGCTCGGAACGCTGCGGAGGCGGCGGGGCCTTGCGCACCTGTTCGAAATAGCGCTCCACGAAGCTGTGGTATGCGAGCGGTATCTCGTCGCGGCTGATCTCGCCGCCGGCGTCGGCGTGCGAGGCGGATTGGCTGGAGTAAGCGGTCCTCAGTCTCTGATCTCCGGAGGTCACCTCGACCGAGATCTCTCCGGTCAAGGCCTCGGACCGTTTTCCAAGAATCTCGCTGATCTTGCCCATAGCGGCCAGTTGCTCGGCCTCGTGCACGCTCTTGTCGCCGTCGTTGCTGCCAATTCCGCTGCGCGCTTCGCGGGACTCTCTTGCGTCCTGCCCCTCGCCGCGCTGCATGCTATCGGCCGACTGCTGGTCTCCATCCTGCTGGCTGTCGCCGCGGCCCTGCGCTCCCGGCATCCCCTTCCAGTCGCCCTGCCGGCCCTGGCGCCCTTCGTTTCCCTGCTGCTCCCGGTTCTGGTCTTGCCCCGGCCGCTGCTGCGCGGTGGCGGACTGCTGCCTGCCCGCGCCCTGCTGCTGCGGGTTCATGCGGGACATCAGGTTCGCGAGCGCGTCACGGAACTTATCCATGAGGCTGGAGTTCTCGCCGTTTCTGCCCTCGCGCTGGCGCCCGTTGGACGCATCCCCGGAATCCCCGCCCTGTTCTTCTTCACCCGATCCCTGGTAGTCGTCGTCTGCTTGGGGGATGGCTATGCCTGACGAATCGCCGCCATTCGTCTGATTCTGCTCCTCCCTTGTAACAGTGGCCTCGCCGGGCGACTCAGCCCCGGCTCGCTCGGCCCGGTCGGCCTCGGCGGCCAACGCCGCGGCAGCGTCACGGCTGCCGCGGATGGGCTCTCCCGAAGCGTCAAGAGATACGCCGGCCTGGCTCAGTTCATCCTGTCCGGGGCGCTCCATCGCGGCCTTCGCGAGCTCCTTCGCCTCTTCCGAGGGACGAAACAGATCAACGATCATCGCGGGAAGGGGCGGTCGCAGATCCAACCGTTGCAAAACGCCGTACCGGACGGCCAGCAGCCCGGACGCGACAAGCCCGAGAGCGGCCATAGCGTACAGCGAGCGCGGGGCGGTGTACGGAACGGCTTGCTCCAGCCGGACACCCGCAGCCAGTGCGCTAGCGGCGTCGGCCTGGATATGACGAATAGCTTCCGGAGCTTTGCGCCGCCCGGAACTGAACCCGGAACTGAAGAAGACCGCAGTCGAGAGTGAATCGTGGAGCCCCAGTCTCCTGTCAATGCTCTGCGCTACCGAGTAGGGGTCTGGAAGGCGCCGGTACATGCGCACTGCCGCCGCAGCCACACCAGCAGCGGTGACGGCGGCGATGGATCGCCAGGAGAGCAGATCCGTTCCCGCGACGAGGACCAGTATGATGCCGGCGATGGCGGCGCATGCGCCCAGGATCGCCTGGTCCAGCAGGATATTAACTATGGAACGGCGACGTGCGCGCCGGATCAGAACTTCAACAGCGCTCAAAAGCCACCAGCTTTCCGAACCGCACGAGAGCAGCGCCCGGTTCCATTATCCCCTGTTTACTCCGACGTCATCCACGCGTGAACGGTAGACAAAAAGGGTGAGCCGCCCTCTGCGGCTCGGGAGTGGTTCTGCGGCGGGTCTTGGACGGCCCTCCGGTGCGCCGCCTGGCCATCGCACGGCCGTCGTGGCCACGTTACTCAGTTCGACGCCGCTCACCGTTCGTGTTTCCGTCCCCCGCGGTCCTCGCCCTCGAACGGGTCGCGATTCTCCTGTATGGAGGAGTGCTTGTCGCCCGATGGCGGTCTGGGGTCTATGTCCTTCTTACCGAACGCCCCGGGGACGCCGCGGTTGGCGGCCTTGCGATCGTCGCCCGTGAGCCTGTCCATGCTGCCTTTCTTCGGCATCTCACCTCCTGCCGCGCTTCACCTCTGAGCCGAGGGAGCTTTTTCTGGCGAGAACGGCACGGCTGGGCTTGGGCCGGGGCCCGGGGGGCGTACCCTCGGCAAGTTCTTCCTCGCGAGTGACCTCCTGCTTGTAATCCTGTTTGTATCGGTCCGGTACGGTGTCTTTCCCGGGCCGGAGCCGGCCCGCAAGTTTGAACTGCCCCGGTTTGTTTACATCTTTTTTACCCATGCGCGCACCCTCAGGGAGGTAGTAGCAAGCCAGGGGCCGCGCCGGAGCGGCCGGGCCGAGGTGCCTGGCGCTGGCGATCGGCATCCGCGCGCGGGACCGGGGGGCGCGGGGAACTGCGGCGGAGCGCCGGACCGGGGGAGCCCGCGCCGGTCAGGCAGGCTCGTCAGGAAGGCGCCGTTCCGGGCAGGAGAGCGGCGGTTTTTTCTGCCATTCTCCAGGTTGTGCTATGCTACGAAGGAACAAGACGGAGATAAAGGTAGAGAAGGAGTATCCACGTTCTAGCATGGCGCTGGCCGCTGAAATCAAGCAGCAGATCATACCCAAGTTCCGTATTCACAAGACCGACACGGGGTCGTCGGAGGTGCAGGTGGCTCTCCTGAGCCGGCGCATTTCGGATCTCACGGAGCACTTCAAGACTCACAAGAAAGACCACCACTCCAGGCGCGGTCTGCTGACCTTGGTAGCGCGGCGCCGCAGGCTGCTCAATTACCTGAAGAAGGAAGACCCTCAGCGGTACAAGAAGCTGATTCAGGAACTGGGCATCCGCCGCTAGGGCAGGGTACTCGCAAGGCACAAGCGGGCGAGAGTCCAACGGGACCGCCTCAGGTCAATTTGAGGCGGCTGACTTCGCCCTGGCCAAACCCGCTAGGTCCTCCCGCTCAAGTCTCCAGTCCCGGGCCGCCGTCCAGGCGGCCCAAGACAAACCGGCCCAATGGCGGGCCGTGATTGGAGCAAGTCAAATGGTCCATACCATCGAAGTTGACCTGGGAACGAGCAAGCTCTCCCTGGAGACAGGCAAAGTTGCAAAACAGGCAAACGGCGCCGTAGTTGTGCGCAGCGGCGATTCCGT
>JBLNBX010000231.1:0-33442 GCA_050260275.1 bacterium
CGTGACGCGGCTATCGGCTGGCACACCTGGGCCTGGGCGCGGCTGCACTCGAAAATTGGCAAGTCCAAGGTCTTCTACTACTACTTCGACCAGCATCCTGAGTATCCCGCCGGATCTCCGCGCGCAGACCATGGAACGCCGCACGGCGCGGATGTGCCGTATGTGTTCGAGCACCTCGACGGACCCAACCGTGAGGCAGCGCCAGGAGACGAGGAGCTATCGGCGGCCATGGCTGCTTACTGGACGAACTTCGCCAAGCGCGGCGACCCCAACGGCGAGGGGCTTCCCAAGTGGCCGGCCTTCAGCGATGCCAACCCTGTGGTGATGTATCTCAAGCACCCGCCGCACACGGGCCCGGTTCCGAGCAAGGAAGGTCTCGAGGGCCTGGAAGCCTACTTTGCATGGCGGCGCACCCCCGAAGGGCAGGCCGCAGTGCGGCCCAAACAGGAGAGCACCGCCGGCACGCCTCCGTCCGGCATCGCGGCGAAGAGGCCCGTGTTTGGCGGCGCGTGCAAGATCTGCCCGTGGGGGGCTATGGCTGAGGTCGTTCAGGCGGCCATGAAGCCATACGGCTACGATGTGCAGATCTGCTACAACTGCAACGCAGCCGACGCGCCGAGAATAGTGGCCGAAGCGAGGACGCCACCGCCTTACAAGCCCGATCCCGTGGTCCCGGAGATCCTGGCTCCGCGAAACGTGCCCGGGCTCGGCGCTGTCGATTTCGGAGCGGTCGCGATCCACTTCTTGCGGGACGCCTACCGCGGCAAGGGGGTATACGCGAAGGAGAAGCCCCGAACGAACCTGCGCCTCATCGCCAACATTCAGGACCCCAGCTATGTGCTGGTCGCGGCCAAAGCCGATACGGGCATCACCGATCTGGCGCAAATTCGCGAAAAACGCTGGCCGGTTCGCATCCTGACCGCCGGCATCGGACGCGATTCTTCGCGAATCCTGGCCTACTTCGGGCTATCGAGAGAAGCAATCGAGGCGGCCGGCGGCCGCGTAGGGAACACGCCCGAGCTGCGTGAGAATTTCGACGTCGCCATCGGCGGCGGCGGCGGAATGAGCACCGCTCCGGAATGGAGCATATGGACCGAGATCAGCCAGAAATTCGATCTCAACTTCATTGCGTTGCCGGACGATCTGCTGGCGCAGCTTGCGACAGAAGGCGAGCAGGAGCGCGGCACCATCCCCGTCGGGCTATATCGCGGCGTGGTGCGGCCTATCCCGACCGTCGTTCGCACCGGCACGGTCATCTATGGCCGGGACGACATGCCGGACGACTTTGCCTATGATGTCGCCAAGGCGATGGATGAGCAGCAGCATCTCCTTCAATGGAAGCACCTCAACTTCTCTTACAACGTCCACAACGTGTGGAAGGGGTTCGAGGTTCCGCTGCATCCCGGCGCAGCCCGCTACTACAGGGAGCGGGGTTACATGAAGTAGCCGCGCGTGCGGAAAATCCCATCCCCGACACCATGCCGCAACGGGCATCAGCGGTCGGTCCTAAGCGGTTTTGCCGATGTCCCTGGCATCGCGTGCCACGTGTCGCGCGTATAGTCCGCACTAGGCCGCCGCTTGAACACTTCATTGCGATACTTCACGTTGAAAGTTGTCTTCCAGGTGTACTTCGCGCGGAGGACATTCCCGTAGGTGAGCGTGACGCGAGTCGGTACGGGGATGCCATCCACCGAAACGTAGTCTGAACAGTCGTATGCCTGTCCTTCGCGCACCAGCGGTATTCCTTTTATCTCAATTCGTTCCGGCAGCATAGTCGTGAGATTCACGTGATAATGAACCGGCCAACCGTTCCACTCGGCTTCGAGCAGGCCGACTTGACTCCGGCCCCGCCGGACGACGCTGTAGCTCAATGGACGCGGCTGCACAAACTGAGTTTCCAGCAGCACAGCCAACTGATAGTTCTGCATCCAGGTAATGAGTCCCATTGGACCTACTTCACGACCGTATCGCCTGGCCAAATGATCCAGGAGTGTTCAGGGTTCTCGATGCGAATCATGTATGGGAAAGGACCGCGTCCGAAATCGCGTTGATCCAGCCACTGCCAGACTCTATCGGAAAAACACACAGAATCTCGTCGTTCACGGCTTTGCGCAAGGGCCGCGAGTGATTGCGCTCCTCGATCAGAACGCTCCGGACCGAATGCAACAGCGCTCGCCGCGCCCTTCGCCTCTATCATCCGCTCCCACACAGAGGCGGCCTCGGGGGCATCTGTAACCGGCGCTCCTCCCGCGGCCTGCGCACACCACGCACTACCAAAAAGGAGCGCAAGTGACACGAGGACGATAGATCTCGATGCTACCTGTCCCGCATACCGGCCGGGGCCCGGAATGGGGAATGTTTGCTGACACCACGGACAACTTCTCCAGATGCCGCCGCCCAGATTCGGAGCATACCGACTCTGCTGTTCGAACAGGGCGATAGTATTCAAGCGCGGAGTTGCCGTCAAGCCCTAGGAACACAACGAGTGGACCGACTTAGCAAAACATGAGCGCACACATCGGTGCGCGCGTGAAATCATACATCCAGGACCGCGTTCTGAGCGGCCATCCCAGAACGTGGACGAGCAGCACCTTGTGCGATGAAGCATCTCAGGTTCTCTTACACCGTCCATAGTGTGTGGTTCTGCTGCATCCCGGCGCGGCCCTCTATACAGGGAGATGGGTTACATGAAGTAGCCCTCCCCTACAGATTTTCATGCCCCATCCACGCCAGTTTCACGCGCCGGGTGTCCGCGCCATCGGCCGCAGCCCGGACCGGCTCCGGCCCGGCCCTGAATGCATGCGCTTACAACGATTACAATGGTTCAACTTCCGCATGTCATGACGGAAGGACTGCTCACGGTTGTTCGAGACCACGGCGCGGCGCAGGGGCAGTCGGGCCTCGCGTCGCGGTTGCAGGATTAGCAGGGCGAACAGGATGGACATGAGGACAAAAACCTACGTAATACTGACGCTCGCACTTGGGATTGCCCTGGTTTGCGGCACGCTGCCGGCGGCGGCGCCTGCCGTTGGCGCACCGGCCCGGCCGCAAGGACCGTGCGACATATATGCGGCGGCAGGCACCCCGTGCGTAGCCGCTCACAGCACCACGCGCGCGCTGTATGCGTCCTACAACGGCCCGCTCTATCAGGTGAAGCGCCTGTCCGACGGCGCAACCCTGGACATAGGCGTCGTGCAGCCCACGGCACTGCCGTTCTCGGATGCGGGCGGGTATGCCGCGGCGGCCGCGCAGGACGAATTCTGCGCAAACACTATCTGTGTCATCAACGTCATCTACGACCAGTCCGGAAAAGGCAACCACCTGTACCAGGCGCCGCCCGGTCCTCAGTTCCCGGGCCCCGCGAAGGGCGCGTTCGACACCCAACCGATCGCAGACATGGCGCCGGTGACGATCATGGGCCACAAGGTGTACGGCGTCTACATCATGCCCGGCATGGGTTTCCGCAACAACGACGCCAGGGACCTCGCCATTGGCGACGAACCGGAGGGCATCTACGTCGTTGTGGATGGCAAGCACTATGACAGCGGGTGCTGCTTCAACTACGGCAACGCCTCGACGAACGGCCGCGCCGTGGGCACCGGCACGATGGAGACAGTGTACTTCGGCACATCCACCGTGTGGGGCCGCGGCGCAGGGCCAGGCCCGTGGCTCATGTCCGACATGGAAGCCGGCCTGTTCTCCGGATACGACGCCAAGCTGAATGAAGCCGATCCGACCATCGATTCCTGGCGCTTCGTAACCGGCGTCGTTGGCGGCGGCGGCGGCAACCAGTGGGAACTCCGCGGCGGCAACGCGCAGGAGGGCAGCCTCTCGACGTTCTACAGAGGAGTCCGCCCCGGCTCGCGCGAAAACAGCCGCTACTATCCAATGCGCAGGCAGGGCGCCATCCTCTTGGGCAACGGAGGCGACAACGGCAACGGCTCGGCGGGCACGTTCTATGAAGGCGCGATGACCATCGGGTATCCGCCCGAAGCGACCACCGACGCCGTGCAGGCCAACATCGTCGCTGCGAAGTACGACGCGGCACGGTTGACCGTGTCGCGGGTGACGACGTTCACGCCGGGATCGGCGCAGAACGCTACGGTCACGTTTACGAACACGACGGGGGCGCCGGCCGGCAATGTCAGGTTGGCCCTTTCGCTGCCCGCCGGTTGGACCGCCGCGGTTTCGGGAGGAAGCGGAGCATCCACGACGATATCCGGACCGGTAGCACCGGGCGCGAACGTGAGCGCGACGTTCAAAGTAACCTCCCCCAGAACTACCGGCGCGGGCTTCTTGACCGCGCGGGCCGAATGGACGGATCCGGCGACCGGCGGGACGAAGTCCGATACAGCTTCTCAGCGGGTGCGCAACGTCCACCCGGTCAAGATCAACGAGGTCCGTTTCAGCACTAGCGCCAGCCCAACGGATCAGTTCATCGAGCTTTACAACGCTTCCAACAGCGCCGTCGACATCTCGAACTGGACTCTGGTGAACACGAGGAGCCAGTGGGCGCCCGTCAAGCTTGCGACAATCCCGGCCGGAACGAAGCTCGCCAGCCGTGCCTATTACCTGCTCGGTCTTGCCAGTTCCGGACTGGCCGCGCCGGCGGCGGCGGGGGATACGGTAATTAACGTAACCAGCACGGAAGGCTTCGCCGCCGGCCAGAAGATCGATATCGACGGTGAGACCCGCACGATCGTAAACGTCGGGACTCCGGCCGCGGAGATGACGAAGGTGTTCATCCCCGTGTCCACCGGGCCATGGCTCACCATCCCGGCTGGCTCGACCAACCTGCCAGTGACGAGCGCCGCCGGATTCGAGGTCGGCCAGAAGATCGGCATCGACGTCGGGGGCAACTACGAGGTGGTCACGGTAACAGCGGTAGGAAAAGCGGCGACGCAGACGACGCTCGCGGCTGCGGCGACAGCGGGCGCGACGAATATCAAGGTCGCGGCCAACTCGAATATGACCGTGGGCGACACGCTGACCATCGATACTGGCGCGCGCAAGGAACTCGTCAAGATCGCGAAAATCGGCACTCCGGGCGAAAACGGCACGGGCATCGATCTTGTCGAGCCGCTTGAGTTGGACCACAGGCGGGGCGTTGACGTTTCCGATGTGGGCACGGGCATCAGCTTCTCGCCTGCCACGAAGTTCGCTCACGTGAGCGGGGATGCGGTGCAGGCGCTGGGCAGCGGAATCACCATCGATAAACCCCTGACTCGCGATCACCCGTACGGCGCGCCGATCGTGAACGCGTCGGCCAAGAGCTCTGGGTACCAGGGGCCGCCCGCGCCTAACCAGTGGTTCGGAGGAGCGCTGTCGACCAGCGCCGGCTCCCTTGCGTTGCTCGACACGAGCGGTGCGGTCGTGGACGCGATGGTCTTCGGGTCTCAGCAGAGCAACTCGAGCGCGAACGGAACCATCACCAGCCCCGAGCTGGCCACCCTCGAAGGTGTGCAGCACCAGGGTGGCTGCATAGTCGTCGTGCCCGCAGCGGTGAGTGGCGTTGGTACGAGCCGTGGCCGGTTCCCGGACGGTGCCGACGCCGACAGCCTTTGCACCGATTTTCTGACCCAGGTTGCAGCCCGCCTTGCGGCGCCCGCTGCCGCCAAGGCGACTAACATTAAGGTCGACAGCGTGGAGGGCTTCTCCGCCGGTCAAACGATCGTCATCGATTCGGGAGCCAACCGCGAGACAGCCGTCATTCAGACGGTCGGCACCGCGGGCGCGACTACCGTGAGAACGGCCACCAGCGCTGGCGCGACCACAATCCCGGTAGCTGGCGTAGCTGGTTTCAGCCCCGGCCAGACCATCATCATTGACGATGGCGCGAACCGTGAGGAAGCGGTCGTCGTCGCGGCGAGGCGTCCGCGGCCCTTTGGCGGTGGCGGCGGAGCTTCGATAGTCGTTGCCAAGCCGCTAACCATGGCGCACGCGGCCGGAGTGCAGGTCGCCGGTACCGGCATAACGCTCACCGCTCCACTGGCCCGGGCGCATGAGAGCGGGGCGCGGGTTGCCGACACCGATCCAACCCCCGGCGCGCCCAACCGCTATAGCAAGCGCTAAAACGGTGTGGCGGACCCGCGCCATCGCGGGTCCGCCATCCTGATTCGGTACGTCAATCAGCCACTAATCGAGAACGCACTCGACGTTTGCGCCTTCCCTGGGCAGGCTGGCGCGTACGGTCTTAGTCCTGCCGCCGGCCTTCACCTCGATCTCGTAATCGCCGAGGAACCCTCGCGTCGCGAACGTGCCCTGCGTTCCCGTCTTGCCGTCAGTGTTTGTCCACCAGCGCTTGAACACGAGGTCCTTGTACACTTCGCCGTTAGGCTTGACGGACCAGTCGCGCCTTATCATTGCGCCCGACGGCTTCCAGTGCGCGCCCTCCCAGAAGCCCCACATCAGGAACGCCTTCACTGAGGGGTGGGCGAAGGTCGCGATCATGAAATCGCGCGTGTAGTCGGCCTGTGTGGCCTCGTCGGCGGTTTCGATGTCGAACTCGGTGATCGCCAGTTCGCGCCCGAACGCGGCGAAACGATCCAGCCTCCTTAGCACTTCGTCCATGGGCGTGACCCGTGCGGGGAAATGGCTCTGCAGCCCTATCCCGTCCAACGGCGCTCCCGAGTCGATCAGAAACTTGATGGTGTCGGCGTAGTGGTCCTGATGCGCCTTGTCGTCGTCACTGAGAATGCTGAAATCGTTGATGTAGAGCTTGACATTCGGATCGCCTGCCCGCGCCGCCTTAAACCAGTCCACCATCACCTGCCGGCCCAGAATGTCCATGAAGTCGTGGTTCGTGAAGGGCTCGTTGATGACATCCCAATCGATCAGGCGCCCGCGGAAGGTGGTTGTGGCATCCGTGACACGATCTAGGATAACCTTCGCCAGAGCTTTGGGATCGTTCTTGGCGTCCACTGCGGCTTTGACGTTGGCATTGCGCCACGAGGGCCACACCAGGCAGTGTCCGCGGACAGCGAGACCGTTTTCGCGCAGCCAGTCCACCGCGGCCATCGCGGCGGGGCGGGACGCCTCATTGGACCACTGCGGCCACTTGAGAGCGTTCTCCGTCACGGCGGCGTTGAACAACTCGAGGATGTGCTGCTTGTACTTCTCCCGGTCGCTGTCGTTCAGCCGGTTGCCCATGAGCGCGGGCACGTTGACCGCAGTGCCGAACAGGAACGCATGTTTGCGCATCCGTACCGATACCGACGCACCCGGAACCGGCTTGCCGGACCTGTCTTTCACCACGACTGTGAGGTCGCCTTTGCGTATCTTCTCGATCCGCTCTTCCGCGGCTCTGCGCCAGGCCGCTCCCGGCTCCTGACCTCCGTAGGTCAGGCGCGTGAACGGCAGGTCGGCGACACGCTTGCTGGTTCCATAGTTCAGTAACTCGATGCCGCCGATCTCAACGGTCTGCTCACGCATCCCGAGGTTGAAGTAAACCTGGCTCTCGCCCTTGTTGATGGGCCGTTGCAGCGCGAAGGGAAATGTAACCTTCTTCCATTCCGTTCCCGCCACCGCGGGCATGTTCAGCGCCGGACGGCGGAAGGGGCCCGCGGTTCCAATCAGCCCGGCGTCGAGCGTCGCCTCGCCCGGCGTGGCCGACCTCATCCAGAAGGAGATCATCAGGACATCCCCGCCTGCAATGGCGGCTTCCACCGGCGCGGAGAGTTGCACTACGTTGGCTCGCTGGGGCTTCTTGGTCACCTCGATGCGCAGAGCGCTCGAGAATGGCTGGCCGGTAACGGTAACCGTGGATAGCCTCGCGAATTCACCGGCGCGCTCACTCAACCGGAAGGCGGAGGCGGAATCCGCCGGAAGCAGGGAGGCGGCTCCGGCGTCCGCGGCGTATGCCGCGCAGGCCAATGCCGCCAATCCGGCGCTCAGAACAAAGGTGCGTGCTCGGATCATCTTATTATTCTTCTCCCGTCTGCGCCCGATCGGCGCGTCTTCATGCGGCACGGCGGCCGCATTCGAATCCGTCTGCCACGGATGTCCTGATATTGTAATCCTGAGCGCAAGCGGCGGGTAAACGCTTGCACAATGAATTCACGGTGGGCTCAACCCGCGGAAACCCAGGTTAATGTAAGCTCTTGCAGGCGGCTGCGCATTAGCATACGATAGCCATTCGAGCGTTCGAGTGTCGTCGCGAGTCGCCCCCCCCTAACAACCGCGGCGCATGGAGAGAGATAGATGATCAGAACAGCGATTCTCCTCATCCCAATGGTCTGCGTGCTGGCGTGGTCGCAGCCCGCCGCAGAAGGCCAGCCGGCATCGACGAACATCATGAACGCGCAGTATCCGCGCGTCCATCCCGACCTCAGGGTCACGTTTCGTGTTGATGCGCCCGGCGCGCAGAAAGTGCAGGTTGCCATGGGCCGGGACAGGTACGACATGACTCGCGCGGAGGACGGCTTCTGGTACGTGACGACGCCTCCACTCGTGCCCGGTTTCCATTACTACTCCCTCATCATCGACGGTGCGAACGTATCGGACCCATCGAGCCACACCTATTACGGAACCGGTCGCGACTCGAGTGGCATCGAGGTGCCTGAGAAAGGCGTAGATTACTACGAGCCGAAGGATGTTCCGCACGGCGAAGTCCGCGTGCGCTGGTACTTGTCGAAGGTGACCGGAAAGTGGCGCCGCTGCTTCGTCTACACCCCGCCGGATTACGACACGAACCCACGGCAGCGGTATCCCGTCCTCTATCTGCAACATGGCTCCGGCGAGGACGAGACTGGCTGGATTTTCCAGGGGCGGGCTAACTTCATCCTTGACAACCTCATCGCCGCCGGAAAGGCAAAGCCGATGATCATCGTCATGGACAACGGCTATGCCCAGAGGGCCGGCAGCGGAGAGGCGGCACGGTCCGCCAGGACCCGCCCGGATGCAAGCGCGTTCAATGATGTGATCCTGCAAGACGTCATCCCGATGATCGACCGCACCTACCGCACCATCCCCGACCGCGAGCATCGCGCCATGGCCGGCCTGTCGATGGGAGGCAATCAGACGTGCCATCTCACGCTGCGGAATCTCGACAAGTTCGCCTGGATCGGCATGTTCAGCGGCACCGGCAACGGCCTCAGCACCGCACCCCTCGATCACAAGACATTCATGGGTGGCGTCTTCGCCGATGGCGCTGCGTTGAACGCGAAAGTGAAGCTGCTCTGGATCGGAATGGGCACTGCGGAGCCCGATCCGTTCCCGGGCGCAATAGGCGCCTTTAGGAAGATGCTCGACGATGCGGGTGTCAAGTACGTCTATTTCGAGTCGCCCGGCACGGCGCATGAATGGCTAACCTGGCGCAGGTCCCTGAACGACTTCGCACAGAGGCTGTTCCGCTAGCTGCGTGGAGAAGAGGCAACGCGCCGGCGTGCGAAGGCGCATACTGTTTGGATAGGGTACGGCCGCGCCGCCAGGCGTTTGTATGCTGAGCCTATCACCGAGGACGATCATGACTATCTCCGATATGCCCGGCCGGACGGGCCTTCCGGCAATTCTTGTATCTGCGAACATTGCTCGCGCCATCACGGCATCACGCGCGACCGCCGCGGTGCTTCTGATCGCGTGGCTCGCAGCCGCGTGCGCCGCGAGCGCGCAAACGCCGCCGGAGCTTCGCAGAGCGACCGTCTACTCGCGTGAGGCTTTCCTGATCTCGAACGACAAGCTCGAGATGGCCGTCGCAGCGCAGGGCGGTTCGATACTCAAGATCGTGCTCCAGGGTGATTCCACCGGGCTCAGCCCGTTCGGAAATCCGGAGATGGTTCCCGGCGTGCCTGAAAATCGCAAGTTCCAGGGACCCATGGTAGGCCACTTTGTTTGTGTGGATGGTTTCGGTTCTCCCAGCGCAGAGGAGCGCAAGGCAGGGCTCGCGATGCACGGCGAGGCCTACCTGCAGCCCTGGGTTCCGATTCGTGCGGGAAAAGAAGGGGCGCAAACGCACGTGACGTTCGCCGTAGACCTGCCGTTGCTGCACGAGAAGTTCACGCGCACGTTTCGGATGCTGGACGGCGAGAACGTTGTATACGTCGAAAGCGAACTGGAAAGCGCCCTAGCCTTCGACCGGACTGCGAACTGGGCGGAGCATCCTTATCTGTTTCCGCCATTTCTGGAGCCGGAGAACACCGTCGTGGATATCTCAGGGGTGAAATCCAAGACCCGCGAGTACTCAGGCGACCGGCCGCGCCTCAAGCTGGCTAGCTTCAAGGATTTTGACTGGCCGCTCGCGCCTGCCAAGGACGGTGGGGTTGTGGATGTGCGAGCTCAACCGCCGGGTGAGAGCTGGTCCGGCCACACGACCACGTTGATCGATACGTCACGCCGCCTGGGATTCGTCACGGCCATCAACACCGCGCGAGGGTACGTGCTGGGCTATCTTTTCCGGCGCGAGGAGTACCCCTGGGTGCAGAACTATATGAACTATATGCCGAACGGATGGAGCGGCCGGGGACTGGAGTTCGCGACACAGCCGTTCGATCTTCCACGCAGGGAGATGGTGGATCTCGGCTCGATGTTCGGCACACCGGTGTACCGGTGGCTGCCGGCGAAGTCGAAGATCGCCAGCCGTTTTCTATTGTTCTGGGCGAGGGCGCCCGAGGGAATGCGGCGGGTTGATGACGTGCGCATCGAGGGCGACAGCATCGCTATTGAGGATGCAGGGGCGGGGAAGACGCTACGGCTCCGGGCCGCCGCTGCGCAGGGATTGCTGTAAGGCCCTCCTTTCATTCAGCCGGGGATCGTGGTATAGAGGACGGACGTGAACTTCCTTTCGGGCACGGCCTGCGCGCTCGTCCTCTCGCTGCCCTGGACGGCTCTCCTGGCGCAGAGCGGCCAGAGCTTGCAAGGCAAGATCGAGGCGCTCGAGCAGCAGGTGCAGCAACATCTGCGGCAACAGCAACCGCACCTCGCGATCCCCGTGCTGCGCGACATAGTCTCACTGGACCCGAAGAACGTCAATGCACAGGGCAACCTCGGCGTGCTGCTGTTCTTCCAGAACGCCTACGCCGAGGCGATACCGCACCTGCGCGCCGCTCTGCAATTGCAGCCGGATCTCTGGAGAATTCAGGCGCTATTGGGACTCGCGGAGAAGCGCACTGGCGAACTGGCGCAGGCGCAGAACGATCTGGAGCGCGCGTTCTCGAACCTGGACGAAAAGAGCATACAGATTCAGGTTGGTCTGGAACTGATTGAGCTCACCTCCGCGTCGGCGCAACTCGAAAAGGCCCTGGCCGTCGTCGCGAAGCTGCAAGAGGTGGCGCCAGAGAATCCTCAGATCCACTTCGCTGCCTATCAGATCTCCCGGCGAATGATGGACCAGAGCCTGTTGAATCTGGCAATGGTTGCGCCCGATTCGGCGGAGATGCACATGACGATGGCGAATGAACTCGGGCGGCGGGGGGACCACGAAGGCGCCATCGCGCAGTATCGCGAGGCGATCCGGCTGAATCCGAAGCTCCCTGGAGCGCACTTCGAACTGGCGGAGCAGTTGAGGAACTCGCCGGATCCCGCACTGAACGCGGAGGCCGAGAGGGAATATAGGGCCGCTCTCGAGGTGAACGAGTACGATGCGAAGGCCTGGCTTCAGCTCGGCGGCGTGCTGGCTGGAAAGGGCGACTTCACCGCGGCGGCGGAGCACTACAGAAAGGCCATCGCGTTGCAGCCGCAAAACGCGGAGGCGAAAACCGGCCTGGCGGCCGCCCTGATAGCGACGAATCGCGCGGACGAGGCCATATCACTGCTCGAAAGCGCGATTCAGGACGACCCCGCGAACATCGAGGCGCACTACCGCCTCAGCGGTTTGTACCGGCGCGTGGGCAGGACAGCGGACTCCGAGCGGGAAATGAAAGCGTTCCAGCACTACAAGGAATTGAAAGACAAGCTGGACAGGACGTTCAAGCAGTTGACCGGGGCAGTGAGCGAGAAGTGATGCGCGCTTGCCGCGCGCCGAGAGCGGGGAGGCGTGTCTATCGCGCCGCCGGAGCCGCGGCTGGCACGGGTGCATCAGCGCCCGGGCTTTTTGTGGCCGGTAGGGGTTCCCTGATCTCCAGCACGCGGTCACACTTCACTGCGGTGAGCCGCTGGACCATGCCAGATGGCCAGCGAATCTCGATCAGATCGGCCTCGTCATCCATCCCCATGCCGAAATGGACGGGCCCGGCGCTTGAGGACGCATAGCCTACCGCGGTTGTGACGTGGTTGTACTGCACCAGGTGCTTGGAAACCACTTTGATGGCCGCTCCGATCCCGTTCCGGTTGCTGGCGGTGCCCACAAGCTTGAGCTCCAGCCAGTGATGCCTGGCGGGGCTGTCGTTCATCCAGATTTCCGCTGGCCCCATCAACGCCGTGACCACCACGTCCGTGCGGCCGTCCCCGTCGAGATCGCCTAGCGCGCTTCCGCGATGCCGCCGCGGCGGCTGCGCAGTGAATCCCGCCTCTCCAGTGAACGCTTCGAACCTCCCATTCCCCACGTTTCGGAATACCGAGTTGTGCTGATCGATGACCTCACGCCCTCCGCTGTTCGCCTGAACGTGGCCCCGCGAGACGAACAGGTCTTTCCAGCCGTCGTTATCGAAATCCGAAACCATGGGGCTGTACCCGCCCATGGAACGGCTGAGCCACTCGATCCGGCTGGATGCCGTCACATCATCGAAATACCCCTTCCCTGTGTTGCGGTACAGGGGAAACGTCTCGTCCGGCAGCGCGACGAAGAATATGTCGGGCCAGCCGTCGTTATCGACATCACGGAACTCCGACCCCATCCCGGATACATTCGACCCGTTCGCCGGGTAAGCGACGCCCGCCTCGAGCGCGATCTCGCGGAATCTGCCGCCTCCCAGGTTGTGAAAGAGGAAATTGGCCATCTTGTCGTTGGTGACGAAGATGTCCATCCAGCCGTCCGCATCGAAGTCGGCCATGGCCGCCCCCATCCCTTTGCCAGGGTGCGCGCGTATTCCGGAAGAGGCCGAAACGTCTGTGAACCCGCCCTTTCCGTCGCCGAGGTACAGGCGATTGGGCGTGGGTCCGTAATACCGGGGATGGCAGTAGTCCCGGTTGCTGAGAACCATGCAGACCGGTTCCTTGTCCGGATCCCAGGCCAGGTAGTTGGTCACGAACAGGTCGAGGTTGCCGTCGTTGTTCACATCCAGCCAGACGGCCCCGACGGACCAGAGCGGTCCATACTGAGCGTCCCGAGCGTCCAGCCCGGCTTGAGCCGTCACATCGGTGAATGTGCCGTCGCCGTTATTCCGGTACAGTGAGTTGCGGTGGACGCCGCCGATGAAAAGGTCTTCGTAGCCGTCGTTGTTGTAGTCGCCCACGGCAACCCCGGTATCGTAGCCGCTGCCCGTGAGCCCCGCCTTCTCGGTGACGTCCGTGAACGTGCGGTTCCCTTCATTCCGGAACAGCCGGTTCCAGTATTTCGGCGACGACTTCCTGAGGGACGGCATCTCCGCGCCGTTCACAAAGAAGATGTCCAGGCGGCCGTCGTTGTCGTAATCGAAAACGGCCACACCGCCGGCCATGGTCTCCGGAACGTAGCGCGTAGCCGTCTCGCCGCTGTTCAGCGTAAAGGCGAGCGGGCTAGGCGAGAACCGTATGGGAACCGCCTGAATCTGGCTCCTGGCGCCGAACGGCAGCGTCACGAGCGCCACGAGGGCTACCGTCCCCCAGCAGGCGGTTAGTGCGAGTGGATGCCGGCGTGCCACGGTGAAGACACCCCAAATCGTCAACAGCGCCGCAAACGCGCCAGGTCCGCATCTGCGCGCCGTTGTGAGCGCAAACGGGAGCTCCAAGGCATCGTGCCCTGAGCGCGACGCGGAGGTGGCGCCGCTCGATTACTTGCGCCTGCGGCCGTCAAGTTCATCCGCCGTGCCAGGCGGGCGCGGGCCGAAATCTCCATTCGGCTTCGCGGATGAATGCAGTATACGCCAGAACCACGAAATCAACCCTGGCGTGCGGGAATTTTTCTCTATCCCACTTCAGGAGTCTGCGGGACTGGACCAGATCCAGGTTAAGTAAGAGACCGAGGCCCGACTGCTACATCGCGCTTCGCCCTCGCCCTCTGCCCGTGTATGGCCATTAACATCACCCCCCGGTTAACCGTTAACGCGAACCGGCCGGCACGTCTAACTGTGGGTTCAAACCCCCACTTTGGCGCATGTTTTCTTCCGCTAAACCGTTCTATACCTAGCAGACCTAATACGAACGTGTTAGCGTATGCCGAGCCGACGTGAGGCGAGCTTTTAGGGTGGGCTTGCCTGGCATCACCGCAAACCGGGCGGAAGACCCGACGTGTGCCGTCCGGACCGCTGGCCGGGGGGCACCAGCTACCAATGTGCGGGACACGTCGGCTACCCCTGTCAACACCGGAGGCCAAAGGAGGCCAAATATGATTGCAGGGCCGCAGTTCTTCAGGAAACTTCTCCTCGTCTATGCCTGCTTCCTCTTGTGTACTGGCATAGCCTGGGGCCAAGCCATGAATTCGGCAGACGTCACCGGTACTGTGACCGACCAGTCTGGTGCGGTCATTCCCGGTGTTACGGTCACGATCAACAATCTTGACAAGAACACTGAGCGCACCATTGTGACGAACGACGCCGGCATATACGATACCGGTCCGCTCGTCCCTGGGGACCAGTATCAGCTCACGTTTCAAAAGGAAGGCTTCACCACGTTGCGGCGCGGGCCCATGACGCTTCGCGTCGGGGTTACGGGCCTGAATGTACAGTTGAACGTTTCGCAAACGGCCGAAGCGATCGTGGTCAGCGAAGCGGCCCCAGTACTCGAGACCACCAGTCCCGAGATTTCTGCGACGCTTGCCGTGGAGACGCTGGCTCAGTTGCCGCAGGTCGGAACGCCGGACTGGCAGCAGTTCATCGTCCTGTTGCCGGGCACGGCCGGAACGCCGCAGAACGGCAACAACACCACGAACCCCGGCATGGATGGCGTCGCGGCGAACGGAAGCATGCCGTACTCCACCGCGTTGTTCGATGGCGTGAACGCCAACTCGCCGATGAGCAACAACGTGATCGCCACGCCGATTTTTGACGCCATCGGCGAGGTGAAGATAAGCGCCTCATTGTTCTCAGCTCAGTACGGAACCGGAGGCGTGCTCTATAACCAGATCAGCAAAGGCGGAACGAACGAATTCCACGGCATGGCGTACGATTACGTCCGC
This sequence comes from bacterium, assembly GCA_050260275.1. Classification (GTDB taxonomy): domain Bacteria; phylum Acidobacteriota; class Terriglobia; order Bryobacterales; family Bryobacteraceae; genus DATMXS01. The sequence continues at coordinate 15,185 of JBLNBX010000231.1, forward strand.
AACACCGCCTTCAACGCCTCTGATTTCCAGTTCGGCCTCGACAGGCCCAAGACTCCCATCAACTACCACGCTCTGGGCGGCAACATCGGCGGCCCGATGATCAAGGATCGCGTGTTCTTCTTCTTCGCTGTGGAGAGGATCATCAATCATGGCGGATCGCGGACCAGCTTTCTCACCGTGCCCACAACCCGCATGCTGACGGGCGATTTCAGCGGGATGAACACGATCTACGATCCAAGGTCACAGGTGGTTGACCCGAGTACGGGGGTCGTGACTCGCCAGCCGTTCGCGGATAACAAGATCCCCGAGTTGATGCTGGACCCGGTTGCCAAAGCAATCCAGGCAATCTACCCGGCTCCCAACACGCCGGGGACGGTCGTCAACGGTGTCACGACGAACAACTACGTGTACTCGGTCCCATCCATCAACCCTCAGATAAAATACTTCGGGCGCTTCGATGCGGATGTTACGCCGAACAACCGCATCACGGGCTCGACAGCCTGGAATGACAGCTGGGGCAAGGGAACCGGCCCGGTGTGCCCGATCAACTGCCTCGACCGGAACATATTCAACAACAACAGCCAGATCTCGGATTATTGGAGCATCAGTCCCCATACCCTCAACGAGTTCCGTTTTGGGTTCATGGCGGAGTATGACACGCTCAAACCGCAGACCCTTGGCCAGGGCTGGCCGGACAAGCTGGGCCTGAAGTTCGCGAAAGCGGACGTATTCCCGTCCATCAACATCAGCGGCATATACGGACTGGGCCCCAGTCTCAATGCCAATTACAACGAGAACCAGTTCGACATCTCGGACGTGGTCACGCTTATCCGCGGGCGTCACTCTCTCAAACTGGGCGCGAACGTGATCCTCATGCGCGCAAACTCGACCGCCTGGGGAAACATCAACGGGGCGACTCTCGACTTTACCGGTGTCTACACCGCAGGCAGCAATAGTGGACCGCTTGCATCCTCGAGCGGTGCCTCCTATGCCGACTTCCTGTTAGGCTATGCGAGATCCTGGTCTGCCTCCGTGACGCCGCAGTATGGCGGCAGGCTGCGGAGTCCGGCTGCCTTCATTCAGGATGACTTCAAAGTCAGCCCGAATCTCACGCTCAATCTAGGGCTGCGGTGGCTCGGAACGACAGGGTGGTCCGATGTGAACGGCAACGCGCGCTCGTTCGATCCTACCATCATCAATCCCGCCACAAACCAGCCTGGAGCGATGTGGTACGCGGTGACGGCCGTGAACGGCAGAACAGCGCTGCAAAAGTCGCGTTTCAATAACTGGCTGCCGCGGATCGGCTTTGCCTATCTGCTCGGTGACAGGACGACGGTGCGCGGCGGTTTCGGCATGTACACTTTCCCGTGGAACGTTGACGGCTACGCCAGCAATTCACTGGGAAGAGCCTTCGGGGCGAGCGGAAACCTGACTGATTCGACGAACAACGTTCAGCCCGTGGTCATCCTCTCCTCCACCGGGGATATCAACTACCAGGGCGAGAAGGGCGCCAGCATCAACTCGCTCTTCAAAGACGCTCCTCTCGAACCCGATGCCTACAATGGGCAGGGCGTGGGGTTTGTGCAGTACGATTCGCCCGTGCCGCTCCTCAAGTCATGGAACCTGACCATCCAGCGTCAGATTGGTCAGACCATGGTTGCGGAAATCGCATACGTTGGAAGCCGCGGAACGAACCTGGCCTTCGTCACGGATCTCAATCAGGTTCCCGAGGACAAGATGGGGCCGAACAGCGCCCAGTTCCGTCCATATCCGTTCCAGAGCATCACCGGCGTTAACACGGAGGGCATCTCGAACTACCACGCTTTGCAGTTGCAGCTCTCGAAGCGCATGAGCAGCGGGCTGTCGTTCAACGTCAACTACACCTGGTCCCATATGCTGTCGAACCAGGATTCGTCGGGCCGGGGCACTAAGATGGGCAACACTCCATACCAGAGCGCGTATGACCCGTCGAGAAACTACGGCTCCTCGAACTTCGACATCCGGCATATGTTTAAGGGATATGCGATCTACGATCTTCCATTCGGGCGCGGCCGCCGGTTCCTGAACACGAACAGGGCTCTTGACGCAGTGCTCGGTGGCTGGACACTTTCCTCCACCGTCGTTGCGCAGGGCGGCAATCCCTTCACGCCTTACATGCTGGTCAACAATAGCTTCAGCCTGTCGTCGAACAACGTGCAGTATCCGGACGTGATCGGCAATCCGGTGCGCAAGAATCCGACGATTGATTCGTGGTTCAACGTTGATGCCTTCGCCGCCCCAGCGCCCGGGAAGTTCGGGAACATGGGGAGGAACAGCATTTACGGCCCGGGTCTTTTCACGGTCGGCCTGTCGCTCGTCAAGACGTTTGCAATCACGGAGAGGATCCGGTTCGACCTGAGCGGAAACGCGACCAACGCCCTGAACCATCCCTCGTTCGCCCAGCCTGACCTTGCAATCGGTCCGGGTCACGTCGGGAAGATCACCGCTGTGACGGTGGGCGGGCGGCAAATCGAGCTCGTTGGTAAGCTGAGGTTCTGACGCAATGACCCCCGGCCAGCGGCCGTGCGGGATAGGCCAAGTCCGGCTGCCCGCACGGCTGCTGGACCGTTTTGGCCATGATACCCTCCTCAACTCCGGCCCCCGCATGCCGGGCGATCATCCTCCCCGGCAAAAGCTACATGCGTTTTCAGCTAACAGGCAAACCGCGAACGGAGACATTCATGCTGAAATTCTTCGCAGTTGGATTGGTAAGTGCCGCCCTTATGTTCGGCGCAGGCCAGCAGCCCGGAAGCTCTCCGGGAGCTGCGATCGCCGTAAGCATAGACGCGACGAAGACCAGTGATCCCATCTCCCCCTACATCTACGGCCAGTTCATCGAGCACATCGGCGATCTGGTAAACCGCAGCATGTGGGCCGAGATGCTCGATGACCGCAAGTTCTACTACCCGGTCACATCAGCCCAGCCGCAGCAGCAGCCCGCTGCCGGTCAGCGGCGCATGCGCGGGCGCGCGCCAAATCGCTGGGTGCCTATCGGGCCGGATGCCTCCGTCACGATGGACACGAAGACTCCGTGGGTGGGCGATCACAGCCCTGTCATCACACTTGATGGCGCCGAACCGCGGGGCATCAGGCAGGCTGGGCTCGTGCTGCGCAAGGGCAAGGAGTACAGCGGGCGAGTGGTGCTCGCCGCCGATCGCGGAGCGAAGGTCGCCGTGAGTCTGGTCTGGGGTGACGCCCCCGGTGACCGCCAAACCATTCCGATTTCGAGAGCCAACTCAACCTACGCCAGGTTTCCGCTTAAGTTCACCGCGGGCGCGGATACTGACAACGGCCGCATCGAGATCTATGCCACAGGACAGGGCACGTTCCGTGTCGGCGCGGTTTCGTTGATGCCGGCAGACAATATCCGTGGCTTCCGGCCGGACATCATGGCGCTGTTGAAAGACCTGCGCACCGGCATGTGGCGCTTCCCCGGCGGCAACTTCCTTTCGGCCCACGACTGGAAGGACGCAATCGGCGACCCTGACAAGCGCCCGCCTACGTGGGATTACGTGCGTTCGGGAGTGCAGCCAAACGATGTCGGCACCGACGAGTTCCTCACGATGTGCGAACTGATAGGCGTCGACGCGTTCATCAGCGTCAACTCCGGTTTCGGCGAGGCGCGCAGCGCCGCCGAACTCGTTGAGTACGTGAACGGCTCGCCCGACACGCCGATGGGAAAACTGCGGGCGGCCAACGGGCACCCGGCGCCTTACAACGTGAAGTGGTGGGGCATAGGCAACGAGATGTACGGGAGCTGGCAGTTCGGCTACATGGCGCCCGAGCAGTACTTCATCAAGCACAACATGTTCGCCAAGGCCATGAAGAAAGTTGACCCTACGATCAAGCTTCTGGCCACCGGAGCCACCCCCGACGAGATGACTATTTACGGCCTCGCGCTTCCGATCGTGGGGAAACTCATACCCGAGTTCGGTTCCAAAGCCGATTGGACCGGAGGTTTTTTCACGCACTGCTTCGACAACATCGACATAATGTCGGAGCATTTCTACTCCTACGCGGGGCAGCGTTTCGATCACTCTTCGGGCATCCGGCCGGGGTCGTTCACTCGGGCCGACTACATGGTTAAGGTCGACGAACCACTGGTCGAGTGGGCACGCCGGCCGGCGAACCGCGTGCGTAACAAGGTCGAGGCGTATGAGGAGTATTACCGGCGCATACCGGCCCTGAAAACCAGGCGGATTCCCATGGTGATTGACGAATGGGCCTACACCGGCGCCGGCAACAACCTGAGAGGGAGCCTGGCGAACGCTATGGTTCTCCAGGAGTTCTTCCGGCACTCGGATCTCATCATCATGGCCGGGCACACGATGGGAACCTCAGCGATCGAGTACAACGCAACCGAAGCTGCATTGAACACAACCGGCGTTCTGTTCAAGTTCTACCGCGATTACTTCGGCACCGTGCCGGTGGCCGTCGGCGGCAATTCGCCCGTGCCTGCTCCACTGTATCCGGTGGGAGCCGATCAGCCGAAAGTGAACGCCGGCAGTCCGACCTACCCCGTGGACGTCACCGCCGCGCTGGCCGAGGATGGGAAGAAGCTCACTGTTGCGGTGATCAATCCTACCGAATCCGCTCAGAATCTGACGTTCGCTATCAGCGGCATTTCGCTACGGAACCAGGGAAAGGTATGGAGGATGACGGGGCCGAGCCTGGATGCTTCGACCGGGTTGGGGCGGCAGGAAGTGACGGTGACTGAGGCGCAGGTGAACGACACCCGAGCCGTGACCGTGCCGCCGATCAGCATCTCGATCTATCATTTTGAGCGGCAGTAGAAGGTTCGGCAAATTGGGTTCGGCGTAATCCATCCGGCGCGGGCCGGCGGGAACGCGGCGATGGCCGTGTACAGGGCATCGCAGAGCAACCTGGCCCGCGCCGCCCTCTTCCGGAAGCAGTTGCGAATGGAGTTGCTGTAAGGACGGGGCATCATGCGATTCGCAGTGTCGATAGCATTTCTGACCCTACTGCTGGGAGCGCAGCAGCCTGCGAAGACGGGGCTGAAGCTGGGTGATTTCTACTCACACGATCCGTTCGTACTGGCGCACGCCCAGAGCAGGACCTATTACCTCTACAACAGTGCCGGTCCGAGGCAGACCGGGAACGGCAGGTCCGGCGTCCTCGCATACACCAGCAAGGATCTCGAGAACTGGGAGGGGCCCCGCATAGTCTTCACAGTCCCGGACGGCATCTGGGCGGACCCCGCTCAGGGCGTCTGGGCGCCTGAGGTGCACGAGTACCGCGGCAAGTATTACTTGTTTGCGACGCTCCACAACAGGAATAAGCCAATCCAGTCGCCGGGCGAGGAGTGGTTGCCTGTGTACCAGGGCGTCAAGTACGCGCATCACCTTCGCGGCACGCACATCTTCGTCGCGGATGCCCCCGATGGACCCTTCCGCACGCTCGGGGACGAACCGGGTCCTCCTATGGACTTCATGACGCTGGACGGAACGCTGTATGTCGAGAACGGCGTCCCCTACATGGTGTACGCCCACGAGTGGATACAGGTTCTCGACGGAACGATGGAGGCGATCCGCCTTACGCCGGACCTCTCGAAACGCGTGGGTGAACCATTTCACTTGTTCAAGGCATCCGACGCCCCGTGGCTGCAGCATGCACGAGCTGTTTCTAACAAGCCTCGAACGTATGTCACCGACGGGCCTCAACTCTACCGCACCAGTAAGGGGCGTCTACTGATGCTTTGGTCAAGTTACAGAGATGGCCTGTACGTCCAGACGCTGGCAGTGTCGCGAAGCGGAACGCTGGCCGGACCTTGGGAGCAACTGGAGCCTCTTGTAGGCGAGGATAGCGGCCACGGGATGCTGTTTCGAGCATTCGACGGCCGCCTGATGCTGGTGCTGCATCAGCCCTTTCGAAATGCCAGGGCCAAGCTGTTCGAGATGGAAGACACGGGCGAGACCATCCGGGTGAAGCGGCAGTTGGTGTACTGAGCGGCGGGAGAATCGAATGCGCATAGCTGCATGCTTTCTGCTCACCATGGTCGCGGCGGGGTACGCGGCGCCGCGCACAGGCGTAAAGCTCCAGGAGATTCCCGCCGGCGCGCCCTACATCCTCGCTGACTCCGCTACACAGACTTACTATCTGTACACGGCGACGGGACCTTCGGCCGCCGCCGGTCATCGGGGCGGCACTCTGATGTACCGGAGCAAGGATCTGGAGAGCTGGGATGGCCCCACCCTGGTGTTCACGCCACCCGAGGGGATGTGGGCCGACCCGGCGCTCGGCGCTTCGTCACCGAGTGTTCATGCCCACCAGGGCAGGTATTACCTGCTGGTTACCCTGCGCAACTCCAACAGCGTCATCGAGAAAGCGCCGCCTGCATGGCGAACAACCACGCGTGAGGCGACTCACATCTTCGTAGGCGATTCGCCGGCCGGGCCGTTCAAACCTGCCTCCGACGCGCCGCCTACGCCTGCGGACTTCATGGCGCTCGACGGAACGCTGTACTTCGAAGGCGGCGTTCCCTATCTTGTGTATGCGCACGACTGGGTTCAGGTGATCGACGGCGGCATCGAGGCCGTCCGGCTGCGGCCGGACCTGTCGTCCTCCGCGGGTGATCCATCAGGGCTGTTCAGGGGTTCTTCCGCGATCTGGCTGAAGGAGCAGAAAGCGGCGTCCAGGAGTCCGCGGTTCTATGTCACTGCCCGTCCGTCGGTCCACAGGACGAAGCAGGGGCCGCTGCTGATGCTGTGGACGAGCCAGCGCGGTGGCCAATACGTGCAGGCGCTCGCCTGTTCCGCGTCCGGCAGGTTGGATGGGCCGTGGCGGCAGGAAGAACCGCTGTTGCTGGATGAACGCAGTTCTCACGCGACAATTTTCACGACGTTCCGGGGCGAGTTGATGCTGGCGATACAGCATGTGCCCGGGGACAATCGCCATCCCGTCATCCGGCTCGTGCCAGTAGAGGAGGCAGGCGGCAGCATCCGCGTGAAGCGCGGAGCCGGCGGAAACTGAGGCGCCGGCTCACCTGATCTCAGCCGGGCTGGCCGGGCGGTGAGGATGGTTTCGTCCAGGGCCGGGTCTGTTCCTCGCGCGCGTCGTGCCGGCCCCACGGTTCCAGCGCGGCTGCCGTGGCGCAATCCGCCAATAAGTGTTCGAAATTAGCAGTGAACCAAGTCTGGATGCGTCGTTGCGGCCGCACCACCGTCGCGCGCTGAGGGTTGAGCATCTCAACAGAACTGATCAACCCGGCTGCTAGTACTCCAGCGCCGGCCCGCATTAACGCGGTGCAACATTCGATTAGCACCGTCGCATCTGCCCGAACAGTTCGCACGCGGCCAGGCTTCGGCGGCAGTCCGGCAATTCACGGCCAGCGCGTGAAACGGTGCTTTAACACACCCTTAACAGTTAGCCCTGCCGGGTATTTGCACTAATCGCAACAGCAAGATTGCACACTAGCTGACTGTCCTTTACCGTTTGGAACCTAGCGCCGGGTGGATTTCCGACGTATTGTATCCGCTGCCTACTGTACCAGGGTTGGGTGAAAGCTGGTCAGACGGCTTTGGGGGCCGGCTATAGGGGTGTCTGTCCGAACAGTGATTACTTAAGAACAACCAAGGAGATCGTGTGTATCGACGCTCGTTCTTGAAAGTGCTGGGGGCCGCCATACCCGCGGCCGGTTCCGCTCCGTTGCTCAATGTTCTAAGCGCCCAGGAACGGGGCAGGGTCAAGATCACCGACGTCAAGGTGATGCGGCTGCGCATGAACGGCCATGCGATGCCTCTGGTGAAGGTCGAGACCGATGCCGGCGTGTACGGCATTGGCGAGTGCCATCACGACATAACGGGCTTGGGGGCGAAGGACGTCGTTCTGAACGCCTTCCGGCAGATGCTCATAGGCCAGGACCCGTTCGACATCGACAGGCTCACGACCCAGATGATGTGGAGGGTGTCCTACCTCGGCGGCAATCACGGGATCGCCGTCCACGCGGTTACCGGGGTTGAGATCGCGCTTTGGGACCTCGCAGGCAAGCTGCTGGCCATGCCCGTGCGCAAGATCCTCAGCGGGGGAGCTTTCACCGACAAAGTCCGCGCCTACTGGACCGGTTCGCCCCGGAACTACCTCGATCCGGCATCTTGCCGGGAATGGGCGGACTACATGAAGAACTCCGTCCAGAAGTGGACGGCCGCCAAGGTAGACCATCGCTCGAGGCGCCCGGGCGGATCGCCCCTGAACCGCCGGCTGAGCAACGAAGATCTCGACCAGATAGTCCAGGGCTTCACGAACATTCGTGAAGCCGTGGGGCCCTACTTCGAAATCGCCGTCCACTGCCACTGGGAATTCGATTTCTTCGATGCCCTGCGGCTGGCGCGGGGAGTAGAGAAGATCCGCCCGTGGTGGCTGGAGGACCCCATGCCTCCGAACTACGTGGACACGTGGGTGAAACTCACCGCGGCCTCCCCGGTTCCGATCCTGTGCGGCGAGAACCTCTACACCCGCAGCGACTTCCTGCCTTTCATCGCCAACCAGGGCGTTCACATCATCGAAATCGACATCTCGCAGGCAGGCGGCCTGCTCGAAGCGAAGCGAATCGCGGATCTCGCCCGGATTTTCAACATTCCGGTTGCAACGCACAACGTCATGGGGCCCATCGCCACGATTGCCTCGGCCAACTGCGCCGCGGCCATCAACGACTTCATGGGTCACGAAACCTTCGACTTCAAAAACGGCAGAAGAGCCGGGGAAGGGGATCTGATCGTCTACGATCGCGAGATCATCCAGGACGGCCACATTCAACTCTCGGATAAGCCGGGTTTGGGCCTGGAACTGAACAGAGAGTTCGCATCTAAGCACCTGATGGATGGAGAGACGTGGTGGGGTTAGGTTTCCGCTAAGTCACAGCTGATTCGGAGGAGCATGTATGAATTTCTTGCGATTAGTTGTTCTCAGCGTTTGCGCCGCGGCGCTATGCCTGGCGCAGATAAATCGCGCGACTCTGACCGGGATAGTTACCGATCCTTCAGAAGCGGTCGTGCCAGGCGTGAGAGTGGTAGCAACCCACGTAGAGACGGGGGTGTCATCCTCCACAACGACCACCAGCGCCGGGGCTTACACGTTGCCCGCGCTGCAGATCGGAACCTACAGGGTTGAATACGAGGGCCAGGGGTTTAAGCGATCCGTGCAAAACGGCGTGGTTCTTACAGCCGGCGCAACCGTGCGTCTGGACATCACACTCGAACTGGGCGCCGTGGGTGAGTCGGTGACCGTATCAGCGCAGGCCGCGCCACTCGAGACGGAATCGACGCGCGTGGCGACGAACGTCACCACCAAGCTGGTACAGGATTTGCCCATGCTGGTGGATGGCGGCATCCGGAGCATCTTCACTCTCGCAAGCATCGCACCCGAAACCAAGGGAACCGGACAGGACTTCCGTATCGGGGGCGGGCAGGCGGTCGGTTGGGAGATGCTGATGGACGGCATGCCCATGAGCAGCGCCTCAGCGTTGTACCAGGGCGACCGCGCGTCGCTGGGTTCAGTGCCCATCGACGCCATCAGCGAGTTTACTGTCGAATCCTCGGGCACGAAGGCGGAGTACGGCCGCTCCATGGGAGCCGTGACTTTCGAGACCAAGTCGGGCACCAACTCTCTGCATGGCAACGCGTTTGAGAATCTCCGCAACAACATTCTCGACGCCAATGGCTTTTTCAACAACGCGGAAGGTCGGCCGCGGCCAGTCCTGAAGCAGCACGACTTTGGCGCCACGCTCGGTGGCCCGGTTTACATCCCCAAGATTTACGACGGCCGCAACAAGACATTCTTCTTCGGCAGCTACCAGGGGTTCCGCAACCGGGCCGGCATTACCAATCCGCAGTTCCTGACCATTCCCACAGCCGGCGCCTGGGAAGGCAATTTCTCCACCTGGACGCGCAACGGCAAGTACGTTCAGATATACGATCCCGCCAGCACGCAGCCTAACCCGAGCGGCTCGGGATACATCCGTACCCCGTTCGCCGACAACCAGATTCCGCTGACCAGGTTCAGCGAGGTCGCAAAGCGCATAATCGCGGTGCGGCCGGCGGATTTCCTGCCGAACGTGGACCCGCGCAGCCGCGGACTCCTGGACGCTGATGTCGGGAATTACGTAAGGTACGAAGGCTCCCGAGTCAATCCGTGGAACAAAGCCAGCGCGCGCATCGACCACCACCTCAATAATGCGAACCGCTTCTCCTTCCTCTTTCTGGAAGGCCATCAGGCCGACGACTTCGGCCCCGACGGCCCGCCCGGACTGCCCGCTCCCTTCAACGGCTCAGCCGTCGTGACCCGGTTCAACCGCTCGCTGCGCTTCTCCTGGTACTACACGACAGGCACGCTTGTTCACTCTTTCCGCGTTAGCTATCAGCGCGAGAAGGGCGTCGGCGTCATGATGAGCGCCGCCGATCCCGAGGGTACTTGGAACGGCAAATTCCAGATTCCGAACACTCCTGGTCCCGACCGCGCCTTCCCGCAGCTAATCTTTGGAACCTACAGCAGCTGGGGAGGCGCCTACTGGGGAGGCGATGCCGGCAAGAACTGGAACTTCGCCGACGACATCACGCTGATCCGTGGCAGCCACACTATCAAGTTCGGCGCCTTCTATGCCCGCGACCTCTGGGATGGCTATGGCCAGCACCGCCCCAACGGAAGTTTTACTTTCTCAAGCCTGGCTACCGGTATTCCGAACGATACCTCCGGGGCCACCGGCAACGGCTTTGCCTCCTTCCTGCTCGGATACGTGACCACGGCCGGACTCGAGACGCCCAGGCTCGTGCGCCAGATCTACAACTACTATGGCGGCTTCGTGCAGGACGACTGGAAGGTTACCCGCAACCTCACCCTGAACCTTGGCCTGCGCTGGGAGTACACCAGTCCTATCCAGGGAGGCGCGTTCACAGGGCTTAAGAGCTGGGAGGAGGAAGCCACCGGAAAAGTGGACGGATTCTCGAACTTCGATCCCACGGTTCCCAACCCGGCCGCCGGAGGGCTGCCGGGAGCGGTGATCTTCTCCGGCAAAGGCCCGGGCCGCACGTCGGGCTCGTTGTTCGACGGCTATCCGTGGGCGTTCGGGCCTCGCGTAGGCCTGGCGTATAGGGCTCCCGGCAACCTGGTAATCCGCGCATATGCCGGGCGCACCTTCGGCGCTGTCAAGACCACCGGTGGCAGCACCCATTTCGAGGGCTTCATCCTGAACCGCAACTACTCCAGCAGCGACAACAGCGTCCTCGACTTCCCGACTATGCTCGACCAGGGTCTGCCGCCATGGCCCATGCCGCCGTTTATCGATCCCACGATAAACAACGACATGGATGTCCATTTCTGGCAGCGCAGCGATGCCGGCCGGCCTTCCGAGTACTGGACCTGGAACTTCGATATTCAGAGGGAACTCGGTCAATCAACGGTGCTATCCGTCGGGTACACGGGGACCAAAGGGACGTACCTCTCGTCTTCCTTGAACCGGCTCAATCAGATCGAGTACAAGTACCTCGAGCAGTATGGACGTGACCTGCTGAACTCGAATATCAACTCACCGGCCGCACGGGCCGCCGGCATACCTATTCCGTATCCCGGCTTTAACTCCACGGTCGCTCGGGCGCTCTCGCCTTTCCCGCAGTATCAGAACATCTACACCAATGGCGGGCAGCCGGCTTCGGTCGGCGAGCGCGCCGGAAACTCGACCTACCACGCCATGATCCTGAAGGTCGACAAGCGTTACAGCAACGGCATGTCGCTCCTCGGATCTTACGTGTTGTCCAAGCAGTTCAGCAATGCCGGGAGCGCTGCAATCGCGACCGGCGGACCGCTGGACCATTACAACAAGCGGCTCGAGAAATCCCTGGCCGACAACGACCAGACGCACGTGTTCCGGATCGCCTACACCTATGACCTGCCATTCGGCCGCAACAAGTATTTCGATATGGGTCGCGTGGCCAATGCCGTTGTGGGCGGTTGGACGTTGTCCGGAATGATGAACTACGCTTCCGGCATGCCACAAACCGTGACGCACAGCTACAGCCCGATCGGGACTGGCAGCAGGGTGTTCATCACCAGCTACGAAGGCTGGCGCGCGCCGACAAAGGGTGAGAAGTTCGATCCCTACGTGGACGTGTGGCTCGATGCGAGCAAGTTCAACCAGGGGATCCCGGCGTCGGTGCTGAACACGCAGTTCGGGAACGCTACGCGTAATAACCCCAAACTGCGCAGCCCATGGGTCCTGGATGAAAGCCTGGGCCTGGCAAAGAACATAAGCATCCAGGAGCGTGTAGGCTTCACCATCAGAATGGAAGCCTTCAACCTGCTGAACCGCGTCCGCTGGGGCAACCCGAATAACAACGTAACGGGCGCGAACTTCGGTCAGATCCGGTCGCAAGCAAACACCCCGCGGAGGATGCAGCTCGCGCTGCGAGTGACCTTCTGACCAGTCGTGTTTGAGGCCGCCCTCGGATACGTCGTGGCGGTTCCTGGAGCGATGCGGGGCCGGGAGCAGCCGGCCTCGCATCTGCATTTCTTGGCGGAGCAGTGGACGCAGTACTCCTGCCCTGGCGGCAGCGGTTCAGGGGAGCATCACACAGCGCCGGTTCCTGACACGGCAAACAGGAGTTACGGCAAGGGCAAGTACGGATCAGGTCCCGAGCCGGACGGGGCCATGATGGTCCGTTCCAGTTCGCGCGTCGACATCGAAATCACGCAGATCTTGTCCTGTGCCTGAATGGACGAAAAGGCCAGATCCTGCTTCGCCGACAGGGTCATCGAAACAGGTTGCCCAGGCAGTTGTAGCTGCTTGGTCTGCCTCATGCTCTTCGTATCAGCAAAGCCGGCAGCATTGGCGGTTTGCAGTGCGTAGACGAGGGTTGACCCGTCTGCTGTCACTGCGATCCGTACCGGTCCCTCACCCGTCGGAATGTCACCTATTTTCGTCTTCGCGGCTGTGTCGATGATGCTGATTGAGGACTCGCCGGAGTTGCAGACGTAGAGCCGGCTGTAGTCCGGCGAAAACGCCGCGCCCTGCGGCCTCGATCCCACTGGGATCAGGCGCACATCGCCGGTCCGAAGATTGACCGCTGCGAGTGTGCCGGTGTTCGTGTTACTCACGAATGCCCAAGAGCCATCGGGCATCACCTTCACATAGTGAGGCGCCTCGCCCTGGACATCATAGACCCTGAGCACCTTTTTCGCGCGCGGATCGACCAACAGCAGCGCGCTCGGAAGCTCGGTGGTGACCAGCAGGTTCCCGGTGCTGGGGTCCACATCGATGCCGTGCGGCCTTCGGTACTTGCCTAAGTCGATTACTCCGGTTCTGGACTGCGCGCGCGTGTCGACGATCGAAACCGTGTTCTCACCCGGGCCCGTCTCGGTCATCCAGATCACGCCGTTGTCCGTGACGTACAGAAAGCGGCCGTCGGGGGAGAAGGCCATTTCATGCGGGTGCCGCCCCACCCTCACCTGCTTGAGAAGCTTCCCATCGGCATCGAAGAAACCCACATGTCCTGAGAGCTTCTCGACGGCGACATAGCTTGGGCCTGCGGCTGCCGCGATCAGGGCAGCAATGAAGAGTCCGATCCAGAGCTTGCGCATCTCCGCCTCCTTTTGTCGAACATCATAGTCCAACGCGTGGCCTGGATCCGCGAGGCGCGCAGTGCGGGCCCGCGGCAGTCCGCAACGCGTCCGCCCCGCGCCGCGGCGGGCGGGCCCCCAGTAACGATCTGGGGACCAGCGCGAATTGCGCGCGATCCAGGACGATCAGGGCCGTTCCGTCGCGTTCACGATCAGCCTTGCCGCGCGGCGTCGATGGCGGCTACGTCGATCTTCTGCATCGTCATCATGGCCTCAAAGGCGCGCCTGGCCTCATCGCCGCCCGCCGCGAGCGCATCGGGCAGCGTGCGCGGGATGATTTGCCAGGATATGCCCCAGCGGTCCTTACACCAGCCACACGCGCTTTCCGAGCCGCCATTCCCGACGATTGCGTTCCAATACCGGTCCGTTTCTTCCTGAGTGTCAGTCGCGATCTGGAAGGAGAAGGCCTCGCTGTGCTTGAACGCCGGGCCGCCGTTGAGACCCACACAGGGAATGCCGGCGACGGTGAACTCGACTGTCAGCACATCGCCTTCCTTACCACTCGGGAAGTCGGCGGGAGCTCTGTGAACGGCGGTTACTTCACTGTCCGGAAAGGTTGCCGCGTAGAAGCGCGCCGCCTCAAGCGCGTCCTTGTCGAACCACAGGCAGATGGTATTCTTGGGCTTCATCGTTGCGTCTCCTTTTGGTAGCTGCTTTTCGGCGCAAAACAGGCACGGCGGAGCCGGATGAACGTGAGTTTGTCGTGTAGCGGTCCCCTCCGCCCGCTGCCAGCGCGATCCCCAATACGCACTTCTTCACGATAGCGAGTTGCTGGTGGGAGCGGTCGCATCGAACCAGAGGCTATCCGGGAGGTTGCTGGAACTCGTGGCGCCAGTCCTGCGCCGGGATCGGCATCAGAGCATCCGCGCTGCCTCAATCAGCCTGTCTTGCACCGGAAAGCAGCTAGGGTCGTCGAGGGTTGGGGAGTAGGCCCCGCAAAAAGCTTTGGCGACTGGTGGGCTTCTCCGCGGGCATCGAAGCGGCGGAGGACATCATTGCGGATCTGGAGCAGGCCCTGGGGCGCTGAGCGGCGTTCGGCCTTGAAACACGATCGAGAGCAGGTGGACCTCGCTCACGCCGTACTTCGCGGAAAGCTCGCGAACCGAATGGCCGCTCGTCGCCGCAATCCCATGCGCTTCCAGCCTGCGCAACAGCATCTCCGGCGTGGTGCCGGTGAGGTCGGCCAGGGTTGAGACGCGCGCATGGATCAACGCTTGCCTGACAGGCTTCAGGATCTGATGGCCTGTGACGACTCCCCAGGAAGAAAAAGATGCGGCAAGGAGCACCGCGCAAGCGCCGATCGTGGCCTTGCCCCACCAGGAACGGAGATGGTTCCTGAAGGCGCGGAAGTGCAACGCCGTGTGTGCGGCAGAAGCCGCGAGAAAAACCCACGAAAACGCCTCGTGCACCGGGGCGATGAGCCCTTCATTGCGGTCGAAGAACATCAGGATGCCCGTCGCCGAAATCAGGAAGAAGCTCGCGATGGTTAGCGGCGTGGCCCAGGCGCGCAACGGGACAGCGCGGGCGATCGCTGAAACCCACCGCCACGTCTGGCTTCCGTTCATCTGCATAAATGTGTACTATGCACATAATAGGCGGAGAGCGAGCATGCCGTCAAGAAACACAGTGCAAAATACACATATATCCGCGCAGATCAAGGCCTTGCACCGGGCGCTGCTCGATGTTGCCAGTGCTATGAACCGCCCGCAGCGTGACGAGAGGCTGGTTCGCGAAGCCGGCCTGTCGCTCGATCGCGCGCTCTTCCCCCTGCTTGTCGGCATTGAGCGGCTGGGGCCCGTCGGCGTGGTGGAGCTGGCGGAGCGCGTCGGGCGCGACTACACGACTGTGAGCCGCCAGGTGGCACGACTCGAAGCTCTCGGCTTAGTGCGGCGCCAGAGAGGCGCCGCCGACCGCCGTGTACGCGAGGCGGCAATCACCGCGAAGGGCCAGACCATGATCGCCCGCATCGACGCCGCCCGCGAACGGATCGCCCGGGCGATCTTCGCCTCGTGGGACAAACGCGAGATTCAGGAACTGGTGAGACTCATGCGAAAGCTTGCCGATGCATTGAATGAGCCGTCCGAGGACTCGTAAGTCTGCCGCCTTCATCCGTGAGCCACCGCGGCCGATGTGGTGCGGCGGAGCCCGCCCCTCCTAACCAGGCGGCGTTCCGGGCGCCGCGCGTCGCATCCGTGCTGCTGACATATCGCCTCCACGAGATAAGCGGCCGGGCACGCTGGAGTAACAAGCTTCAAACGAGCGCCGCCCGTGACTGATCGTTACTTTGCCATGGTGCACCGCTCCGAGGAGGGGACTTCGTAGCTGTGGCTGGTGTCTATTCGCGGAAGGTGAGGCTCACGGATGCCTGAAGTGGCCATCGGGCGAACGTGGTCAACGACGGCTCATTCCGCACCCCTGCAGCTCACCCCGGCGCCATCCGGGTGCCGGAATCGGTGTTACTCGAAGACGCAGCTAAGTGCGCGATTCCCTGTCACCTGCCGGTCTGGCTTCTCACGCCGTGTTAACTCCACAGTCTCCGTATCAGCCCGTCGGACAATAGCCTTTCCTTCGTGTCGATCCACTCTCGAGGCTGGGCCTGGAACGGCGAACAGCTTTGCTCCGTTGGCGCGAATCAATTTGAGGAGAGTTCCACGATGACACTCATCGGCCCCAAGCAAGCGGTCGGGGAAGGTGGATTCCACCCCGGGTCTGCGTCATAGACCAGTCACTAGCGCAGCAGGTGTTCGGGACGGTAAATGCCGTGGGTCGCCGATTCTGCCTCCCGGCTCGGACTGTTCAGGCGGTAGGGGTGTGAGGCTATCGGC
This sequence comes from bacterium, assembly GCA_050260275.1. Classification (GTDB taxonomy): domain Bacteria; phylum Acidobacteriota; class Terriglobia; order Bryobacterales; family Bryobacteraceae; genus DATMXS01. Next base: position 31,672 of record JBLNBX010000231.1, read on the forward strand.
GTGGTGAAGGATGTCCGCTATGTTGAAATATCCAGGCCGATTCACATGGAACTATCTACACACCCAGTTGGTCGAACGTCGCCAATGCACGTTGGCTGGCGGTTCGGTTTGCCGGGAGCCCGAAGGAAACGGCTCGTTTGCTCTTCGTCACAGAACCCGGCGTCCTGCGGTTGAGGCACGGCTATCGCATCCCGGGGCTGGTCGTGGTCAGGGTCCTGGAGCAGATAGGGTGTGGTGCGGATGAGAGGAGTTGAACCTCCACGCCCTTGCGGGCACATGGACCTGAACCATGCGCGTCTGCCAATTCCGCCACATCCGCACGATTTGGCGAGCTAGATTCTATTGTTATTGAGCGGCCTGCGCCGTGTCAACGGACCCCCGCAACAGGCCCGCTCCAGCGTGAACGCAGCTCTGTGGTGCGGATCCCCTGGTCCGCGGGCGACCCTGGTCGTCCCATCGGGCGCTGCGACGCGGCCTGGTTCTCTTTTCAGGGTCCAGCTCAACCGGACCAGGGGGTCCGGCGCGGGCGAGGGCGCCCGCCCCACACCATGGCGCTGCGAGCGGTTTCTCGTGTGTAATGCCTTGCTCCCGGGCGCACGCGTTCGGCACGTATCAGCGTGTCCAGCGGCCGCGGCGATCAGCGGCGGCGCGACGCGGCAATACGCTCAAGAACGCCGCACGCTCGGCTGCCGCGTGTATGGCCGCCTCAGCGGCGCGGGACCAGTTGGCGGCGCGGGCTCGGGCGGTGCTTCCTCCTCGCGCGCGGGCTTCTTCGGACGCGCGTTCAGCTTCGTCGCGATCAGCTCCGCGCGCGCCTTTTCGAACTTGGGCGTACCGGGTTTCGCGCCCGTCGCGGCCACGTCCTCGTCGGTGACCTCCTGCGCTAGCGGCAGATACTTCTGGACGTAGTTCTTGAGGCGGTCCTGAACGATTCGCGTCTGGCTGTGCGCCAGCAGGAACAGAATCGCGTCGCCCTGGGCCTTCGACGCCACCGCGTACACCGCCGATGGCCGGTTGAGCTTGGGAGACTTCAGGTCGCGTTCCAGCTTGCGGGCGCGCGTCTCGAGCTTGTGCCACAGCTCGAGCTCGTCCTTCCGCATGGAGATTGCTTTGGCCAGCGCGGCCTTCTCCTTCGGGGTCAGCTTCTCGGCAAGGAAGAACAGCAGCAGGCCGAGGTTCTCCGCCCGCAAATCCACCCCTGCCGGGATCAGCTGCCGCGCCTTCTGCAGCTTCGCCAGCCCCGCCAGGTTCAGCTTGGAGCCGGTGAGGGCGGGCGAGAACACCTCCATCAGGCCTTCGTCGCTGAGCGCCTTGATGATTTCGACGGCGTTGGGGTCCTCGGCAATGTGCCGTAGTTCCTCGAAAAGGCGCCGGCCAGGAATCTTGCGCTCCAGTTTCTCGGCGCGCGCGTTCTCGTACTGCGACTGCGTCCTCTCCTCCACCGCGAAGCCGAGCCGGGCCTTCAGCCGGACGAGCCGGATGATGCGCGTGGGGTCGTCGTAGAGGGCGTAGTTGTAGGTGGCGCGAAGCTCCTTCCGCTCCAGGTCGCCAAGCCCGTTCGTCGGGTCGATGAGCAGGCCGCGCGAGGCGCGGTTGAGCGAAAGCGCGATGGCATTGATGGTGAAGTCGCGGTAGCGCAGGTCTTCGTGTATCGTTGCCGGCGTGATGTGGGGCTTGCCGCCCGGCCGGTGGTACGACTCCCGGCGCGCCATCCCAATGCGAGCCCTCACCCCGCCCGGAAACAAGATGTCGAACCGGTTGCGTTCGCGGT
>JBLNBX010000232.1:0-17516 GCA_050260275.1 bacterium
ACCGGCGGAGCCGAACGAGAAGTTCTTCAGGCTTCTGCTCGCGGTTCTGGACTATCTCAGGCAGCGGCAGGCAGAGGGCGTGTGGCAGGCGGCGGGGTACTTCACCCTGTGGGCGGTGAAGTTGTCCGGAATCCTGCCCGATTTAGAACTGGCGGCGGAATCGCGCGCCATCGCAGAAGAAATGCTGCGGACTCCGATTGCGCGGCTCACGGAGCGCGCCTGGACCCGCGCCACCGCGGCAGATATGAGACGCGCGCTGGTGCGCGCTATAGAGGAGCACATCGAACGAAGGCTGATCACGGCGCCAATGCTCGAAGCACTCTGAAGATGGACACTTTCCAGGACGTCATTTTCAAGCTCAAGAAGTACTGGTCGGACCGCGGCTGCATCATTCAGGAGCCCTACGACCTGGAAGTCGGCGCGGGCACCATGGCCCCCGAGACCTTCCTCCGCGTGCTCGGCCCCAAGCCCTACCGCGTGGCGTACGTGCAGCCGAGCCGCCGCCCCGCGGACGGCCGCTACGGCGAGAACCCTAACCGGCTCTACAAGCACCAGCAGCTTCAGGTCATCCTCAAACCCTCGCCCGAGGACGTGATCAGCCAGTACCTCGGCTCTCTGGAAGCCATCGGCATCGACCTCAGCAAGCACGACATCAAGTTCGAGGAGGACAACTGGGAATCGCCCACGCTCGGCGCGTGGGGAATCGGCTGGCAGGTGATGCTCGATGGCCTGGAGATCACCCAGTTCACGTACTTCCAGCAGTGCGGCGGCATCGACCTGGACCTGGTTCCGGCCGAGCTGACCTACGGCCTGGAACGGCTGACAGCGTTCCTGCAGAACAAGTCCAGCGTGTACGACATCGAGTGGGCCCCCGGTTTCAGCTACGGCGACGTGCGGCTCGCGGACGAGCAGCAGTTCTCGGTCTACAACTTCGAGCTGGCTGACGTCGCCACGCTCTGGAAGATGTTCGACCTTTGCGAGGGCGAGTGCCGGCGGCTGCTCGACCTCTGGGAAACCTATTCCGACAAGCAGCGCTTCCCCGTGTTGCCGACTTACGATTACGTGCTCAAGTGCTCGCACCTGTTCAATCTGCTGGACTCGCGTGGGGCTATCAGCGTCACGGAGCGCGTTGCTGTGATTGGGCGCGTACGGCGCCTGGCACTTGGGGTGGCAAAGCTATGGCTGGAGAGAGAACGCGAGGCCGAGCCGGCCGTGGCGCAGGAGGTGGCCGGATGAGCGTTCCGTTCCTGCTCGAGATAGGCACCGAAGAGATCCCGGACTGGATGATCGAGCCCGCACTCGCGGACCTGAAGCAGCGCTTCGAAACGCTGCTGGCGGCAAGCCAGCTCGCCGACGGCGCTTCCGTACGCGCCGACGCCACGCCGCGCCGCCTTGTGCTCCGCGCCGATGCCATTGCGGAGCGCCAGCCCGACACCGAAGAACTGGTATCCGGACCTCCGAAGGCCGCCGCGTTCAAGGATGGCCAGCCCACCGGCGCGGCGATCGGTTTCGCGCGGAAGTTCGGCGCCGAGGTTTCGGCCCTCGAGACCATCGAGACGCCGCGCGGCGAGTACGTCGCCTTCCGCCGGAAGGTGGAGGGTCGCACGGCGCTCGACATCCTGGCCGAGGCGCTGCCTGAACTCATCCTGAAGACCCCCTGGCCGAAGACGATGTACTGGGCCGGCAAGAATGGCCCGCGCTTCATCCGGCCGATCCGCTGGCTTGTAGCGCTGCTGGGCGAGTCGGTGGTGCCTTTCGAGATCGCCGGCGTGCGATCCGGACGCGAGAGCTCCGGGCACCGGCAACTCGGCGCGGCGCGTTTTCCCGTGGGAACCGCCGACTATGAAGCCCGGCTTCGGGAAAACGGCGTGATCCTGACCGCGGCGGAGCGGCGCTCGATGATCGAGACCGGCATCGCCAGAATCCTTGCGGGCAAACCTCTGCGGGTCAAACAGGACGCGGCGCTCGTGGAGATGCTGGCCAACATCACCGAGCAGCCGGCTCCCATCCTCGGCGGCTTTGACGCCGAGTATCTGAAGCTGCCCGAAGAGGTGCTCATCACGGTGATGCGGCACCACCAGAAATACTTCGCGGTCGAGGATGAGCAGGGCCGCCTTGCGCCGCACTTCATCGCCGTGATGAACACGAGCGGCGACCCCGAGGGCCTCGTCCGCCACGGAAACGAGCGTGTTCTGCGGGCGCGCTTCAACGACGCCAGGTTCTTCTGGAGCGTTGATCTGAAGAAGCCGCTCGCGGATCGCGTGGCTGACCTGGCGCACGTCACATTCCAGGCGAAGCTCGGGTCGTATCTGGAGAAGACCAAACGCAACGTGCGCCTCGCGAAGAAGCTGGCGCGGATGGCCCGCGTGGACGAAGCCGCGGTCGAGCGCGCGGCGCTGCTCGCCAAGTGCGACCTCACCACCGACATGGTGAAGGAGCTCACGGAGCTTCAGGGCATCATGGGCGGCCTGTACGCGCGCGAGCAGGGCGAGCCCGAACCGGTGTGGCGCGCCATCTACGACCAGTACAAGCCGGAAAGCATGGACGATGCGATTCCGTCCACGCCCGAAGGACGGATCGTCGCCCTTGCCGACAAGCTCGACACGCTCCAAGGCTGCTTCCGCGTGGGATTGATCCCCAGCGGATCGAAGGACCCGTTCGCGCTCCGCCGCGCCGCTCAGGGCGTAGTGAAAATACTCGTCGAGGGCGGCCTCGCGCTTCCCGTCGATAAGCTGCTAGGGGGAGACGCGCAACTCTCCGAGTTCTTCCTCGACCGGGTGCGCTACTACTTCCGCGAGATCCGCGGCTACAAATACGACGAGGTGAACGCCGTGCTCGCGGCCGGGTGCGGCGACCTCACGGACGTGGACAGCCGCCTGGCAGCCATCGCGCAGGTGCGGACCACGGCGGATTTCGAGCCGCTGGCCGCCAGTTTTAAGAGAATCAAAAATATCCTGCGGCAGGCGGAGTTCGAAGGCGGCGGAGAAGTGGATGCCGCGCTGCTCGAAGCCGGCCCGGAGGCGGAGTTGTACGCCGCGTTCGCGAAGCTCCGCAGGCGAGTCAACGGGCTCAGGAGAAAGAAGGACTACCGGCCGGCGCTCGAAGCGATCGCGTCCATACGGCCGCAGGTGGACGCGTTTTTCGACAAGGTGTTGGTGAACGCTCCGGACCCCGTAGTCCGGCGCAACCGGCTCACGATGCTTCACAAGCTCTTGAGCGAGTTTTCGGCGATTGCCGATTTCTCGGAGATCGTAACTACGCAATGAAACTGGCTAGCCGCAGAGACGCAGCCGGCGCAGGGACAAGCGGAAGGAGGACTCTCCTCGCCGCCGGTTCCCGGCGCTTGCCGCGCCTGGGCGGAGGACAGCCCTTTTAGGAGACGACTTACCGCTTATGCCCAAGTACGTATACTCATTCGGCGGCGGCACGGCCGACGGCGATGGAACGATGAAGGATACTCTGGGCGGCAAAGGCGCAGGCCTCGCGGAGATGTCCCGCGCCGGCGTGCCCGTGCCTCCCGGATTCACTATCTCGACGGACGTCTGCAAAATCTACTTCCAGAACGACAACCAGGTTCCGAAGGAAGTAGACGACCAGATGAACCAGGCCCTGCAGCTCCTCGAGGAGCGCATGGGCAAGAAACTCGGCGACACTGCAAACCCGCTGCTGGTGAGCGTGCGTTCCGGCGCGAAGTTCTCGATGCCGGGCATGATGGACACCATCCTCAACCTCGGTTTGAACGATGAAACGGTGAAGGCGCTCGAGGCGCAGAGCAACAACCCGCGCTTCGCCTACGATTGCTACCGCCGCTTCATCCAGATGTACGGCAACGTGGTGCTCGAGATAGACAAGAACGAGTTCGAGCACATCTTCGACGGCCGCAAGAAGAAGGTTGGCGCGAAATTCGACACCGACCTCACCGCGAAGGACCTGCAGGTCATCATCGCCGACTACAAGAAGTTGGTTGAGAAGAGGACCGGCTCGCCGTTCCCGCAGGACGCCTACCAGCAGTTGATCGGAGCACGCAACGCCGTCTTCCGCTCCTGGAACAACCCGCGCGCCATCCACTACCGCAAGATGAACCGCATCTCCGACGACCTCGGCACCGCAGTGAACGTGCAGGCGATGGTGTTCGGCAACATGGGCGACACGTCGGCCACCGGCGTCGGCTTCACCCGCAATCCGGCCACCGGCGAGAAGGAGTTCTACGGCGAGTTCCTCATCAACGCGCAGGGCGAGGACGTCGTTTCCGGCGTGCGCACGCCGAAGCCGATCTCCGAGCTCAAGACGCTCTGGCCCGAGGTCTACGAGCAACTGTTCGAGATCACCAAGCGGCTCGAGAAGCACTACCGCGACGTGCAGGACTTCGAGTTCACCATCGAGAACAAGAAGCTCTACATGCTCCAGACCCGCAACGGAAAGCGCACGGGCCCGGCGGCGGTGAAGATCGCGGTCGACATGGTCAACGAGGGCCTCATCGACAAGAAGGAAGCCATCATGCGCGTCGATCCGGTGCAGCTCGACCAGTTGCTGCATCCGGTGATCGTTCCGGCGTCGAAGAAGAATCTTACGAAGATCGCTGTCGGCCTGCCGGCATCCCCCGGCGCGGCTGTCGGACGCATCGTCTTCACGGCCGATGACGCAGTGGAGCAGGCTAAGAAGGGCCCGGTGGTCCTGGTCCGCTCCGAGACGGTGCCGGATGACATCCACGGCATGGAAGTGGCTAAGGGCATCCTGACCTCGCGCGGCGGCATGACTTCACACGCGGCAGTGGTCGCGCGCGGCATGGGCACGCCCTGCGTGGCTGGCGCCGGCGCAATCGAGATCAACGAAGGCAAGAAGCTCCTGACGGTTGCCGTCGGCGGCAAGACGGTCACGTTGAAAGAGGGCGACTGGCTCTCTCTCGACGGCTCCACGGGCGATGTCTGGGCCGGACAGGCTGAGACCGCCGACCCCGATCCCTCGAGCGGCTTCCTGGCCACCTTCATGGGCTGGGCGGACGAGTTCCGCGGCAAGTTCGGCGTTCGCGCCAACGCGGACATCCCGCGCGACGCGAAGGTCGCCCGCAAGTTCGGCGCTGAAGGCATCGGACTGTGCCGCACCGAGCACATGTTCTTCGCCCCGGACCGCATCGAGCACATGCAGGCCATGATCATGGCGAAGGACGAGAAGACGCGCCGCGCCGCCCTCAAGAAGCTCCTGCCGTTCCAGCGGAGAGACTTCGCCGGGCTGTTTGAGGCGATGGACGGCTTCCCGGTCGTGATCCGCACGCTCGATCCGCCGCTGCACGAGTTCCTGCCGAAGCGCGAGCAGCTCATGGTCGATCTTGCCAAGCTCCCGAACGCCGACACAAAGACGAAGAAGGAGATGGCCGCCCGCTACAACACCACCCCCGGCGAGCTCAAGAAGCTCCTCCCAGCGCTGCTCGCCCGCGTCGAAGAACTCCACGAGTTCAACCCGATGCTGGGTCTGCGCGGCTGCCGCCTGGGCATCCTGTATCCCGAGATCACGGAGATGCAGGCGCGGGCGATCTTCGAAGCCGTCGTTCAGGTGGCTAAGAAGGGCAAGAAGGTTATCCCTGAGGTCATGATTCCGCTCGTCGGCGGCGTCAGGGAACTCGAGAACCAGAAGGCGATCGTCAAGGCGGTGGCCGAGGAAGTTCTCGAGAAGGCCGGCCTCAAGGGCCAGCAGGAATACATGATCGGCACCATGATCGAGATTCCGCGCGCCGCCCTGACGGCCGACGAGGTCGCCCAAGAGGCCGAATTCTTCAGCTTCGGCACCAACGACCTGACGCAGACGACGATGGGCCTGAGCCGCGACGACTACGTCAAGTTCTCGAAGATTTACGAAGACAAGAAGATCTTCAAGCAGGACCCGTTCGCCGTTCTGGATCAGGAAGGCGTCGGCAAGCTCGTGAAGCATGCCATCGAACTGGGCCGGAAGACGCGCCCGACGCTCGAGGTTGGCATCTGCGGCGAGCACGGCGGCGAGCCCCAGTCGGTGGAGTTCTGCTACCGGGCTGGAATGAACTACGTGTCGTGCAGCCCCTACCGCGTGCCCATCGCGCGGCTGGCTGCGGCGCAGGCCGCCGTCTCCGGCGACAAGTCGGAGACTATGCGGACCGCGTAAGCGCTCTCCGGAGCGGGCGAAAACCCGCTCCGTTTCAAGCATCTAGGGGGAGCGGAAACACCCCGCTCCCCCGCCCTTCCCCAGTCCCCGTCCCGTTCCGCCGCTTGGAATCAGAGTGTTACATCAGCCCACCGGCAGTTCGTCTATACTTGGAACCCACGGGGCCCTAAGCGGCCCCACCGTGAATCGAGAAAGGATAGACAGCCGTGCGAAACTACCGTTTCGTTTATGCCGCCGTGCTGCTGCTGGCGATCGCGGCCGTGGCCGCCGCCGCACAGCCCAACTTTACCGGCACCTGGAAGATGAACCCGTCCAAGAGCGACTTCGGCGAGATGCCTGCGCCGAACAGCTTGATCCAGACGGTCACACACAACGAGCCGAATCTCGTCGTCTCCACCAAGCAGTCGACCGACATGGGCGATTTCGAGTTCGAGGCCAAGTACACCACGGACGGCAAGGAATGCGTGAACATGCGCCGCGACAACCCCGCCACCAGCGTCCTGAAGTGGGAAGGCTCGACCCTCGTCATCACCACAAAGGGCAAGTTCGGCGACAACGAATTCACAACTACGGAGAGATGGGAACTGTCCGAAGATGGAAAGGTGCTGACCATCAACCGGCAGTTCTCGAGCAGCTTCGGCGAGGGCAGTCAGAAAACCGTTCTCGAAAAGCAGTAGCCTGCGTCCTGTGGTAAACCGAGCGCCTGCGAGCGCCATGACGGCGCGCGGTTAGAGGCTCTCTCAATCTCTACTGTGGCGGCGCTGAGCTCCGCGCAGTAATGCGAGTGCTTCAGCGCCGCTTCTCTTTTCAGTTCCTGCGCGGCGAGGAGAGATCTTAGTACAGTGACTTAGCGGGCGTGATCAAACTTTCGCGCGGAGCTGCCTCAGGCGCGTCGCGTTGATGCGCGCCGAGTAAGTAGCGTGACTGAAATCGCCAGTGAAGAAGCAGAAGCCGATTACGATCAAACGCTCGGAAGTGCGTAAGTCCACGCGCAAGCCTATGCCGCCGCCCGAAAAGCGCCACGCCGACAAGCGCCGGCAGCGAAAGTATCCGCCGAAGGAAGAGGAAGAAGCCGGGCTGTGATGCCGTGCAGCTGCCAACGCGGACCGCTGAGGGGCGAACGCTGAGACCTCCCCGCCACAGCAACTTACGCGATCCCGGATCGCCTGCCCGTCGCCACCCCCGGTGCCCTGCTAGACCAGCGCCTGCTCCAGGTCCGCGATTATGTCACCCGGCGACTCGATACCCACCGACAGCCGCACCAGGTTCTCCCGGATGCCCATCTGCTCCCTCTGCTCGGGTGCGATATCGCGGTGCGACGCCATCAGCGGATAGAGCAGCATGCTGTGAACATCGCCGAGCGATGTCGCCGGCACCACCAGCTTCAGCCGGTCCATGAATCCGAGCACTGCCGCGCGATCCGCATTCCTCAGCTCGAAACTGACGATCGCGCCGAAAAGACCCGCTGGAAACAGCCGCCGGATGGTGGCGGCGTCGGGGTGCGCCGGGTCGTTCGGGAAGAACACGCGCTCCACCGCTGGATTCCCGCGCAGCCGCGCGGCCACCAGAACCGCGTTCGCGCACTGCCGCTCCATTCGAAGAGGGAACGTCTTTATGCCGCGCATGGTCAGGTAGCTCTCAAACGGCCCCAGCAGCGGGCCGGAAGCGCGTGCGAGCGCCCGCAGCGTGCCGTAGTGCGCCTGATCCGAAACGACGATGCCGCCGAGCACGTCGCCGTGCCCCGCCAGATACTTCGTCAGGCTGTGTACCACCAGTGGAGCGCCCAACTCGATAGGCCGCACCATGAGCGGTGTGGCGAACGTGTTGTCCACCACGAGCGCCGCGCCTGACGCCGCGGCCAACTGAGCGATGCGGTCGAGCGCGCCCACTCTCAGCAGCGGGTTCGAGATGGTCTCCATCACGACGCATCCGGCCGGTTGCGATTCCAGATTGCGCGCCAGTCCGTCGAGGTCGACGACGTCCACCCATTCCACGTCGACGCCGAGCGGCCGGAAAACTCGTTCGAGCAGAATGATCGTCGCTCCGTAGACCGCCTGCGCAGCGAGCACTCGCTTCGGACGCGCTTCGAGCGCCGTCGAGATCGCGATCTGAAGCGCCGCCATGCCCGAAGCGCAGGCCAGCGCTCCGTGGCCGCCCTCGAGTTCCGCGACGAGTTCCTCGAGCGCACTGTTCGTGGGGTTATCGTAGCGGGCGTACGAAGGGCCGGCCTCTTCGCGCCCCAGCACGCGGTCGAGTTCGGCGGACGTCTCGTAGCGGTAGCTCGCAGCCGTGTAGACGGGCGTCGTCACGGGGACCGCCGGGCCGGGACGCTTGCGGTCGCCCGCGTGTACAGCCTTCGTGTGGAAATTCATCTACGCTCTCTTCCAGCGCGTGCCGTCCTTCGTGTCTTCGAGGATCACTCCGGCGTCGGCCAGCCGCTTCCGGATCTCGTCGGAGCGCGCGAAGTTGCGCGCCTTCCGCGCGGCGTTGCGCTCGGCCATGAGCGCCTCCACCTCGGCATCGGGAATCGCGCCCTCCGCCACCGTAGGCCGAAGCACATCGAAGATCGCGTCGAACTGTTCGAGCAGTTCGAGCGCGCCGGCGGTGTTGCCCGCGCGAAACTGTCCGGCGTCCATCGCCGTGTTCGCCTCGCGGACGTACTCGTAAACAACGCCGAGCGCCTCGGCGGTGTTCAGGTCGTCATCGAGCGCGTCGCGGAACGCCCTGAGCGACTCGCGCGTGCGCCGCTCTATGTCCTCGTTCACGCCTTCCGGAAAAACAGCCGTGCGCAATCGCAACTGGAAGTTGCGGAGCCTTTCGATTGCTGTCTCCGCGGCCTTCAGGCTGTCCATCGTGAAGTTCAGTTTCTTGCCGTACGGCACGGAGGTCAGAACGAAGCGCACCGTCTCCGGCGCGTACCCCTGCGCCATCAGGTCGCGCAGCGTCACGACGTTCCCGATAGATTTCGACATCGTCTGGCTTTCGAGAATCAGATGCTCGGAGTGCAGCCAGAACCGCGCGAACGGCTTGCCCGTGAGCGCCTCGGACTGCGCGATCTCGTTCTCGTGGTGGGGAAACGTGAGGTCGATTCCTCCTCCGTGGATGTCGAGCGTTTCGCCGAGGTACTTCATCGACATCACGGAGCACTCGATGTGCCAGCCGGGGCGCCCGGGGCCGATTTCGGTATTCCAGAACGGCTCGCCCGGTTTCGGCGCTTTCCACAGTGCGAAATCCCGCGCGTTTTCCTTGTCGTATCGGTCCGTATCGACGCGCGCGCCGGCGCGGATGCCGCTCATGTCAATGTGCGAGAGCTTGCCGTAACCGGGGAAGCTGGCGATGCGGAAGTAGATGGATCCTTCGCTCTCGTACGTGTAGCCCCGTTCGGACAGGCGCTTGATGGCGGCGGCCATGTCCTCGATGTGGTCGGTGGCGTTGACGAGATGCTCGGGCCGCTCGAGCCTGAGCGCGGCGGCGTCCTCGAGGAAGGCCGCGGTGTAGGCCTTTGTGTACTCGGCCAGGCTCTTTCCGGCCGCCATGGACTGCTGGATGATGCGGTCGTCCACGTCGGTGATGTTCATCACGTGGTCGAGCTTCCAGTCGTGGGCCCGCAGCCAGCGCCGGAGGATGTCAACGAACGTGAAGGTCCGGAAATTGCCGATGTGCGCGTAGTTCCAGACAGTCGGGCCGCACGTGTACATCTTCACCGTACGGCCGTCGGCGGGAGCGAACTCCTCGACCTTTTGGGAGAGCGTGTTGTGAAAGCGGAGGGCCATGTTACAGACTATTCATGTTAGCAGAGCGGCGCGGGCGGGCCGCTGCCGGCGGGGATTTCGCAGCGGCGCGGGGTTCAGGGCGCGCTCTGCGATAGAATGACGCCTTCCACCGTGCTGCGAACCTTCTCTCGTGCCGCTGTCGTACTGGCCTGCATAAATGTCGCAGTCATTTCGGTTCTGGGCGGATACGACCTGGGCATGGCCGGACTCGTCGCGCACAGCCTCTTCAAGCCGTTACAGTACTTGAACGGGGCGGTCCTGCTCGCGATGCTCGCCGCGCGAAAGGGCGCTGCGCCGGTGTCGCGCAAGGCTCCGTTGTCGCGCAAGGCTCCGTTCGCGAGCGAAGCGTGGTTCGCGCTCGCGCTCTTGCTCCTAACCTTCGCTATCTACTGGCCGTCGCTGCCGCTAAACTTCGAGCACCGGGAATGGACGCACATCTGGGTTTCCGAGCAGTATACGAGCCTGCGCGGTCTGGCCTCGCTTCTCGCGACGCCCCAGCCGGACGGTTTCTACCGTCCGCTCGGCTTCTTGTCGCTGTGGGTAGACCATCTGCTGTTCGGACAACACTTCGCGGGCTATCACCTGCAGAGCCTGATGCTGCACGCTCTCAATGCATTCCTCGCGTACCGCTGCTTCCGCGCGCTCGGATTTTCCGAGTGGTGTTCGCAGTGGGCGGCGCTGCTGTTTTGCGCCGCGGCGGTGTGCTTCGAGCCGCTCGTCTGGCCTGCGGCTCGCTTCGACCTGCTCGCCGTGGCGTTTCTGCTTTCAGCGCTGCTTGCGGCCATAGAGTACATGAGCGGGCGCGCGTCGAAGCGGGCGCTCGCGGTACTCGCGCTTTGCTTCGCGGCGTCGCTGGCGTCCAAGGAGACCGCCTTTGCGCTGCCGGTGTTTGCAGGCGTGGTATGGCTTGCGCGCGATTTCAAGCTGAGGAACACGAGGCGGCTGGTTCACGTTGAACTCGCGGCGGCAGCGCTGATCGCAGCCTCACTGGCTGTGCGCATATCTATCTACGGCGGCCTCGGAGGCTACGGCTGGAACGAGGGGACTTCGCCCCATTTCGCGGTGACTCTCAAAACCGCCGCGTCGCTTTTGACTCGAGCCTTTGCCACGCCGCAGTTCACGATCAACTCTGCCGCTGGGCTGCCAGTGTGGATGCGCGTGGCCGTGATCCTGTTCGCGGCCGGCGCCGCCATATCCGCCTGGAGCGTGCGCGGGCAGTCGCGAAGCCGGCAGTTGGGCGTTCTCGGCCTGATTGTTGCCAGCGCGCTTCCGGTGGTGAACATCATCGGCTGGATTGGCCCTTCCGCGGCCGGTAGCCGGTATCTCTATTTGCCGGCGATCTGGATGTTCCTGTTCCTCGCCTCCGCGGTCGAGCACTCGCGCGCGAGTACGGTGGCATTGAGCCTGCTGCTTGCCGCCAACTGCGCGGGTGCCCTGCACCATATTCATGTGCTCAGAGCGACACTGGCGCAGGTGGACGCGTCCGTCGCAACCATCCGCAGCGCCGCGCTCGCCTCGCCGGGGTCCGAGGTACAGGTGATTGGGCTCGCGCCCAGGGGGCCCGTGAACGGCTGGATCTTCGCCGGCGAGGAGATCATCGAGCGGGCACAGCGCAGCCTGCCTGGCACACGCATCACGGTGCACCCGCTCCCGCCCGCGGACATCCCGCCAGGCGCGGTCACGCTCTACTGGGACAAGGACAGAGCAGCGCTGCACCGCTAGCCGCGCGCGTATAGCACCTTCTGAAACAGCACGATATCGAAATCGCGGCCGTGCTTGCGGCCCACGGCGCGCAGCGTGCCCGCGCGCTCGAACCCGGCTTTCTCGTGAAACCGGAGGCTCTGTTCATTGAGGGAAGACACGCTGGCGATGATGTTGTCCACGCCGATTTCCTGAGCGCCCGCCGTGAGCCGCTGGAGCAGCCCGGTTCCGATGCCGCGCCCGGTATGTTCAGGGAGGATGAAATACGCGATCTCGGCCGTCCGGCGCAGCGTGGCGGCGGGGTGATAGGCGCGGAGCACGCCGAAGCCAACGGTTTCCCCGGCATCGGTCCTGATAGCTAGCGCCGGGTAGCCGCTCGCCATCGCGAGCACGTGATCGAAGAACATCGGGCCGGCGGGTTCTTCCGGGAACGCGGCGAAGCTTCGCTCGACGAAGTAGTTGAAGATGCTGACGACAGCGGCCCGGTCGCGTTCGGAAAGAGGGGCGTACTGGTAAGACATGAGACCCAGAGTACCAGCAAAAACAAAAAGGGCGCCGGAACTTAGTAAGTCCCGGCGCCCGTGGTGATTCGGAACGCTGGCCGGATTACTCGGCCTCGAAGCCGCCGAGTTCCTCCCCGGCTTCTGCAAGTCCGCCGGAATAGGTGAGGCGCGTATCCTCCGCGTACCCGCCGAGGTCGTCCGCCAGAGGCGGCTCGGTCTCCGCGACCAGCTCTTCCTCGAGCTCCTCGCCCGCGATCTTGACCCGGCGGTAATACTCCATGCCGGTGCCCGCGGGGATGAGGCGGCCCATGATGACGTTCTCCTTCAACCCACGCAGGTAGTCGACCTTGCCGTTGATAGCGGCTTCGGTCAGCACGCGCGTGGTCTCCTGGAAGGACGCCGCCGATATGAACGAGTCGGTAGAGAGCGAAGCCTTCGTGATGCCGAGCAGCACCGCCTTGCCCTGGGCCGGACGGCCGCCCGACGCAACCACGCGGTCGTTCTCCTCGCGGAACCTGAACTTGTCCACCACCTCTTCTGGCAGGAACTCAGTGTCGCCGATGTCCTCGACCTTCACCCAGCGCATCATCTGCCGGACGATCGTCTCGAGGTGCTTGTCGTTGATGTTCACGCCCTGCAGGCGGTAAACCTCCTGGATTTCGTTCACCAGGTACTTCTGCAGTTCGGCTTCGCCGAGGACGTCCAGGATGTCGTGCGGATTGCGCGGCCCGTCCATCAGAGGATCGCCCGCACGGACGCGCTCGCCCTCCTGGACGTTGATGTGGACGCCGCGCGGGATCAGGTACTCGCGCTCCTGCCCGTCGTCGCCGCGGATGATCACCTTGCGCTGGCCCTTGACCAACTCGCCGTACTTCACGGTTCCGTTGATCTCAGCGATGATGGCCGTCTCGCGCGGCTTGCGCGCTTCGAACAGCTCCACCACGCGCGGCAGACCGCCGGTGATGTCTTTGGTCTTTGTGGTCGCGCGCGGGATCTTCGCGATAACGTCGCCCGCGTGGACCTCTTCGCCGTCCTTCACCGTCAAGTGCGCGTTCGTCGGCATCAGGTACCGGCGCTCGTCGCTGCGCCCACCGCCTGCCGGCCGGATCACCAGAGTCGGCATGCGCTTTTCGTCGGGCGAGTCGGTGACCACCCAGTGCGACATGCCCGTGATCTCGTCCATCTGCTCTCGCAGCGTCAGACCCTCGACCAGATCCCTGAAGTGGACAGTGCCGCTCACCTCGGTCAGGATCGAGAACGTGTATGGGTCCCACTCGAGCAGGATCTGGTTGGCGGTGACGCGGTCGCCGTTGTTGACGCGAATCTTAGCGCCGTACACAACCTGGTAGCGCTCTTTCTCGCGCCCCCTGTCGTCGACGACGGCCAGTATGCCATTTCTGTTCATCGCCACCAGATCGCCGGCCTTGTTGCGCACCGTGACGATGTTGATGAACTTAGCGAAGCCGTCAGTCTTGGCGTCCTGCGTCGATTGCTCGCTGACTCGGGTAGCCGCGCCGCCGATGTGGAACGTGCGCATGGTCAACTGCGTGCCCGGCTCGCCGATGGACTGCGCCGCGATGACGCCCACCGCCTCGCCGCGCTCCACCATGCGGCCCGTGGCCAGGTTGCGCCCGTAGCACAGCTGGCAGACGCCGCGCTTCGATTCGCAGGTCAGCACCGACCGGATCTTCACGCGCTCGATGCCAGCCGCCTGAATCGCCACCGCCAGTTCTTCGTTGATCTCCTGATTCACGCCCGCGATCAGGTTGCCCTCGTAGTCGTAAAGATCTTCGAGCGCGACGCGGCCGACAATGCGGTCGCGCAGAGGTTCGATGATCTCGCCCGACTCGACGATCGACTCGACGTAGATTCCGTTGGTTGTGCCGCAGTCGTCCTCGGTGACGATGACGTCCTGAGCCACATCCACGAGCCGCCGCGTGAGGTAGCCCGAGTCCGCCGTCTTGAGAGCGGTGTCGGCCAAACCCTTGCGCGCGCCGTGCGTCGAGATGAAGTACTGCAGCACGTTCAGGCCCTCACGGAAGTTCGCCGTGATCGGGGTCTCGATGATGTCGCCTGAGGGTTTCGCCATCAGGCCGCGCATTCCGGAGAGCTGCCGGATCTGCTGCTTCGAACCGCGCGCTCCGGAATCCGCCATGATGTAGATCGGGTTGAGGTAGCGGCCCGTGCGGTCGTCCTCTTCCATCACCTTGAACATCTCTTCGGAGACGCGCTCGGTGACCTTCGACCAGATCTCGATGATCTTGTTGAGGCGCTCGCCGTTCGTGATCGCGCCTTCGATGTACTGCTGCTGGACGCCGATGACCTCCTGTTCAGCCGCTCGGACCAGCTCCGCTTTCTGCTTCGGCACAACCATGTCGTCGACGCCGATAGAGATGCCCGCGCGAGTGGCGTAATAGAACCCAAGCTCCTTGATGCGGTCGAGCATCTGCACAGTGGTGTGCAGACCGAAGCGAAGGTAGCAATACTGCACCAACTGCGTCAGCGCCTTCTTCTTCAACAGGCCGTTGATGAAGGGCATCTCATCCGGCAGCGCGTCATTGAAGATGACGCGTCCCACCGTCGTGTCCATGTACTGCTTGTTGTACTCGATGGGTTCGGTGTAAAGGACGTTCTGGGTGTCGAACGACTTCTCCAGGTCCAGCACCTTGCCCGTGTAGCGAAGCTTAATCGGCGTAAGCGTCTCCACTTCGCCCATCTCGAGCGCGATCAGTACATCCTCGACACACGCGAACGTGCGGCCCTCGCCTTTGGTCTTCGGCCGCGCCTTCGTGAGGTAGTACAGGCCGAGCACCATGTCCTGCGTGGGAACGGCGATCGGCGCGCCGTGCGCCGGAGAAAGAATGTTGTTCGAGGCCAGCATCAGCGTGGCCGCCTCGATCTGCGCCTCCGGCGACAGCGGAATGTGCACCGCCATCTGGTCGCCGTCGAAGTCGGCGTTGAACGCCGTGCAGACCAGCGGGTGAATCTTAATGGCCTTGCCTTCGACCAGCACCGGCTCGAACGCCTGAATGCCGAGGCGGTGCAGCGTAGGCGCGCGGTTCAACAGGATGGGGTGGTCCTTGATGACCTCTTCGAGGATGTCCCACACCACCGGGTCCTGCTGCTCCACCAGTTCCTTGGCCTGCTTGATGGTTGTGCAGTGCCCTCGCTGCTCGAGCCGGTGATAGATGAACGGCTTGAACAGCTCGAGCGCCATCTTCTTCGGCAGACCGCACTGGTTCAGCTTCAGTTCCGGACCCACTACGATGACGGACCGGCCCGAGTAGTCCACGCGCTTGCCGAGCAGGTTCTGGCGGAACCGTCCCTGCTTGCCCTTCAGGTTGTCGGAGAGCGACTTCAGCGGCCGGTTGTTCGCGCCGCGCAGCACGCGTCCGCGCCGTCCGTTGTCGAACAGCGCGTCCACGGCTTCCTGGAGCATGCGCTTTTCGTTGCGGACGATCACGTCAGGCGCGTGCAGCTCTATCAGCTTCTTGAGCCGGTTGTTGCGGTTGATCACTCGGCGGTAGAGGTCGTTCAGGTCCGAGGTCGCGAAGCGCCCGCCGTCGAGCGGCACCAGCGGGCGAAGCTCCGGCGGGATCACCGGCAGCACGTCCAGGATCATCCACTCCGGCTTGTTGCCGGACTTGCGGAAGCTCTCGACCACCCTCAGCCGCTTTGCGTACTTCAGCTTCTTCTGCTGCGAGACCTCAGTCTTCATCTTCTCGCGGATCTCTTGCGAGAGCGCCTCGACGTCGACCTTCTTCAGCAGTTCCTTGATGCCCTCGGCGCCCATCATCGCAACGAACTTGCCGGGGTATTCCGCTTCGAGCTGCCGCTTCCGCTCGTCGCTGATGACCTCGGCGGCCTGGAGGTTCGGCACCTCACCGGGGTCCACAACGACGTAGGCCTCATAGTAGAGCACTCGCTCCAGCTCGCGAAGCGTGATGTCGAGCAGGTAACCGATGCGGCTGGGCAGGCCTTTGAAGAACCAGACGTGCGAGCAGGGGCTGGCCAGCTCAATGTGCCCGAGGCGCTCGCGGCGAACGCGCGACAGCGTCACTTCGACGCCGCACTTGTCGCAGATCACGCCGCGGTGCTTCATGCGCTTGTACTTGCCGCACAGGCATTCCCAGTCCGCGATAGGGCCGAAGATCCGGGCGCAGAACAGCCCGTCACGTTCCGGCTTGAAAGTCCGGTAGTTTATCGTCTCCGGTTTTGTGACTTCCCCGTGTGACCAACTGCGGATTTTCTCAGGCGACGCCAGCGAGATTCGAATCGAATCGAAATCCGCAATCAGGTTGGCTCGGTCGTAGGGAGATGAACGATACAAAGCAGCCTCCAATTAATACCCAAAAAACCTGTCAGCCGCAGCCCGGCGCGGACGGGTCTCAGCCCGCCCGCGCCGCCGCGGCGATACCTTGTCAGTCAGCCGCGAGCGCGGTATCTTCCATCTGCTCCTGCGGCTTCTTCATCAGCTCGACATCGAGGCACAGCGACTGCAGCTCGCGAATCAGCACGTTGAACGACTCGGGAACGCCCGGTTCCGCCGCCGCCTCGCCCTTGACGATGGCCTCGTAGATCTTCGCGCGGCCATAGACGTCGTCGGACTTGGCCGTCAGCAGCTCCTGGAGAATGTAGGCCGCGCCGTACGCCTCGAGCGCCCACACCTCCATTTCTCCGAACCGCTGCCCGCCGAACTGCGCCTTGCCGCCGAGCGGCTGCTGCGTGATCAGCGAGTACGGCCCGATCGAGCGCGCATGGATCTTGTCGTCCACCAGGTGCGACAGCTTCATCATGTAGATGTAACCGACGGTGACAGGCTGCTCGAACGGCTGCCCCGTCATGCCGTCGTACAACTTGACCTTGCCCGACGTTGGCAGTCCCGCCTTGGCGAGTTCCTTCTGTATGTCGTGCTCCGAGGCGCCGTCGAACACCGGCGTCGCGTAACGCAGGCCCATCACCGAAGCGGCCCAACCCAGGTGCGTCTCCAGGATCTGGCCCACGTTCATGCGCGAAGGCACGCCCAGCGGATTCAGTATGATCTCCACCGGAGTGCCGTCGGCAAGATACGGCATGTCTTCTTCGGGAACGATGCGCGCGATCACGCCCTTGTTGCCGTGCCGGCCGGCCATCTTGTCGCCGACCGATAGCTTGCGCTTCATGGCGATGTACACCTTCACGAGCTTGATCACGCCCGGAGGCAGTTCGTCGCCCTTGCGCAGCTTGGCGATCTTCTCGTCTGTGATCTTCTCGAGCACGGAGATCTGACGCGAGGTCATCTCCTCGATCTCGTCGATCTGCTCGTTCAGCCGCGGGTCATTGTCCTTGAGGCGCATGCGCTTGAGGTCGCGCGACTTCATCTTCTCGATCAGGTCGCGCGTCAGCTCGGTGTCCTTCGAGAGCAGGC
>JBLNBX010000233.1:0-34289 GCA_050260275.1 bacterium
GGCGCGCGCGCGGGAACTCGCCGCGCTCGAAGCCTCCAAGGCAAGCGCTAACCGGCGGCTGCAGGCGGAGCTGGACCGTCTGACCGCGGACTACCGCGCCCGTATGCAGGCCAACGCCGACGAGGCCCTACGGGAACGCGAGAGCTTCTCGAGATGGCGGGCGTCCAAGCGCCAAGAGGAACAAAAAATTGCGGAAGCCGTATCCTATTTCGTGACGGAGAATCCGATCACCACCTGCCCGGCCGAGCCGGACGGGAATGCTGCGCGGAGCGTTGCGCCGGCGCCTGACGCGGCGGCCTCGCAAAACCCGGCCCAAAACGCCGGCTGAGCCGTATCGAGTGGGGAGCGAAATAAGAAATGTTCAAACGCCTGTCACGAGCGATCAGGTCCTTCTTCGGCTTTTTCATCTCTAAGGCCGAGAATCCGGAGCTGATTCTGCAACAGAACATCCGCGACATGAACGATCAGGTTCCGCGGATGAACGAGAGCATCGCCATGGTGCGCGCCAACGTAGCGCTGCTCGAAAAGGAGGAAGCGAAATACAAGGCCGAGCTGCGCGACCTGACGGCCAAGGTGAAAGCCGCCATTCAGGTGGGGCGCGACGACCTGGCAGGCAACTTCGCCGTCCAGCTCGAGCAGGTCCGCGGCGCGCTCGCCCGCAACGAGGAGCAGCTCACCACAGCCCGCGCCGCTTACGACAAGGCTATCGCAGTCAAGCAGGCCTTCATGCGCGAGAAGGAGCGCAAGACCCGCGAAGCGATGAACGCAATCCGCGATCACCGGCGCGCGCAATGGCAGCGCCAGGTAGCCGATGCCATGGAGTCCTTCGAGGTGGCCGGCATGAGCGCCACGCACGACGAGATGCTCCGCAAGATCGAGGAGCAGACCGCCGTAAACGAGGCGCGGATGGAGATGGCCCTCGGCAACGTGGACACGCAGCGCATCAAGATCGAGGAAGAGGCCGAGAAGCTGCGCGCCGCCGAGCTCGTAAAGCAGTTCAAGGTCGAGATGGGCCTGATGCCTGCCGCCGAAGCCGGAACCAGCGCCGAGAAGACCATCGGCGAGCGCGAGCGCGAACAGGCCACATAGCGCCGCGGCGGGGACTGCGACATGGTGAGGATCGAGAAGGGGGGTTGGGCTGTCATCTTCCTGGCCGGCCTGGCGCTGGTGGCCTATAGCGTTCACCAGTACGGCCTGCTGGACCTGAGCGCCGTCTTTGGCGCGCCCACCGTGCAGCCCGTGGAAGGCGCGCGGCCCGCCGAGCCACCCCGCCGGCTCGAGCCCCTTCCCAAGGACGTTCAGGCGCTGTCGAATGAAATCCGCGTTCGCGTCAACCCGCGGGTCGGTTGCGCGCCGGGGCTGGTGGCAAACGGCGGGCTGGAAACGCAGCAGGGCTCGATCTATCACCGCCGCGGGATACGCGTCCGGTTCGAGGTGATCGACGACTGGAACGAGGCCGCCGAGGCGCTTGCCGGCAACCGGGTGGACGCCATGTTCACCACTGCCGACGTCTGGGCGCGCGACTACGCGCGCTTTCGCGAACGCGGCTTCGGCGCGCGGGCGGTGATGCTGGCAGGATGGTCGCGGGGCGCAGATGGCGTCATCGCGCGCCAGGGCATCGGTTCCGTAGAGGACCTCGCCGGCAAGACCGTGGCATTCGCGCCGCACACGCCCTCGCACTTCCTGCTCTGGAATGGCTTGAGGGCGTCGGGGCTGAGTTCGGAGCAGCGCGGGCAGATACTCAACCGCGCTCTGCACACGAAAGACGGCGTCGAGCCGGCGCTGCTATTCGCAAGCCAGAAGGTTGACGCCGCGGTGGCCTGGGAGCCCGAGATGAGCGACGCCCTCGCAAAGCGCGCGGGTGCGAGCAAGCTTTACGACACGGCGGCAGCCAACCGGCTGGTGGCCGACATTGTCGTCGTGAGCGAGTCTTACGCGGAGCACAATCCGAAGACGCTGATCGCATTCATCGAGGGCTGGCTCGAAGCGGCGGCGTTCACCCGCGATTCGCCATCGCGCGCTTACAATCTGATCGGCTCGGTAAAGGATTTCAACATCCCGGCCGACGCCGCCAAAGCGATGCTGGCGGGCGTGCACCTTGCCGATTTCGCCGACAACCGGCAGTTCTTCGGCGCGCCCAACCAGGACTCGGACTACACGAACATCTTCCGGCTGGCGAACGAGATGTACCGCGAGCTGCGCCTGATCCGGCGCATCGAAAACCCCGAGGGGTCGGTCGATTACAGGTTTCTTGACAGCATCGGCGACCGCGGCGTGTTCCCGGCGGAATCCTCGGAGCGGCCCGCGCGCTATCGCCGGCCCGCGCCGGGCGCGACGCCGGTGGCAACACGACGGCTGTACCTCTGGTTCCCGCCAAACTCGGCGGAGCTGGTGCTCGATTCGCGGCTCGCCGTGGATGACCTCGGCCGGTTCCTGCGCGCGTACGGGAACACGGTGGTTTCCATCGATGGCAGCACGGATTCGAAAGACTCGCGGGACGCCGGCACGCGGCTATCGAAACGCCGCGCCGATGCCGTTCGCGACTACCTGGCGGAGAAGCACGGCATCGCGAGGGACCGCATGCAGACCGGCGCAGCCGCGGGCAACGCGGGCTCCGGCAGCCGCGAGCAGAACGGCCACACCGAGTTCCGGGTGTATCTGAATCCGGAGGCGTCGTGAGGGGCGGGATGGACCGCTACAATCATGGTGGGGACTGCTGGAAGCGGGGGTGAGCTTGGATGGCTGAAAAAGTAGAGCAGGCACGCGAGTACAGTTCGCTCGACTACATCGCGGCCGCCTTCCTGTGGCAGTACAACCTCATCGGTTTGGCCGGCGCCGGCCTGTTCGCGGCCGCTTCGCATTCCCACCTGCCGCTGATGCTGGCGGCGGGGCTGGAACTGATGTACCTGGCCACCGTGCCGCAGATGACACGCTTCCAGCGCATGGTTCGGTCCTGGCGCTTCCGCGACCAGCGCCGCCGCAACCGCCTGCGCCTTCAACAGCTCTACGAAGAGCTTCCGCAGGAGATGAAGAACCGCTATCTCGACCTCGGCCGCGCCGTGCGCGCCATCACGGCGAATTACCGGCGCCTGTCCACAACCGGGCAGCTCGTCGTGCAGCAGACCGAGGAAAAGCTCGAAGGCCTCATGCAAGCCTACCTGCGGCTGCTGCACTCGGCTTACGTTCACCGCATGTATTTGAAGTCCACCGACGTCGAGAGCATCAAGCGCGAGGCGCAGCAGATAGAGAGCGGTCTCGACCGCGAGTCGCCCAAGGTTCAGGAGATCAACCGCAAGCGCATCGAGATACTCAGGAAGCGCGTGGAGAAGTACGAGAAGATCCACGAGAACTGCGACGTCGTGGATGCGCAGTGCGCGGCTATCGAGGACGTGCTCCAGCTCGTGCGCGACCAATCCGTCACGATGCGCGACCCGCAGCAGATTACGGTTCACCTGGATTCGCTGATGCAGGACGTTGAGCAGACCGAAGAAACCGTGCGCGAGGTGGAGGCCATCTACGAGATGGCCACACCGGAGCTGACCGCCGCCAACGCGGGAGGCCCGGTGCTCGCGCCACTGCCCACCGGCCCGTCGGGCGAGGCGCAGCCACAGCAGCGCAACCGGGTGCAGAGTTGAGATGATCGCAACATCCGCCTCGCTGGCGGGGCTGCCCGACTGGGCGCGCCAGCTTTCCGAGAAGTATTACTCGCGCACGCTCGCCATGTTCGTGCTGCACGGCAACGTCCGCGACCTCGTGCCCATGCGCCGCCCGAACGCGACGGAGTTCGTGCCGCTCCAGCGGTTCCTGCGCGAGCAGCTATTCGGGCGCCGCGACCTGGTGCTCACATACGACCGAGGCGGCGGCCTCTCCTTTGGAAGCCCGGAGGCGCAGGCGGATTTCTCGCGCGCCCTGCAGGGCTATGACACCTTTCACGGCACGTCTTTCAGCCGCGGCCTGCCGCGCAATCCCGACGGCGTTCTCAATATCCTCGACAACTATCTCCGGCTGCGCATTCTCGACCGCAAGAGCATAGCGCTCATCATCGACTTCGCCGAGACCATCGCGCCGGCAAGCGACGTGTCGGGCCTCTCCGCCGAGGACCGCAACGCGCTGGTCATTCTCAAGCGCTGGGCGCAGAACACGGCTTTCGTGCAGGCCGACGTCACCGTGGTGCTAGTCGCCGAGAATCAGGTGGAGCTGAACTCTGGCCTGGTGCAGAACCCCGGCGTGGCGTCCATTGCCATTCCGCTGCCCGACGAGAACGAGCGCCTGGAGTACATCGACGCGCAGTTGCGCCGGCAGCCGCTGCCAGATGGCTCGGACGTGAGCGTTCCCGCGCTCGCGAAGCTCACAGCCGGCCTGCGCCGGGTGCAGTTGCAGAGCCTCATCTCGGACGCGGTGGAGAACCGCCGCCCGCTCACCGTGAAGTTCCTCACCGAGCGGAAGAAGGCGCTCATCGAGGCCGAGTCGGGCGGACTGCTCGAGTTCGTCCAGAGCAAGTTCGACCTCAACATGGTGGCCGGCCACGAGGCCGCAAAGCAGAAGCTCCGCGACGCCGCGAGGGCTATCCGCGACGGCCGCACGGACGTCGTCCCCATGGGGTACGTCATCTGCGGGCCGGTCGGCACCGGGAAAACGTTCCTTACGACGTGCTTCGCCGGCGAGTGCGGCATTCCCGCCGTCACTCTGAAGAACTTTCGCAGCATGTGGCAGGGGCAGACCGAGGGCAATCTGGAGCGCGTGCTCGCGCTCCTCAAAGCCATGAGCCCCATCGCGGTAATCGTGGACGAGGCGGACGCGCAGCTCGGCCACCGCTCCAGTTCCGGCGACAGCGGAGTTTCGAACCGCGTCTTCGCGCAGATTGCCGCCTTCATGGGGAACACCGAACTACGAGGAAAGGTGATCTGGTTCCTGCTAACCTGCCGCCCCGACCTGCTGCCCGTCGACCTCAAGCGCCAGGGCCGCGCCGAGGAGCACATCGCGCTCTTCTACCCCGAAACCGACGAGGAGCGTCTGGCGCTGCTGCGCGCCATGCAGAAGAAGACCGGCACGCAGATCGCTTCCGAAGAGGCCGAGCAGTACTTCCTGCGCAACGCCGGGACGCTCTCGGGCGCGGACATCGAGGCCGTGCTCATCCGGGCCAAGATGAAGAGCGCGCTTGAGAACGACTCAAAGGTGGACGCCGACGACCTCAAGCACGCGCTCGACGACTTCATCTCGCCGTCTTACCCGACCGAGATAGAGCTTCAGAACCTGGCCGCGGTGCTGGAGTGCACTAGCAGAAACCTGCTGCCCGAGCGATACCGCAACGTCGACCGCGGCGAGATCGCCCGCCGGGCGAACCGGCTGGCGGCTCTCGCACGCGGCTAGCATCCGGAACCGTTCACTTCCGGAAGAGCAACCCGCTAACTCGACTCCTTGAACGCCTCGCTGATCGCGGCGAGCTCGTCAGCGGTGAGCTTAACGTCGCCGGCGGCAGCGTTCTCGCGGGCTTGTACGTCATCGCGAGCGCCCACGAGCGCGTGAGTTACGCCAGGCTGCTCGATGGTCCAGGCTATGATCAACTGCGTGAGAGTCAGCCCGTGCCCGTCGGCGATGGGCCGTATGCGCTCCAGGCGCTCGGCGATGCGAGTGCGGTTCTCGACGCTGAAGCGCGGGTTATTGTGACGCAGATCGGTGGGCGGGAACACGCGCTCAGGACCGATCTTGCCGGTCAGCAGCCCATTCGCGAGGGGCGAGTAGGCAAGCATGGCGATGTTCTTCTCGCGGCAGAGCGGAATCTGCGCGGCTTCGAGATCGCGATCGATGAGGCTGTACTTCTCCTGGTCCGTATCGACCGGTCCGAAGCGCAGGTACTCGGCAATCTGCTCGGGCGTCGCGTTGCTGACACCAATGGCTCGGATCTTCCCCTGCTCCTTGAGTTTCAGCAGCGCGGACATGGTCTCCTCGATCGGAGTGGTGGAGTCCTGCCAATGGGTCTGGTAGAGGTCGATGTAATCGGTGCGGAGCCGCTTAAGGCTCTGTTCGCACTCGTAAATGATGGAGTCGCCCCCCAGATACTTGTGCACCGGCTTGCCCGCCTGGGTGAAGAAGTACGTACCCCGATCCGTGTGCCACGCAAGGCCGCACTTCGTGGCGATGACGACCTTGTCGCGGCGGCCGGCGAGCGCTCGGCCGATGAGTTCCTCAGAGCGCCCGAGGCCGTAAGCGGGCGCTGTGTCGAAGAAGTTCACGCCGGCATCGAAAGCGGCCTCGATGCCTCGCAGGGCGGCCTGCTCGTCAGCGCCTCCCCACATCCAGCCTCCGATGGCCCATGCCCCGAAGGCCACCACCGAAGCTTCAATTCCCGATTGACCCAAAGGTCGCGTGCGCATACAAAGATCGTAGCGGGATGAGACGGTCCGGCGCTGGAGTGGCGCGGCGGGCAGCTAATCCAGAATCTCGAACCGGACGCCGGCGCTGCCGAAGTAGATCTCGTCTCCGGAATGAAGTAGTTCGCCGCGTCCGCGGCCGGGAGGGACGTCAACAGGCTCGCCATTCGAGAACAGGCGCGTGCCTCGCGCGCTGCGGTCGTCGAACAGGCGGAAATGGCCGGCCTCGGGGTCCCAGCGTATGTGCGCGTGCTGGCGCGAGACGGTGGTCTCGGCATCGCTGAAGTAGAGATGGTTGCGGCGAAGCGGGCGGTGATCCTTCGCGCGTACTTCCTGCACGCGCCCGATGTTGACGACATCCGTGGCGATATCGAGCGTCTCGATGGGACCCGACCCGGCAATGAGCGTTAGCCGAGCCTTCGGGCGCGGTATGCGCTTCGGCGCCGGCGGAGGCGGCGCGCCCGTTGCGGCGGCCTGGGCGGCTGCGCCCTCGATGGAGGGCACGATGTCAAAGTCGCCCGAGCCGGCGGGAGCGTCCTTGACGATCTGGATCTGGAGATCCGGCGGCGCCTGGCACCCCGTGGCCGCCAGGCGCGATTCCACCGCGTTGCGCAGTCCGGGTTCGGCGGAGAGCACCGCGTAAATCAGTTCGCGGCGTTCCGGGTTCGCCGAGCGCAGCCGGACGGAGATGCGGTTGTGCACGAGGCCACGCCGTCCGTCGCCGAGGGGCTGCACCAACTCCTCTATCGACTCGATCACCGCGCTTCGAACCTCGAGCGGCTCGCGCTCGGCCGGTTCGAGAGCGCCGAGCAGTTGCTTCCAGTTCTTCATTGCGCTTCTCCCACTCGCACGCGCTGCCCCGGAGCGATGAGTTCGCGCGCGGTGCTCACCAACACCGGCGCGAACGGCGCGGCGGCGCGCCCTCCGTAAGTTCCGTTGACCACGAGGATGGCGAACGCGATGCGCTGGCTCACTGGCGCATCAGCCGGGGCATAGCCCGTGAACCAGGCGTGAGATGGCGCGTTCGCCACCTCAGCGGTTCCGGTCTTCCCGGCGATCGCGACAGGCGCCGCGGCAGCCGCGCGTCCGGTTCCCGACGTCACCGCCGTTCGCATGGCGGCCTGGAGCACGGCTGCGAGCGCCGGGTCAAGAACGGCGCGCCCCATCGACGGATCGCCGTCGGCCGGCTCCAGCCGAACTCTGGCGGGCGCGAGTTTCCCGCCGGCTGCTATCCCGCCCGCGACGCGAGCCAGCCTCCACGGAGTCACCAGCACCTGCGCCTGCCCGTATGCCGCCTGCGGCAGGTCGGCGTCGACGTTCTCATCGGTGTCGGGCCGGGCAGCGGCAATGTTGAACAGCCCCGCAGTCTCGCGCAAACCCGCGGCGCCGACGTCGTACGTGCCGAGCTGCGAGAAGAACGCATTGCAGGAGTGCACGAGCGCCTGTCGCATGTCGATGCTTCCGTGCGGATGCCGGTCTTGCAGGTCATCGCGGATGACGCGGCGTCGAACACGATTTCCCACGCGGCCGTCCGGCAAGCGGACGCACTCGTACCGCTTCGAGAGCAGGCCCGGATCGCGCCGCAGCGCGGCCATTGCGGTGACCAGCTTAAACGCCGAACCTGGCGGATACTCGCCGAAACGGGCCAGGTCGAGCGATTCGCGCGACTCGCCCGCGGGCAGCGGCGCGCTTACCGAGGCGAGCAACTCGCCCGTTGTGGGCCTGATGACGACAACCGCGCCAGCGCGCCAGCGGTTCCTTCGCAGGTATTCGTCGAACGCGCGCGAGAGCCGCGCCTGGAGCCGAGCGTCGATCGAGAGCCGCACATCGCGCGGGGCTTCCATTAAACGGCGCACGGCCGGATCGGACGGGTTCATGCGCGCGCGCAGCAGCGGCACGAGTTCGGAGTAGTTGTAGCGCACGACGCGCACGCGCTCGCCCGAGCGCGGCAGCACGACAGTTTCCAGGCGCTCGCCGTCATTGAAGCCTTGCAGGCGCGCGCGGGAGATCTTCTCCTCGAACGCGGCGTTCGGCGCCGCCCAGCGCACGCGCGTGCGGATATCGCCGAGCAGGTGAAACGCAGCCGCGCCGAGGGGGTACTGGCGCGAATCGGCACGCGAGCACGCCTTGTCGATGTCGATGCCGAGCGCGGCGTAGGCGGCGCGGTGTTTTTCGAGTTCTTCCCAGTTGCTGGTCGCGAGCGGCAGGCCGTTGCGGTCGTATATCGTGCCGCGCGGAATGCGCCGGGCGATGGAAAGCAGCCGCGGGTTGTACGCCAGCGCGTAGGAACCATCTTCCCGGTAAACGAGCGTGCCCGCGCCCGCGATCTCGTCCGCTTTCAGAGCCTGGACCCACATGGCGCGCGCAACAATGACAACCGCGAACGCGGCCAGCACCCCCGCGAGCACCTTTACTGGCCGCACGAACCGCGGATCGGGCTCGGGACGCGCGGGCTTCGCCGAGATTGCCATCAAGACGCCGAGGCAGGCGAAGTTGACGAGCATCGCCGTGCTTCCGTAGCTGAGAAACGGCGTGACGACGCCCGATAGCGGCAGCACGCCGGCGATACCGCCAGCGATGAGTGCCCCTTGGAGAGCCAGGGCCAGCGTTAGGCCGAGCGACAGGAAGAAATCGTACTCGGATGGAGCGCGGAGCGCCAGGCGGAAGCAGCGAGCGAACAGGTAAACGAATGCCGCCACCACGACCAGTAGTCCGGCCAGGCCGCACTCCTCAGCGAGCGCCGCAAGGATGAGGTCGGTGTGAGCGGCCGGGATGAGTTGCGGCTGGCCGCCGCCGAGCCCCGCGCCGAACAACCCACCGGACGCCATCGCCCATAGTGCGTGCACCACCTGCTCGCCGCGCGCCAGTCCGTTGTTCCACGGGCTCAGCCACATGCCGATGCGAGTGACCGCGACGGGCGGGTAGCCGATGGCGTACGCCAGCGCACCTACAGCAGCCAGTGTGCCCAGGGCCGCCGCCACCAACCCGATGCGGAAGCGAGCCACGGCATAGAGCGCCAGGAACAGGCCCGCCAGGATGACGGCAGGCCCGAGGTCCTTTTGAAGGAAGAAGAACGCGATCGCGATGGCGACCGCCACCATCACG
This sequence comes from bacterium, assembly GCA_050260275.1. Taxonomy (GTDB): domain Bacteria; phylum Acidobacteriota; class Terriglobia; order Bryobacterales; family Bryobacteraceae; genus DATMXS01. The sequence continues at coordinate 9,477 of JBLNBX010000233.1, forward strand.
GGCAGAGCGTGATCGATGCGCGGCAGGTCGAATCGCGAGCGGATGCGTTTCTCTTTCAGCTCGCGTAGAAACTCCCATCTCGACGCGAAGTAGCTCGCCAGAAACAGCACGAGCAGGAAACGGATCAGTTCAACGGGCTGGAAGAACCACAAGCGCACGCGGACGCCGCTCTCTCCGGGACCTGTGCCGAAAGCGAGCAGCAACAGCGAAAGCACGATCGCGGCGGCGAACGCGAGATGGCCGCGGCGCGACGCAGCGCGGGCGAAATCGTTGGCCCGGTCGAGCGCAGCGGCGATGAAGGCGGGGCCGGGCAGCAGCCCGCGGCTTCGCAGGTCCATGTAGTGAGACGCGGCGCAGATCGCAACCAGCAGCCCGCACGCTGCCGCGACACCCGCTGCGAAATCCGAGAACAGCATGAAGTCTCGCACGGGGTCGCGCAGGCTGATCATGAGCGCGAGACCCGCTCCCGACAGCAGGAATGCAAGCGGCAGCAGCCGCTGGTCGCCGCGGAACCGGATGAGGGTAAGCACCAGATGCGCCAGGACGAACGCTCCGAAAAACAGCCACAGCGAACGCCGGAAGGCGGCTCGAAAATCGGCGGGCGTCCGCACGGCGAAGTAGGGCTTCAGGCGCGCGAACTCGTCGTAGCTGACAAGGCGCCGGCCGCCCGGTTCAGTCCGAACAGCAGCGAGCGCGCCGACGTTCCCGGGCGCGCCGGCAACGAGTGCGTCTGCGATGCGGGCGGCGATGGCGCGGCGTTCGCGCTCATCCTCGTACGGGCGGAGAAAGCGTACGATCTCGGCCGCGGTTGCGCCGCGGCGCAGCAGAAAGATGTCACCGCGAGCGATCCCCGCAGCAGCGTCCTTGAGCGGCGCTTCAGTGGCGCGGTAAACCTGCCAGAACGCCAGCGCCAGCGCACACGCCACAAGCAGCATGGCAAGCGCCTCGGAGCGACGCCAGGCGAATGGAGGCCGGGCGGGCCGCGCGCTACGGGCCGAAACACGCCGCAGTCTCACGACCGCCCGTCTCCCTCGCGGATATCTTCGATGCGCGCGCGGATCTCCTCCACCGAGGCACGGCAGCGCTCTATCTCAGCTAGCGAATCGCCGTGGAGCGGAATCTTCGAGTACCACTCGATGGCCTTCTCGTTCATGGCGGCGGCCTGCTCGAGCCGTTCCTCCGCCTGATCAGGGAGCGTGCCGGCGATCTGGTCGGCCTCCCACTCCAGGGCCTCCGCACGCGCGCGGTATGCGCCGGCGAGCAGCGCCACCCATCGCGCCTGCGATTTGTAGTCGTAGCTCCGGCGTGCCGCTTCCTCGAGCGCCTGTGCGCCTTGCTCCGGGTCTTTGCGGTTATAGATTTCGAGCATGGCGAGGCCGAGCCACGGGTCCGGCGAACCCTTCAGCATCGCGCCGGCCTCGCGGAAACGGTCCGCAGCCGAGGCGAGCACCTCGGCGCTCTTCTCTGCCTGGCCGCGGTAGCGCAGCAGGTGCGCGTCGCACAGGCGGAGGCGGCCGCGGACGGCCTCGTTCCGAGGATCGCTGTCGTGGGCCTGCTCGAAAAACTTGCGCGCCTGCCTCCACTCCGCGATGCGGACGGCGCCGCTCCTGAAACGTGTGATGATGGCGTCGCCCCGCGCGGTGAGGCCGTTGCTCAACAGCGACGCCATCCGGCTCTTCGGCACCCAGATGAGCGGCCGGGAGCGGAGTTTCTCGAACTGCTCGCGTGCCTCGGTTACGGAGATGCGGTCCACGGCGAGGTCAGACGCAAGCTTCTGAGCCTCGTTCAAGGCGCGTCCCTCACGCACGAGCAGCCACATCACCAGGACAGCGGCGACGATCGCGGCCGCCGTACGGATGAGCACGGCGCGCTTCGATAGCGGCCGCTTCGCGCGCGCTGGAAGCGCCGGCAAAGCATTGCGCGGCGGCTCGTCCGAACGGCGCGTCTCATCCCCGTACGCCGGCGGCGGCTCGTCCGAACGGCGCGTCTCATCCCCGTATACCGGCGGCAGGTCTCCGGAGCGGACCGTCTCGCCCTGATAGCCGGCGGCTTCGGGCATCTCCGGGTAGCGCTTCAGGTCGAGCAGGAGTTCGCGCGCGCTCTGGTAGCGGGCCTTTGCGTTCGGGTCCAGCAGCCTGTAGAGGATGGCGTGGAGGGCGGCGGGGCAATCGGCGATCTCGAGGTCCGGCATGTGCGGCCGGCAGCGGATCTGGTTCTCGATTTCCTCAACGCTCTTCCCCGCCCCAAACGGGACGCGCCCGGAAACCATCTCGTACAGCGTCACGCCGAGCGCCCAGCGGTCGCTGAGCGGGTTCATCTCGCGGCGGTCCAGCAGTTCCGGCGAGGCGTACGCGGGCGTCCACGCGGGGGTGCGGGTTCCGCCGGGCTTGCTTTGAGAGAGCGCCTTGGCGGTGCCGAAATCCAGCACCTTCACGGAGAACTCGCCGTCGATGTCGCCCACGATACGAATGTTCTTGGGCTTCAAATCACCGTGCACGGCGGAGATGACCTGCCTGCCATCTATCACGGCCGAGAAGTTGTGCAGGTTATCGAGCGTCGCCGCGACGCTGCGCGCAATCTTCACCGCCGTGTCCGGCGCGAGCCGGCCGCGCTCGCGCAGTATCTCCGAAACATCGCGGCCCTCGACGTACTCCATATCGATGAAGAACCACCCGCCGGTTTCGCCATACCGGTGGACCTTCACCACGCGTTCGTCGCAGGCTGAGAGCATCTGCTGGAGCATCGCGCCGAACCGCGCGGCCTCGATCATGTCGTCCTTCTCGTCGATGCGCCGGATGACCTTCAGCGCGACCGTGCGGTTCTCCTCCGTGTCGCGCGCCATCCAGACCTTCGACATGCGCGTCTCGGCGAGCAGCCGCTCTATCTCGTAGCGCTCAAACCGTTCGCCCGGGCGGAGGTCCATCTAGTGAGTCTCCTTTGCAGCGGCCGCATGCCGCGGTCGCGGCCTGGCCGGCGCGGGCGCAATCAGGTTCGTCTTGCGCAGCTCGGCGAGTTCTTCGGGCGGCTGTTCCCAGTCGAGGTCGCGATAGTTGTTCGCGAACGCGTTGCCGATAACAACGGGTTTGGCAGTCCCGGTCACCTCGAGGCCCGCCCGCGGTGCAGACGCGCGATTGCCGTTGCCGGCGAGGATGTTCGCGAGCAGGCGCGGCGCAGCGCCGTCCTGAACCAGGATGCCCGCGCCGGGGTTGTCGCGTATGCTGCTCGCGCGGATGGTTGGGCGCGACGCTCCGCGCACGAGAATGCCGGCCGACTCCGCCCCCCGCACCTCGATTCCGCCCACGTCGATGTTTGAGTCGGACACCAGCACACCGATCGATACACCGCTGTCCGGCAGCACCGTGATGGCGAAGCCGGAAAGCACCCCGCTCGCGATGTTCTCGGCGAGAACCGCTGCTCCGGGGCGGTTGACGCCGGCGACGGCCTCGATGACCGCCTCTCCGGGCGCGGCGGAGATGAGGCTGACACCCTCCTTCATTTCGACCTGCTCGCGGTACGTTCCGGGGCGAACCTCAACGGTGTCTCCAGCGCGGGCGGCTTCGAGCGCGGCGGATATCGTCGCGTATGCGTCGCCACCTGCGGCGGCGAGCTCCGGAGCAACCGTCAGGATGCGGCGGCCAGGCTCGGGTTCGGGCGTGAAATATTGAACTCCGAAGAACGCGCCCGCCGCGCCCAGAACCAGTCCTGCAAGAGCGGCCAGCAGAACCGGCCCGCGGCTCTGGCGCACGGCGGGCGTGGGAACCGTGTCCGGGGCGGGTTCGGCAACTGAGGGCCCTTCGACGTAAATCACCGAGACGTTGTCCCTGCCGCCGGCGTCGTTGGCAAGCTGTACCAGTTCGCGCACGATCCGCGCCGGGTCTCCCGCGCCGCGCGAGGCGACACGCGCGATCTCGGCCGAGGTCACCTGGTCCGTCAGGCCATCCGAGCACAGCAGGAGCGCCGCATCGGGCTCGAAGGGAACGCGGACTATGTCGATGAAACCAGCGTCGCCGGGAGCGCGCTCCTCGGAGCCGACGTCCCGGAAAATCTCGTTGCGGCGCGGGTGCTGCATGGCGGCCTGCTCGGACATTTCACCCGCGTCCTCACGCATGCCCACGGGAGAGTGATCGCGCGTGATCTTCTCGATCGCGCCGCGCCGGAGTTTGTAGAGGCGCGTGTCGCCGACATGGCCCACCACGACCTCGCCGTCATCAACGACGGCAACGGTCAGCACGCATGACATACCCGCGAGCGACGCATCGCGGCGCGCCTGCTCGAAGATGCGCCTGCCCGCCAACGCGATGCCTTCCCGGATGCGCTCTTCGAGCGCGCCTGTATTGCGGCCCAACCGCGCGAGGAGTTCCTCTTCGGCGATCGCGGCGGCGCGCTCTCCGCCGGCCTCGCCGCCTACGCCATCGATCACGATGTAGATGCCGCGGGTATCGTCAGCATACACGCGGTCTTCGTTGTTCTTCCGGATTATGCCGGGGTCGCTGAGTGCGGCCGACCGGATGCGCGCGGGGCTCATTTCTGCTGCCCGACCAGTTGGAAGTCCAGCTCGAACTTGCCGGCGAGCACGATCCGCGCGGGCGCGGGGAGCGGCATCCAGATATCCTTGTCGGCTTCAGCGCCGTTGTCGGCGGTCCTGCTGGAGGGCACGGTGATTCCGTTAACAGTGGTTCCGAAGCGGCTCAGGTCCTTGATAGAGAACTCACCGGTGTCTGGCGCGCGGCGGATGATGGCGTGCTCGCGCGAGATGTCCGTCAGGGCTGTTCGCAATTCCAGGTCCACCCAACGGCCCGCGCCTCCGCGGCCGATATGCACCTCGTCGCGCGTCATCAGGTACGAGCGCCGGCCGAGGTCGTCGGCGAACCAGATCTGGGCGTATACGACCTCCGTCTTGCGGCCCTGCTCCGCCGTCAGCGGCTGCCCGGTAGTGCGGGAGCCTCCGTGCCGCGTCGCTCGGATGGTTTCCCCGCCTTCGAGTTCGATGGCGCGGGGCGGCTCCGGAAAGTCGGAGATGAGGATGAACTCGCCCGGAGGGCAATCCTCATCGCGGTTGGGGTAGAAATCGATCTGCCAGAATTCCTTGACGCGCCGGTACCTCTTGGCTCTGCGAAGACCGTAGCGCGCGGCCAGCGAATCGGCCGGCTTGTTCAGGCGCGCGAGCGCGGCGTCGAGTTCGGTCTCGGCATCAGCCCGGATTTCATGGAGGATGGGGTAGAGGCGATCCCAGTCGCACGGGTGCAGGTAAACGCGGAAAACTGATGGAACCAGGACGCTTTTCGAGAGTGGTTCCCCGCCCTCGGCGATCTCGGCCACTATCGCGTCCGTGATGCGATCCCCGGTGACCGCTGGGACCTCGGGAGACTGCTGCTTCATTGGCTTTGCTTAGCGCACACTCCAGCATAGCCAAATACGAGAATTTCCAGCGATTCGTTCCCGCTAGAGCGGCCCGTCAGGCGGTGAAGTGCTTCACGGTCCGGTTTAGCGCCTCTTCGATGCAGTTTTCGAGCTCGGCAGCGCGATGTGAGGCCGTGTGGGCGGCAAGGACGCGCTCGCGCGCGCGCCGGCCGATAGCGGCGCGTTCGTCTTCGCTCATCTCCCTTATGTACCTGAGCGTGCCGGCGGCTGATTCCGCAACCAGGATCTCCTGACCCGGACGGAAGATGGTGTCGAGGCCCTCCCACCAGTCGCTGATGATCGGCGTTCCGCAGGCGGCGGCCTCGAACAGGCGCACGCTGGGGGAGTAGCCCGCGCGGACCATGTCCGAGCGCGTGACGTTCAGCGTGAAGCGCTGCGAGTTGTAGAAACGGCGGTGCTGAGGCGGCGCGAGGTGGACTATGCGGCGCACGTTCGCGGGCCACGCGATGCCGTGAGGATACAGCGGACCGGCAACGACGAACCTACCTTCGGGCCATTCGCGCGCGGGTTCGAGCATAAGGGCTTCGAGGACCGGCTGGCGATCAGCGCTGTACGTTCCGAGGTAACCGAGTTCCCACTCAGGCGCGCAGGTTTCGGGGTAGTACGTTGTGGGGTCCGTCGAGCAGTAGAGGACGCGCGCCATGGGCGAACCGTAGTGGCGCTCCAGGCGCTGTAGAATCGGGCCGCCGGTGAACGAAAGGTACAGGTCGTAGCGCCGGATCAGTTCCGGCGTCAGGTACTGGCAATCGCCGCGATCGAGGCGCGCGAGCGTCACGGGGGTATCGATGTCGTAGAACACCTTGAGCCCGCGGATCTCGGAGGCAACCCACTCGCCCACGGCGATCCCCTCGGGCACGTAGGAGCCGACGATCACGACGTCGGAATCGCGGATGTCTCGCCCGCAGCCGTCGCGCAGCTCGTCCACGCAGGAGTAGAGGGCTGTGCGCCCAAACGGCGGCCGCGCGAGGTCGCGGTTCTGTGCGTACCACGGCACGTCGCGCTCATAGAACAGCACCTCATGCCCGCGCGCCGATAGCTCGCGGACCAGGCCGCGGTAGGTCGTCGCGTGTCCATTGCCCCAGGATGACGTGATGGACAGACCAAGGATGGAAATGCGGTACCGCCGATGGCTCATTTCGAGGTTCCGGCCGCTGCGCGGGTGGCGCCGAGCAGCCGCTCCACTTCCGCAGCGCGCTGTGCGTATGTATGTTCGGCGGTCACGCGGCGCATCGCCGCTTCGCCAATCTCCCAGGCGCGCTCCGGGGTCAACGCCGCCAGGTGCTCCGCAACTTCCGCGCCGTCGCGGGCCACGAGCGCCTCCACGCCGGGCTCGAGGAAAAGCTCGAGTCCCGCCCAGGAGTCAGTGATGATGCAGGCCTCGGCTCCCGCAGCCTCGAAGATGCGGGTAGGAGGCGAGTAGCCGTACCGCGCCATGCTGTCGCGATTGACGTTCAGCACAGCAAGCGCGGTGGAGTTGAACGCGTTGTGGTCGCGCGTATAGAGGTGCCCGATGGAAAGCACGTTGGGCGGCACGCGCTTGTCGTCCCAGCCGTTTCCGGCCAGCAGGAACCGGCGGTCAGGAAGCAGCGCAGCGGCACGGAAGAAGAACTCCTCCACGCGCCTCTCGCGGTCCGGAAGCCTGTTGCCCGCGAAGGCAAGGTGGCACTCGAACCGCGGGTCCCGGCCCGCGCGGTGGTGTGTAACCGGGTCGAGCGCGTTGTAGATGGGCACGCACTGGCGAGCGCCGAGCGCCCGGTAACCGGCGACGACGGGCGGCCCGCCTCCGTAAGTGAGCACCAGATCGTAGCGCGGGATCAGCGCGCGGAAAGGGTCCGCCGGGTCGGCGTTGACGCGGTCGAGCGTCGCCGGCGCGTCCACGTCCCAAAAGACGATGGTCTTCCCCGGCGCCCGGAGGTCCACTACCGCGCGCTCAAGCAGCTCGTCGAATACTCCGATGCCGCTGGCCTTGACGATCACGTCGGCGTGGCGCGCGTGTTCGAGTTCGCGTGCGACGCCCTCCTCCGTCGCCGGGTACACCACGACGCGCGCCCATGGAGGAGGCTCCAGGTCGCGGTGCGCCTGGCGCTGGTAGGCGTCCGGTTCGTAGAAGGTGACTGAGTGGCCGAGTTCCGCGAGCGCCCGGATGATGCCGCGATAGTACGTGGCCGCCCCGTTCCAATATGCGGAAAGGAGGCTCGATCCGAAGAACGCGATCTTCATGCCATCACCTCGCGGCCGGCGCGAGCCTGTTCGTATATGAGCATGAGTTCGTCCACCCGATGAGCGCAGGTGTGGCGGGCGCGCACGGTCTTGAGCCCGCGCCGGGCCATGCGGCGCGCCATAGCCGGATCCGCCAGCAGAGATTCGATGTGAGCAGTCATTTCACGCGCGTCGCGGGCGACCAGGAAATCCTTGCCCGGCGTGAACAGCCGTCCGGTGTCGCGCCAAGGCGACGAGACCAGCGGGATACCGCACGCCAGCGCCTCAAAGACGCGGATGGTCGCGATCCCGGGCAAAATTTGCGCATAGAAGCGCCGCGGGATGTGTACGGTCACGCGGAAGCGCGCGAACACCTCGGGAACGCGGTAATTCGGCAGCCAGCCGCCGTACTCAATGCCCGCAGCAGCGAGCGCCCGCCGGCCGCTTTCGGGATAGCGGACGCCGTAGGCGCGCGCCCGCAGGCCGAGGCGCTTCACCGGCTCCAGCAGGAATTCGTCGAGTTCCTCGGTGCGCTCCTCGTCGCCCCAGTTGCCTATCCAGACCAGGTCGCCTTCGAAGCGCCTCCGCGGCAAGGGCCGGAATACTCGCGTGTCGGCGGCCTCGTGCCAGACCCAGGCGCGGCGGGCCCAGTTGCGCTCGAGATAGATGTCGCGAATGACCTCTCCGAACGCCAGCACGCCATCGTAGCCGGACAGATCGTAGCGTGACATCGAGATCCGGTCCGATACGGAGCGGTGGTGAGTGTCGTGGAACAGCAGCACGTAATTTCCGCGCGCGGCCCGGTGCGCTCCGATACGGGCCACGAGTTCCGGATCATTCCACTCGTGGACGATCACCAGATCCGCTCCGGCGAGAGCCTCTTCCAGATCGGGCAAGACGCCCTGATACAGAGTGCCGCGCAATTGCGGGTACGCCCGTTCGAAACCGGCTACAGCGTCAGCGCCGTGATCGCTGATCAGGTTGGTGCGGCTCCAGCCATCAGCGGGCTCGTAGATCCGGAGGTCGCAGCCTCGGCAAAGCAGCTCCGTCGCAATGCCCCGCAGAAAATGCGCATTGCCGTGGTTCCAGCAGGACGCCAGCGAGTGGCAGAAGATCACGACGCGCATGCGGCCTCCGCAGATAGGGTTCCGGCGTAGGCAGCCAGGTATGCGTGGGCCATGCGCGCCGGCGAGAACCGGTGCGAGCGTTCCCGGGCGGCCCTTTGCATGGAGGCACGGTACCTCGCATCGGAGATCAGGCGCGAAAGCGCCGCTTCCAGCCAGAAGGTGTCGCGCGGGGGAACAAACACGGCCGCGCCGTCCCAGTGTTCCCGCAGGCTCGGAATGTCTCCGAGCACCAGCGCGCACCCCGACAACGCGGCCTCCAGCACCGAGAGCCCGAAAGGCTCATAGAGCGCCGGGAGCGCGTAGATTGGAGCGCGGGCGTAGCACCAGGCCATCTCCCCGGGCGTAAGCCGCCCGAGGGCGTGCACGCATTCGCCATGCGGAACGCCATCGCCCGCCACGTAAACCGGCCAGCGCAGCCTCGGCGCGACTTCCACCAGCGCACGCACATTCTTCGCCTCGTCCCAGAAGCGCCCCGCGGAGAAGACGAACTGGTCCGGCAAGGCGGGGCCGCCCGTTGCGACGCCGCGCTCGACGGCGTTCGGAATCACGACGCCGCCGCGCAGCCCGTAGTGCCGCCGCAGAGCTTCGAGCATCCTTCTGCTGGGCGCGATGACCACACGCGCCGCCGCAAGTCCGGCGGCGACGGATGCGCGATACCTGTTCCAGACCGGTGGCGGAGCGCCGCCGCGCACAGCCTCCCACCACGAGAAGACGCACGAGTGCCCCACCGCCAGCACCGGCGCCCGCCACGGCAGCGCCGCGTGGACATAGCCGTTCAGATGAATCACCGTGGGCTCGAACCGCTCCTCGAGTTCCAGCAGCCATTCGCCGGCCCGGCGCACGTCGTCCCAGGGCTCGTCCATCCACTCCAGCTTGAGCGGGCGGTGGTAAAGCGCGATCACATTGAGCGGCCTTTCCGGCGGCGGCGCCGGCTCTCCCATGACGGCGAGCACTATCTCAACGGAGTGCCGCTCGAGAGCGCGCGCCAACTCCGTGGCGTAGGTCCAGACGCCTCCGACCGCATCGGCTGTCATCAGGACTCGCACTCTGACTCCAATCGCGACAGAGGCAGGGGGCTGGCCTCCTGTATGTCGCTGAAACTGTCGTAAGCGCTGAGGTAGTAATCGAGCGCGCGTTCCCAGGCGCGATCGTCGGGCGCGCCCCACAGCCTCGTGTAGTCCGGCGAGCCGGGATACGGGAACAGCGGAACCGGCTCGTTGGCCCACACCCCGTGCGTCTGTAAGTGCGCGCGCCACTGCTCGATTTCTTCCGCGGTGTCATCTCCGGAATACAGCAGATTCGCCTGGACGAACGGCACCCACTGCCTCGCCGCGATGAGCCGCTCGGTGAACTCAGCCGTGGTGAGGCGGCTTCGCTTGTCGAGACGGGCGCGCCCCGCTTCCGAGATGCTCTCGACGCCGGCCTCGATCGAAACGCAGCCGGCGCGACCGAGCAGCTCCAGAAGTTCGGGCTTCCAGAGATCGATCCGCGTCTGTACGCCGAACTTCACGCCGCGCGGGACGAGCGCATCGAGCAAGGCGCGGTCCGGCAGGAAGATTTCGTCGATGAAGTAAACATACCCGGCTCCGGCGGCAACAAGCCCGTCGAGTTCGTCGAGAACCACCTGGAGCGGGCGTTTGCGATAGTTTGTCCTGAAGTTCTCCTTCGCGCAGAAAGTGCACTTGTACGGGCAGCCGCGCGAGAACTCGATTTCAGCGCCGGGCGCCGTGGGTTCCGCGTCGAAGCGGTGATGGTGATGGCGGTGGCGCGCCAGAACCTCAGGCGGCCAGCGGAGCGCGGGCAACGACGCGAGATCCGTCGCGTGCGGAAAGCCCTGAACGCGAACTTCGTTTCCGTCGCGCCAGGCGAACGAGTCCACCTTGTCCCACTCGCCCGCGAGCTTTGGAAGAATATCTTCGGCCTCGCCGAGAACGGCTCCGTCCACGCCCAGTTTCCGCAGCGTTGCCCGCGGCGTGCTGGATGCGTGAGGCCCGATGGCGACGAGCTTGCCGGCCGTGCCGCGCAGGTTCGCAACGGTCTGCTGAGGCACCCTCAACTCAGGAGGCGCGCAGCGCCAGAACAGGTAGCTCGGCGCGGTTGTGACCACGGCTATGTCGGGCGCGAATTCAGCCACGCGCCGCCGCACTTCCGCGCGGGACAGCGATTCGAGCTGCCCATCCACGATCAGCACTTCGTGCCCTGCCCGCTCCAGAAGCACCTTGGCGTAGCCGAACTCGAGCGGCAGATGCGGCTCGCGGCATCCGAAGTAGATGCTGCCCTCGAACGTCCACGGCGGATTGACCAGCGCGTATCTCAAGACGCCAACCTCGATTTGAGCGAAGCAGTGAAGCTCTCGGGCCTGGATTGCGAGAGCCAGGAGTGCAGCCTGCGGATGCCCGCCCGCACGCCGGTACTGGGTTTCCAGCCTGTAGCGGAGCTGAAAGCGCGCGTGTCGGAAACGTAATAGCGCTGGTCCGCGGGACGCCAGGGTTCGAAGCACAGCCGCGGCGGGGTTCCTTGCAGCTCGGAGATGATGCCCGCAAGCTCCAAGAGGCTGACCGTGTTTGCGGGGCCGCCGCCAATGTTGAACGCCCGCCCGGAGATTGCCTCGATGTTCTCCCGCGCCGCCATGAAGGCGCTAAGCAGGTCGTCGATGTAGAGGATGTCGCGAACCTGGTAGCCGTCCCCATAGATCACGATGGGGTGGCCGGCTAGAGCGCGAATGAGGAAGTGCGCCACCCATCCCTGGTCTTCCGTGCCAAACTGGCGCGGTCCGTAGATGCAGCTCATACGGAAGACGACGGCGCGCAGGCCGAACACGCGGGCGTAGTCCAGAACGTACTGGTCGGCAGCGCCTTTCGAACACCCGTAGGGGCTGTGGAACGAAAGCCGCCTCCGCTCCGAAACGCCGCGCCTGATCGCGCGATTGAGCGGCTCGTAGCGCAGCGTGCCCCGGACAAGCTCGACATCGGAGAGGTCGCCGTACACCTTGTTTGTCGACGTGAATATCAGCAACGGAGGGTGCGCGCAGGCCCGCATCTGCTCCAGCAGGTTGAGCGTACCGCGCGCGTTTATCTCGAAATCGGCCGCCGGATCGGCGAGACTCGACGTGACCGCCACCTGGGCCGCCAGATGATATACCTCGGACACGCCCCTGAGCGCCGCGCGCAGGGCGAAGCGGTCGCGCACATCGCCCAGTTCGAACTTCAGCCGCTGTGCATGCTCGGACCGCAGCCACTCGAAGTTGCTTTGCACGCCCGGCCGGGACAGGTTGTCGAAAATGAGCACCTCGCGCCCGGATGCAAGCAGACAGTGCGCCAGGTTCGAGCCTATAAAACCAGCACCGCCGGTGATAAGCACGCGGCCGCTCATACGGTCAACCCCCGTGAGGCCAGCTCGGCCCTGGCTTCGGCGACACGGTCGTGAGCGATCTGCCCCTCCAGCCAGGCCGCGAGTTCCGAAAGGCCGCTCTCCAGGCTCACGCGCGGGCTGTAGCCGAGCACGCGCCGGGCAAGCGTTATATCAGCGAAGCAGTGGCGGATATCTCCGGCGCGGAAAGCTCCCGTGATCTCCGGAGCGATGTTCTTTCCGAGCACGCGTGCCATGGCCTCCGCCACCTCCCGAACGGTGCGCGGCTTCCCGCTCCCGATGTTGATGACCAGCCCGTTCGCCTCGGGCCTCTCCAGCGCGAGAAGGCAGCCTTGAACGACGTCGTGTACGCTCACGAAATCACGCCGCTGCCGGCCATCCTCGAAGATCACCGGAGCGTTGCCGTTCAGGTAGCGGGCGGCGAAGATGGCGAGCACGCCGGTGTAGGGATTCGAGAGCGCCTGGCGCGGTCCGTAGGCGTTGAAGAACCGGAGCGCAACGGTGGGGATGCCATACGCTCTGCCGAACATCAGGCACATGCGTTCCTGGTCGTATTTCGAGAGCGCGTACACGGACGCCAGGCAGGGCTTCTTCGTTTCGGGAGTCGGAACTGGAACGAGCGCTTCGCCGGTTCCGTTGCGGACCTCCCACTCGGTGGCGCGCAGTTGTGCGGCGGGCCGCTCCACATCTTCGTGCAGATTGCCGTGAGAGTCGCGGTAGAGCCCCTCGCCGTAGATGCTCATGCTCGAGGCGACGATGAGCTTACCCACCGGCTGCCTGGCGATCGCCTCGAGCAACACCGCCGTTCCGACGGTGTTGATGCTGGCGTATTTCGCCATCTCGTACATGCTCTGCCCTACGCCTACCGCGGCAGCGAAGTGGAAAACCGCGTCGGCGCCCTTCAGGCTGCGGCGCACGGCCTCGCCGTCGCGCACATCGCCTACTATCAGTTCCACCGCGCGGTCCAGATACTCTGGCCTGCGGCAATCGGGACCGTGCACCTGCGAAGAAAGGTTGTCGAGCACGCGCACGGAATGGCCGGCCTTCAGCAGTTCATCCGCGAGGTGCGACCCGATGAAACCCGCACCGCCAGTGATCAGGATGTTCTTTCCCAAGCAATGTCCCCTCCGGGTGTGAACACAGCAGCCCCGCAACGTGCGATTCGGGAATGACGATTGGACGCAGGATCGGCGTAAAATGCCGCTGCGATTTCGTTCGAACGGTCAATCCCCGAGCACCGTTCCGCCAATTCAAAGCCCCTCGACGGCTCATGCCAGCGCCCGCCCCTCCCGGCGCTGATCGCAGACACCGCATTTCGGGCCGGTTGCTAGAAACCGCGCCCAGCAAGCATTGCCTCAAATCATTGAGGCTTTTTAATAGCCGATATCCACTTAGTTTTTAACACCATCCGGGACATTCGTCAACCTGAGTACGCAAATTTGGTCGAGAATGTACCGGATTCCGCAGGCATAATCCGGAACTGAACCGCACCATCGCACGGTTTAGGACGGGTTTGATTGCTGGAAGGGGAGCGCGCGGGCGGGGCTGCGCCGGCAGTGGCCGAAGGCTTGCTGATTGGCACCGAGGGGCGCGTGCGGATGCTCTTTCCGGCGCCGTAAAGGGTAGAAGGTTCACTGCGGGCGGTAGTTTTTTCACGGGCGTCCGGTTGGGCGCGGCGCGTCCCGGAGGAGGAACCAACATGGCTATGAAGATCAACTCGCTGCGCGAGTTGTTCATCTCCCAGTTGCGGGAGGCTTACGACGTCGAGAGCCAGATCGAGCGCACCCTCCCGAAGGTGATTCAGCACGCATCGCACGCGGAGTTGAAGGACCTGATCCACCTGCACCTGGGCCAGACCAAAGAGCAGGCCAGACGCATCGAGCGGTGCTTCGAGATCCTTCGTGAGGAACCCAAAACGGAGACAGCCGAGGGAATCAAGGGCATCATCAAAGGAGCCGAGCACCTGGCCGACCGGGAAGGCGATCCGGCTGCCATCGATGCCGGTATCATCGCGTCCACCCAGAAGGTGGAGCACTACGAGATCGCCCTCTACGGCACGCTTTGCACCTACGCCGAGATGCTCGGCGAGCAGGAGTGCCTGGCTCTGCTGCAACAGACCCTTTCAGAGGAGAAGGAAGCGGACCAGAAATTGACCGCTCTCGCCGAGCGCGTCATCAACGTCAACGCCATGAAAGGCGGCCAGACACGGCACGCCTAGACTCGGAGGGGCCGCCGCGGGCGGCCCCTTTTCAAGTCTGCTGGGAGAACACAGATGGCGGCTGCAAAGGTCACTACCGATCACGAGTTCATCCGCAAATGGGCCGAGGAGCGCCACGCGAAGCCCTCATGCGTCCGCGGGACCGGCGGAGATGATGACATCGGGATGTTGCGCCTGAACTTCCCCGGCTATTCCGGGGAAGAATCGTTACAGGAGATCTCCTGGGACGAGTGGTTCGAGAAGTTCGACGAGCGGGGGCTGGCGCTGCTGTACCAGGACCGGACTGCCGCAGGAGAGAAGAGTAACTTCAACAAGATCGTCAGCCGCGGCACGGCCGAGGAGCGGAAGGAAGAACGCGAACAGCACAAGACCGCCCAGCACAAGGCAGAGCGCCCTAAGGCTAGGCACGGCGGCGGCCGCGCCTGACTTCGGGCGGTCAGAGCGCGGGCTGCCCGATTATAATTGGGAGTCCGCCATGCTTATCGTTCACGTTCACGCCCGCGTCAAACCGGAATACGTTCAGGCGTTCATCCAGGCCACGACGGAGAACGCGCGTGCCAGCCTGCAGGAGCCGGGCGTCGCCCGGTTCGATGTGATCCAGCACCAGGACGAGCCCACGCGGTTCGTGCTGGTGGAGTGCTACCGGACGCCGGAGGCCCCGGCAGCGCACAAGGCCACGGCGCACTACGAGAAGTGGCGCGATACCGTGGCTCCGATGATGGCCGAACCGCGCACGAGTGTGAAGTACTTCAGCGTCTTCCCGGACGACAGGAGCTGGTAGGATGCGCTTCGACTTCGTGACGTCCGGCCGCATACTGTTCGGATGCGGCACGGCGCGGGAGATCGCGCCCGCCGTTCGAGCCTTCGGACAACGCATCTTCTACGTGAGCGGGCGCAGGCCCCGCCCGGTGGAGTTCCAGCCCGCTGCCACGCTGCAAGTCGCCGGTGAGCCTACGGTGGATCTGGTCCGGAAGGGCGTGGACGCCGCCCGAGCGGCGGGCTGCGATGTCGTGGTCTCCATCGGTGGAGGCAGCGTCCTCGACGCTGGCAAGGCCATCGCAGCGCTGCTGGCTAATCCTGGCGATCCGCTGGACTACCTGGAAGTAATTGGGCGCGGACTGCCCCTGTCTCAACCATCCGTTCCGTTCGTCGCCGTTCCAACGACGGCGGGGTCGGGAACGGAGGTGACCAAGAATGCCGTGCTCGCCTCTCCGGAACACGGGGTCAAGGCAAGTTTGCGTAGTCCTCATATGCTGCCGCGGCTGGCGATCGTCGATCCGGAACTCACGGCCACTATGCCCCCAGCGGTAACGGCATCGACCGGACTGGACGCGCTCACGCAACTCATCGAGCCGTACGTTTCCGCGCGCGCCAATTCGATGACCGACATGTTCTGCCTGGAGGGGATCGCTCGCGTCGCCGGTTCGCTGAGGCGCGCGTACGTTGACGGCGCGGACATGGCCGCACGCACGGATATGTCGTTCGCGACTCTGCTCGGAGGAATGGCGCTCGCCAACGCGGGACTCGGAGCAGTCCACGGCTTCGCCTCGGCCATCGGCGGCGCGTTCCGGGCTCCGCACGGCGCCGTCTGCGCCGCACTGCTGCCGCACGTGACGCGGATAAACATCAGGGCGCTACGGGAGCGCGCGCCCGATGCGGCGGCGCTCGACAGGTATGCAAAGATCGCCGGGATCCTGACTCACAGCCCGGAGGCATCCCCGGAAGACGCCGTGACAGCCATCTCCCAGATCTGCGAGGCTTTGTGCATCACCCCCCTCAGCACCTGGGGCATCACGGCCGGCGACGTCGCTTCCATCTGCGCGAACGCCGCCCGGGCGAGCAGCATGAATGCCAATCCGATCCCGCTTACCGCGGCCGAACTGGAGGAGGCGCTGAGACTGGCTCTCTGACAGTCCAGCGCCCCGGGACTGTTGCGGGAGGGACGATCTTAACGCTGGCGGTTTGGAATTCCCGCTGCTAAAGCCTAACGGCGGCGGTAGTCGCCGCGGGCGCGGAAGGCGCGCATTTCGTCGCGGTCGCGTGCGAACGTCGAACGCTCGCGCGTGTTCAGGCGATCGGATCGCGCCAGATCGTCAAGATCTTCGATGAGTCCGTCGAGGCGATCCTTGTCCCACCGGCCCTCGCGCCAGTTCACCATAAAGCGCTCGATATTGTGCAAGCCACTCGCGACTTTGCGGCGGTCGCGGTCGCTGAGGTTCCGCTGTCTTTGCAGACGCTCGAGGTCGCGCTGGGTATCGGCAACTGGCTGAAGAAAGCGGCGCTCGTAATCGCGGCTGTCGCGGCCGCGGTCGCGATAGCTGTCACGGCCGCGATCGTGGTAGCGGTCGCGATCGGGGTGGCGGTGCCGAGGGCCGTACTGCGCCGCCGCTCCCACCGCCACCGCAAGGACGAGTGTAAGTGGAAGAATTCGCTTTAGTATGTGCATGATCTCCTCGCTAGGCTATGAGACGCACTGCATTCGATATAAGGGTACGCCGCGTGCATGCTTTGTTTCATGGCTAAGGCTGTTATTGGCTACCTTCCCGATATACACTCCGTCGATGCCCTGGTGAGGGAGCTGCTTGACCTGGGCTTTTCGCGCAATGAGATCGGGGTTTTCACCGAGCCGGCCCTGGGTGGCGAACTCGCGGGCAGCGAGTTGGATTCTCCGGGCGGCAAGACGGCAGGCCTGACTACCGAATCGGCGTTTGGCATGGACAAGTACACGATGCGAAACGCGCCGATTCTCGTTCAGGTCACCTCAAGCAACGAGCGCGTTGAGCGTGCGGCGGAGCTGTTTCGAAAGCGCGGCGCCAGAGATGTAGAGGTGCGCAGGGCGCATCTGGCTCCGGTAAAGCCAAGCAGTCTCGCGGCGACCGGAAGAAGCGCGGCCCGGCACCACATGGCCAGCGGCTCGAGGAAAAGCCCGCCGGTGCGCCCGCGCAAGCCCGTTTGACGGACTGGCGCGTATTGCACGCAGCCGCCTACTGCGCGCACCATCCGCCGTCGATCAGGATGTCCGTTCCGGTGATGAACCCGGCCTCGTCGGAGCACAGGTAGACGGCGAGCTGCCCCACCTCTTCCACCTTGCCCCAGCGCCCCGCGGGTATCCGGGAGAGGAACCAGTTGCTCACTTCAGGGTTCGACAGTAACGGCGTGTTCATCTCCGTGGCGAACGGCCCGGGGCTGATTCCGTTGACGGTGATGCCGTCCGGAGCGAGTTCGAGCGCGAGCGCGCGCGTGAAACCGAGCAGGCCGGCCTTGCTCGACGAGTAAGCCGTCCTGCCCGCGATTGATACGTGGCTCATGGTCGAGGTCAGGTTGAGGATGCGCCCATACCCGCAACCCCGCATGAGGGGAACGAACGCCCGGCACATGAGGAACGCGCCGGTCAGGTTCGTATCGATGACGCGGCGCCATTCCTCGAGCGTGAACTCGGTGATCCGCTTGCGCAGGTTGATACCCGCGTTATTCACAAGTATCTGGACTTTGCCGAAGCGCTCCGCCACGGCCGCGGCCAGCGACGCGATGTCGCTTTCGCTCATCACGTCGGCCAGGTATACCTCGGCCTCGGCGCCCAGTTTCCGCGCCTCGCAGGCAACGGAGTCAAGCTGCTCGCGATTGCGGGCGACGAGCGCGAGCCGCGCCCCGGCGGCTCCGAGGGCCAGCGCGATAGCCTTGCCCAGACCCTTGCTAGCTCCGGTGATGACGGCAGTCCGGCCGTCCAGTCTCACGTTGCTCATGCGCGTTCACCCTTTCGCTTCGGCTTCGCGTGCGCGAGATCGATGATGTGATCGGCCACCGCCTGCGGGTCGTCGATGTTGGCTACCGCGAGGCGGCTGGTCTCGCCCGCAGTCTCAAATGACAGCGTCCCTATGCCCATCAGCCGCTGCAACATCGTCTGGTCGACGCAGACGTCCTGAATTTTGGAGAGCTGGATCGTGCGTGTCGAGCGCGTTAGCAGGCCCGTTTCGTAACGCAGCTTATCCTCGGAAATTCTGATTCTCGTGAACCGCCGCCGCAGGCTGCCGAACATGGGATACAGGAACAGCAGCGCCGGAATGGCCAGAACGGCTTCGTTCTCGACGTTGGTGTAGTTGTTGATGATGAACACAGCGACGCAGGCGATGATGAACGCCGTCGTGTACTGTATTCTCAACCACTTGCGGGTGGGGTGGATCACCAAATCGGACACGCCCCATTTTAACGGCGCGGCGAACTCCGGCGCACCTGGGACGGAACAGGCCTGAGTTGATATGATGCTGAATCTACCACGGAGGTCTATGATCAGACGAATCGCATTCGGAAGTATTGCGTTTCTGCTCGCCGGCGGAGTCGCGCTCGCCGACTTCAGCTATGAGCAGACCTCGAAGATAACGGGCGGCGCCATGATGAACATGGTCCGCGTGATGGGCGCTTTCTCGAAGCAACTGCGCGAGCCGATGCGGAGCACCTTCGCCGTCAAGGGCGACCGCATGGCAGTGATCACGCAGCAGGGGACACAGGTGATTGACCTTGCCAGCGAGACCATAACCGAGATCAACCCCGACAGGAAGCAGTACTCCGTCACCAGCTTCGCGGACTGGTCCGCGGCGCTGTCGGCGATGGATTCCGAGATCAAGGCCGGCGATAGCGAGTATCGCGATGTCACCGTCACGGCCAAGGTGGACCAGCCGGGCGATACCCGCGTCGTAAACGGCACGCAAACCAAACACGCCATACTCACCGTCGTATTCGAAGGCACGGACAAAAAGGGGCAGAAGGCGACATTCATGACCATGGTGTCGGATATGTGGCTGGCGCCCGATGTCCCGGGCTACTCGGAGATACAGAGCTTCTATCAGCGCATGGCGGCGAAGCTCAACTGGTCGCCGAGTTCGGGCTTCCTCTCGTCGATGGCGCCCGGAAGCTCCAAGGGCATGGCGGCCATGATGCAGGAGATGTCCAAGCTGCAGGGCGTACCGGTCCTGACGTACACGAGCATGGTGTTCGGAACGCCCGAGCAGGCGGCTGAGATCGCGAAGAAGCAGCGCGAGCAGCCGCAACAGCAGGAGCAGAAGGCCGAGGAACGCCCCTCCGCGGGACGCGCGCTGGGCAGGCTCGGCGGCCGCCTGGGTGGATTTGGCGGCTTGGGCCGCAGCAGGCAGCAGGAGCCGGAACCTGAAGCCGCCGGCGGCGAGCAGGGTGGCGCAGCAACCGGATCCTTCATGGAGATGACCACCGAAGCGGGCGGCTTCTCTCAAGCGGCCGTGGATCCCGCGAAGTTCGAAGTACCGGCGGGCTACAAGAAGGTGGATAGCCCGACGGTGAAAGCGATGAAGCGGCGCTAGCGCCCGCTACAAGCCATCGTCGAAAAACGCTCTGCGCGGCCGGCTGCGCGGTTTAGCTGCCACGCCGGCCGCCTCAGTGCGTGCCTTGAGTCTTGCCTCAGTATCGTCCGGCCGCCTCACGACGGGTTTCGCCGCCTGGGCTTCGCGTGCCGGAGTCTGCTGCGCCTCCCCGGTGATCACCCTCACAGCCTCGCTCACCTTCCGGTCCGCCTGGTGCAGCTCCAGCCTGAAGGTGACATCGTTTCCCGAAGGCACATACGTTACGCTACCAATGCTGAGCTGACCTCTATCGAGCGGGTACTCCTTCTGAAGTTCACCCTCGGAGATGACCAGAACAGCCCTATCTGCGTTCCTGACGGCCGGCGCGCCGGCATCCCAATGCAGGCGCAGGTAATCGCCGCTGCGCTCCACCCTGAGCGACGCCGCGTGCGCGGGCGGCTCGGCCGGCTGCGGGCGTCCGGCTAGTATCTGGTACTCGAGCGCCGCCATCCCGGCGAGCACGGCCATCACCCACGCAACAGTTTTCATGCGCGGCGCTCCGATACGGACGCGGCGAGGGGACTCCGGAGCGAACAGCACGGGGGCGTGAGTCCGTTCCGGTTCGGCCGGCCGCCGCGGGATCGGCCCCGGAGCGGGCTTGCGTGCGGGCCGTAGCTCATCCGACCCGGACGGTGGCAGGCTTTCTTCAGCAGTACTCGTGCGGGCGTCGGCCGCGAGGGTTTCCGCCTCGGATGCCTCGGGTTCTTCGATGAGCCTCGCCTTCTCGTCGATCTCAACGGGGGCGGCGCCAGCCGCAGTCCCCGTCTCGACGGGCGCTTGAGCGCCGTCAGTCGCGCGCAGGGCGGCGGTGTCGAACGGAAACGTCAGATAAGGCGAGTGCCGGCGCATGTCGTCGTTTTCCCAGATGAAGAACCCGGCAACGCCAGGCGCCGTAGCATGCGGCCGGATCAGCAACACGACATCCGACGGGGCCGAGAATTGCGAGCTGACGATGGCCATGTCGTTCTCGTCCAGGTACAGCCCCGGACGTGTGTGGCTGCGGAAGTACCCCACGACGCTCAGGCCGCCGCTGCGGCGAAGCGCCCGCGCGAGGCGCTTCCGGTCCGGCTCGGAGAGCACGTATGACGGACCGCGCCGGTGTTCGCACGGAACGCACTCGTAGTCCTCGACGACAACTTGAGTCAACGTGTCCGAATCGGGCCCGGCCGTGACGCGCCCGAGCAGGATGCCGCCCACCTCCGCGCCGCGTTTCGGCACGGCCCAGAAGTCGTTCATGACATCCGCCCGGAGCCTGTCGATAACGCCGTAACTGAGACGAACGCTGACAGGCGCCGACGGCGGACGCCAGTCGTGATACTCGGATGCGTCTGCCTGCGGGTTGGCAGACACGGATCTCGCCCTTGCGAATCTCATCTGAGCCCCTCTCGTCCGCCCGGAGCCGGGCAGACGCGCTTAGTTTGATTCTAACCCGGGTGCGGCAGAAGTCCTCCCTGCAGTGTTACTCTTCGGGCTGATAGTCCCGAAGATGAACTTCGCAGAGCAGCTCAAGTCGTCCGTGGACATCGTGGAGGTGATCGGGCAATACGTGCGCCTGCGGAAGGCGGGGCCGCGCTGGGTGGGGCTATGCCCTTTCCACACCGAGAAGACCCCGTCGTTTTCGGTCCACGGTGCGCTTCAGTTTTACAAGTGCTTCGGATGCGGGGCGGCAGGCGACGTGATCCGGTTCGTGATGGAGATGGAGGGCCTCACGTTCATGGAGGCGCTCCGGTCTCTGGCGGAGCGGCATGGAATATTGATGCCGCGGCGGGCCGAGTATTCGGACCCCGAGACGAAGCTTCGCGCCGCGCTGTACCGGATGCACGAGATCGCGCGCGACATCTATCGCAACGCGCTTGGCTCCAGCGCGGGTTCCGAGGCGCGCGCCTATCTCGCTAAGCGCGGCGTTTCGCCGGCGCTGATTTCGGAATTCCAGCTCGGCTTCGCGGACCGGCCCGGCCAGCTCACGCGCGCCTTCGAGCGCGAAGGTTTCGACGCCTCGCTGATGGAGCAGTCCGGCCTGGTTATCAGGCGCGACGACGGCAGCGGGTTTTTCGACCGCTTTCGCAACCGCCTGATGTTCCCCATTCAGGACGAATCCGGGCGAGTAATCGCATTCGGCGGGCGCGCGCTCGATGCCGGGCAGGAACCGAAATACCTCAACTCGTCCGATACGAAGATTTACGAGAAGAGCCGCGTCCTGTACAACCTGAACCGAGCGAAACAAGCCATCCGCAAGAACGGCCGCGCGGTGCTCGTCGAGGGCTACATGGACGCGATCGGCGTGTGGTCCGCGGGCGTCGCCGAGGTGGTCGCCCCATGCGGGACGTCGCTCACTGCACAGCAGGTGCGATCGATCAGGCGTCATTCGGACAACGTGGTAGTGAACTTCGATCCCGACGTGGCCGGCGCAAGCGCCACCGAACGCTCCATCCAGCTCCTGCTCGAAGAGGGGATGCGCGTCCGCGTGCTCCAGCTCGAAGGCGGGCTCGATCCGGACGAGTACATCAAGGTTAACAGCGCGGAGCGCTACCGCGAATGCCTGGAGAGAGCGCCGGGCTACTTTCATTGGCTGGCCGACCGCGCGCGAGCGCGCTTCGACATGCGGTCTTCGGAAGGGCGCATAGCCGCGCTCCAGTTTCTGCTGCCACCCATCCAGCGCGTGACGGACCGGCTCGAGCGGGCCACCATCGCGAACGATCTCGCCGAATACCTAGGTGTGGACGCCGGCCTCGTGCGCGACCACTTCAAAAAGGCCGCGACGGACCGCCGGGAGAAGTCCATCACAGTCAGCGAGAGCCCGGTGAAACCGATCGAGAGCATCCTGGTAAACGCATTCTCGGCCAGCGAGGAGGCGCGCACGGAGCTGCTGCCGGCACTTAGACGCCTGCGCGCCGTCGAGCAGTTCGCGACGCGCCGAATACTGGAAGCGGTGTTCGCGATGGCCGACACAGGCGCGCCGTTTTCGTTCGGGGAGCTCGAAGGACGCCTGGAGGAGGCCGACAGAGAACTATTGCACCGGCTCGTGTTTTCGGAGATCGCGTGCCAGGATCCCGAGCGTTTGTTCGCGTTGGCGGCCGATTCCGTGCGCACTCTCGAGCACAACGAACGCCAGGCGCGCAAGGCGGAGTTGAAAGCTCGCGCCAAGGAGGCGGAGCGGGCTGGTAAGATGGCAGAAGCGTTGCAAATTGTGGGGGAACTGAATGCGCTGGACAAGGAATTCAGCGCGCGCGAGCACGACCGCGATCAATAACTGCACCCCCCGGATGCCGGCGCGGCGCAAGTGAGCGCCCCAGGCATGTTGTACAATGTGCTGGTCCGGTACCAAGGGTTACCGCTGACGGGCTAAGGGTGGCAATCGACGACAAGTACGGCCGCTTAAAACAACTCGTCGACGAGGGCAAGGAGAAGGGTTATGTCCTCTACGACGAGGTGAGTGATCTTCTACCTGACGATATCGCGCCCGGCCCTGAGCTGGACGAGCTGCTCATAAGGCTCGACGGCGCCGGGGTCGAAATTCTCGAAGAGCCCAAAGCAGACAAGCTCGAAGACGGCGACGGGCTCGGCGATATCGAGATTCCCGCCGAGTATGCGGACAAGACAAACGACCCTGTCCGCATGTACCTGCGCGAGATGGGTACCGTCCCGCTGCTGACGCGCGAAGGCGAGATCGAGCTTGCCAAGCGCATCGAGCGCGGCCAGAACGCCGTACGCAAGTCGCTGTCGCGCTCTGCGCTGATATGGCGCGAGATCCTGGCGCTCGGCGAGGAACTCTCCCGCGGCAACGTGAACGTCCGCGACTTCCTGATCGCCCCGGACGTGGTCGTCACCGAAGAGGCATACGAAGCCCAGCGCACCCAGTTCCTCCAGGTAGTCGCCGAGATCGACCGGCATTACCGCAAGTCACAGCAGTTGCGCCAGAAGATGTTCGCGATCTCGCGCTCGCTCAAACCCAAGCAATACCGCACGCTGCGGTGGCAGCTCGGGCGCACCGTCGTGCACATCTCGCGGCAGGTCCGGCAAATCAGTTGGACGCCCGCGCTGCAGCGCAAGCTGGTGGACTGCGTGCGCGCGGCGGTGGAGCGCTTCAGACCGCTCGAGAGGGAGATCGCCCGCATTCAGCGCCGGCTTGAGGAAGCCGCGAACTCCGGCCAGCCATTCCAGCGCGACCTGCGCAAGGAACTGCGCCAGTACAGCCACTCCATTCAGCAGTTCGAGGAGGAATCCGGAGCGTCTGCGGCGGAGCTGCGCCGGACTCTCCAGGTGATCGAGCGCGGCGAGTACGAGGCCGAAACCGCCAAGAAGCAGCTCATCGAGGCTAACCTGCGGCTGGTGGTTTCCATCGCCAAGCGGTACACAAACCGTGGGCTGCAATTCCTCGACCTCATCCAGGAAGGCAACATCGGCCTGATGAAGGCGGTGGACAAGTTCAACTACCGCCGCGGCTACAAGTTCTCCACCTACGCAACCTGGTGGGTGCGCCAGGCCATAACGCGCGCGATAGCCGACCAGGCTAGAACCATCCGCATCCCCGTGCACATGATCGAGACGATCAATAAGCTCGTTCGCACGCAGCGGAAGCTCCAGCAGGAGCTCGGGCGCGAGCCCACCACCGAAGAGCTTGCCAAGAAGATGGAACTGCCGGTGCCGAAGATCCGCAAGGTTCTGCGCATCGCGCAGGAGCCAATCTCGCTCGAAACGCCGGTGGGCGAGGAAGAAGAGTCGCACCTGGGCGACTTCATCATCGACAGGCACGGAGTATCGCCGTCCGAGGCGGTCATAAATCTGAACCTGCGCGAGCAGACGGCGGAGGTGCTCAAGACCCTCAGCCCGCGCGAGGAAAAGATCATCAAGATGCGCTTCGGCCTGATGGACGGCAGCGAGCACACGCTCGAGGAAGTGGGCCAGCACTTCGCCGTCACGCGCGAGCGCATCCGGCAGATCGAGGCGAAAGCGCTTCGCAAGCTTCGCCATCCCAGCCGCAGCCACCGGCTGCGCGCGTTCCTCGACAGCAACGCGCTCCGCCAGTCGTAGAGCGGGAATCCCGCTCCCCTGCCCTCGAAATCCCCGATAATACTGACGTGCTGACGGGATCCATAGTCCAGATCAACGT
>JBLNBX010000234.1:0-6215 GCA_050260275.1 bacterium
CCAGCCCTACTGCCCCACCCCAGTGCTCGATAGGAACTACTTCGTGGTCTGCCATGACCCCGAGCACAAGATCCCAACCTGGGTCGGCTACGCGCTCACCCGGGAAGACCTGGCGGCGGCCGTCGCCGACCGGAAGGAGGGGAGTTTCCGCTTTCGGGCAGACCCGGAACTTCCGCGCGGCCGTCGCGCTGAACCCTCGGACTACTCCAAGAGCGGAGACGACCAGGATCACATGGGGCCTGCAGCCGACTTCACTCGCAGCGTCGAGGCGATGAAGGCGACGTTTATCCTCTCGAACGCGGTTCCCCAGAAGGGCGGCTTGAACCGGGGCCAGTGGGCCCGGCTTGAGGCTTTCGTTCGCCAGCAGGTGGAGATCCACGGCCAAGCCTGGATCTTCACCGGGCCGGTATTCATAGGCAAGCGGCCATTGAGGACCATTGGCGCGAACCGGGTGGCGGTGCCCACCCACACCTTTAAGGTGATTCTCTGCGTGAGTGATCGGGGCAAGGAGATGTTCGCCTTCCTGATGCCGAACCTCGACAAGGTGAAGAGCGAGCTTGAAGAGCACACCTTCAGCGTAGATCTGATTGAACGCCACACCGGGCTGGATTTCTTCGACCGTCTTCCGGCGCAGGAGCAGCGGCGGTTGGAGCGGGTGGTCGGAAGGGTTCCGAAGAAATAACGAGGTCCGGCAGGCCGCAGTCTACACGAGCGGCCAGTAAATACCGAAGTACTCGTGGGCCTGGATGTTTCTCAATGCACTCCGGGCCCATGTTCACTCATGAGAACACTTTATATTCCTCAAAGCGCTAATCCAGATAGCATCCCGTTATGGCAGGCCACGTGCTTTCACGCGCATGCACGGTTCTACGCCGACGGTGTTGTGGACTCCGTTCGCGACCACTGCTGAACTCGATAGCTTGCCCGCAGCGGCAAGCCTGTGGCTTCCGTAATTTCAACAACTACCAATTGAGGGTTAGCATAATGTGTGGGTGAGTCAGCGGTGGGGTGCCCCCATTAACGGCGTAGAGCCAGAGCCCGACTGCGGAAATGTGTTACCTATGTCTCAGGAACGAAGTGTTACCCATGTGTCCGGACCGGACAATGATTTGGCTGGTCGGGCCGCCGGGATTTGAACCCGGGACCTCTTGCACCCCAAGCAAGCGCGCTAGCCAGGCTGCGCCACGGCCCGAGAATCTCTATTCTACCCCATGCCATCGCAACGCGCTGGAACTTCAACCAGTTTCACACGGCGGGGCCGCTCCGCTCGGCGCCTCATGTCCCCGCCCCCCTGCATACAGGGTGCATGCGCCTGCCAGCTGCGACCGCGTTCCGCGAACTCCCGCCCAGACCAAAGCCGGCTGGCGGCGGTGATCCCCGGACGGCGCGCGAAAGCCCGTCCAGGCGCCTTCGCGCCACATCCGCTTCGGTCAGCCGGACCGAAGGCGAACTGAAGCGGTACGACAATTGATGTGCATCCGACGATCCCGTTGAGTTCGAGCTCACGACGCGCTCAGTGATATCAGAACGCTTCCCCGCCGCGGACGGCAGGGCCGAAGGGTAACGGGAGTGGCACGATAGTCGATGTGCATCCGGCAGACTTGTGGACTTCGAGTTCACGACGCGCTCTACGCGCTATCAGAACGCCTCCGCGCCGCGAATAGCCGAACCGAAGGGCAACTGGAGCAGTACGAGAATCGATGTGTATCCAATTCGGTAGTTCTGGAAGTTGCGGAAGCCGGACACTCCCGGCGTCGTGGAGGACGGCGGGTAGTTCCAGGTTGTCGTGTTGGGCGCCGACTGCGCCGGTGTGGTTGGAGATCCTGCGCCGAAGAAGGTCGATGACTTCATCTGCTCCCACTCATCGCCCGCCAACATTCGGAGGCATCAGAAAAATATCGTTCTCGCGGCCATTCCGAGCTTGATTGGTCTCCATCAAGCGGAGCAGCAGAGGCCGAGCGGCTGGCGTGGGAGGACATCGAGCCTTTCAGTCAGTCAGTCTCTCGAAGCAAAGAGAGAATCGGCGTATATCCGAACAGTTCGAGGTGACGGCGCGCTCAGTGCCAGCCCACTTCCGGCTGCTGAAGCGCCTGTCTGAGGGCACGAAACAAGATATCCGGACCGTCCGCCCAGGCTGCCCCGGTCTCCGTGGGCGCGGCTTGAGGCAGCGAATGCCGGACGCGTGGCCGCTGAGCCGTGAATTCGCACTGACGCCAAGTGGCGCGCCACACGCTCGAGCAGCGCGCAGATGAGTGTGGCAGCGAACGGTGAGACCGCGCTACGCCCGCTCCTGGTATGTCCCCTCAGCCGTATTTACGCGTATCTTCTCGCCTGCGTTGATGAACGGCGGCACCTGCACGACCAGCCCGGTCTCGAGCTTTGCCGGCTTGGTCACGTTCGACACCGTCGCGCCGCGGAGAGCGGGCTCGGTTTCTACAACGGTCAGGTCCACCGTCGGCGGAAGGTCCACGCTAATCGGCTTGCCCTCGTAGAACTCCACGGTCACGGCGAGTTGCGGAACAAGGTACTGCACGGCCTCGCCGAGCAGGTCTTTCGTCAGGTGCATCTGCTCGAAAGTCTCCGTGTTCATGAAGTAATAGTACTCGCCGTCGTCGTACAGGTACTCCATCTGATGCTGTTCGAGCTCAGCGCGCTCCACACGGTCTTCAGAAGCGAACCTGTGCTCGATCATGGACCCGCTGCGCAGGTTCCGCATCTTTGCCTGCACGAAGCCCCGCAGGTTGCCCGGCGTGCGGTGGAAAACGCTGAACACCGTGTGCAGCTCGTTGTTGTGCTTCACCACCATGCCGGGGCGCAATTGGGTTGCCTGAATCAGCATCGAAACAATTCTCCTGTTGGGGGTAAGAATCATTTTAACAGAGCATGTTCGCGGCAGAGCCGGGCAGCCCCGGAAGCGCGGCCAAACCATTGCGCGGGAATTTTGCCTTTGCCTATGATTGATTATGGTTGTTGAGAACATCCCCGAAGGCTTGACCTTCGACGACGTTCTGCTCGTCCCGGCATATAGTCACATCATTCCCTCTCAGGTGGACACGAGCACGTGCCTGTCACGCGCTATCGGGCTGAACATCCCTATCGTCAGCGCCGCGATGGACACGGTCACCGAATCGCGTCTCGCCATCGCGCTCGCGCGCGAGGGCGGCGTGGGCATCATTCACCGCAACATGTCCATCGAGCGCCAGGCTGAGGAGGTGGATCGCGTAAAGCGATCCGAGGCCGGAATGATCGTCGATCCGGTGACTATGGCGCCCGAGCAGAAGATCTACGAAGCGCTCGAGGTGATGCGGCGCTTTCGCATCTCCGGCGTGCCCGTCACGCGTCAGGGCAAGCTGGTGGGCATCCTGACCAATCGCGACCTCCGCTTCGAGACCAACCTCGACCAGCCAATCGAGAACGTCATGACGAAGGAGAACCTCATCACGGTTCCCGTCGGCACGACGCTCGAAGAGGCCGAGCACATGCTGCACAAGCATCGCGTGGAGAAGCTCCTCGTCGTCGATGACAACTACAATCTGAAGGGCCTCATCACCGTCAAGGACATCCAGAAGAAGCTGAAGTACCCCAATGCCGCCAAAGACGCCCAGGGCCGCCTGCGCGTCGGAGCGGCGATCGGCGCGGGTAAGGACTTCCTCGAGCGCGCACAGGAACTCGTGCGCCGTAAAGCCGATTTCCTCGCCATCGACACTGCGCACGCGCACAGCCGGCGCGTGATGGACGTCGTGAAGGCCGTCAAGGCCGCTCTGCCCGACGCTCAGCTCATCGCCGGCAACGTGGCCACGTACGAGGGAGCGAAGGCGCTCATCGACCTCGGCGCGGACGCGATCAAGGTGGGCATCGGTCCGGGCTCCATCTGCACCACGCGAGTCGTGTCGGGCGCCGGCGTCCCACAGATCACCGCCATCATGGAGTGCGCGCGAGCGACGCGCGAAGCGGGCGTGCCGCTCATCGCCGACGGGGGCATCAAGTATTCGGGCGACATCACGAAAGCGCTCGCGGCCGGCGCGGATAGCGTCATGATCGGTAGCCTGTTCGCCGGCACCGAGGAGAGTCCCGGCGAGACGATCCTGTACCAGGGCCGCACGTTCAAGAGCTATCGCGGCATGGGCTCGCTTGGCGCGATGTCCGCCAACTCCGCCGACCGCTACGCGCAGGAGGGCAACGGCAAGCTGGTGCCCGAGGGCATCGAAGGGCGCGTACCGTACAAAGGCCCGCTCTCGGAGATGGTGTTCCAGTTAGTGGGTGGCGTGAAATCGGGCATGGGCTACTGCGGCGCTGCGAACATCCGCGAGCTGCAGGAGCGCGCCCGCTTTATCCGCGTGACCGCGGCGGGCCTGCGCGAGAGCCACGTCCACGACGTCATCATCACGAAGGAGGCCCCGAACTACAGGCTGGAATAGAATCGTCTGCATGGCGCGACTGCTCGCTCTCCTGCTGTTGCCGTTTTGCGCCGCGCCCGCGCAACACGGCTCCGCGCAGGCTGTCCTATGGGTGCGAACGTCTGCGGAGTACGACGCCGCCGCGCGCCAGGCCTATGCCGCAGCCCGGCGGAGCCTCGAACGCGCCCTGGAAAACCGTTACTGGACTGCCGCCCTCGAGCAAACCGGCCCCTTTTTCGACCTGCCCCCGGCCGTCATACTGGACCTCGACGAAACTGTGCTTGACAATACGGAGTTCCAGGCGCGCCTCGCGCGCGAGGGCAAGGCGTACTCCGAGGAGGCATGGTCGGCCTGGGTCGCGGAGCGGCGCGCTGGACTCATCCCCGGAGCGCTCGACTTCCTGACAGCAGCCCGGGCCTCCGGCGTCGCCCTGTTCTACGTGAGCAATCGGACCTGCCGCGACGACGATCCCGAGGACGCGACTGCGCGCCTGCTGCGGACGCTTAACGTGCCCCTGGAGCCTGGCCGGCTCTTGTGCCGCGGCGATTCCGGCGAAAAGGGAGCGCGGCGGGCAGCGGTGGCGCGCACACACCGCATTCTGCTGCTGATCGGCGACGACCTCAACGATTTCATCTCCGCTCCGCCCGATCTCGCCGGCCGCGATGCGCTCGCGCAAGCCTACGCGCAGTTCTGGGGAGAGCGCTGGATCGTCCTTCCCAACCCTATGTACGGCTCCTGGGAACGGGCCATTCCGTCCATGACTGAGGCTCTGAAGTAGAGCCGCCGAGGTCTGCCGGCGCAGGGAGGTGAGCCGCGAATCGCGGACCGGCGGGAGCGCTTCAGGACCTGTCGCCGCTCGTGATCTTCGCTCTCATGCGTCCGCGGGCAACGCGCAGGCGCACATCCGTGCCCTCGGGAAGAGGGTCTTTCACAACGCGTCCGGCCTCGTCCTGGACGATGGCGTAGCCGCGCTCGAGCACGCGCAGAGGGCTCAACTGGTACACCTCGGCGTTGAGCGCCGTCACGCGCGCCCTCGCCTGCGCAAGTCGCTGCCTCACAAGCCGCTCAGCCGACGACGACGCCCTTTCGAGCCTGCTCCGGCCCGCGGCGAACCGCAAACGCAGGTCGAGCCCGGCCAAGGCGCCCTCCAAGTTCCGGAGCGCCGCCCGGCGCGACTCGAACAACTCCCGCACGGCGTGCCTCATTCGGTAATCCAGATCGTCGAGTTGCTGGAAGCCGCGCCCGATGCGGCGCGCGAGCAGTGATTCCGCCCGCTCCAGCCCCCTCTCTCCCAGCCGCCGGCGCGCCACGAGCAGCCGCAACCTCAGCGCCTGCGCGAGCCGCTCGAACAGAGCGTCCACCGAGGCGAGCACGTCTTCGCGCTTGCGAACTGCGAGTTCGGCGGCCGCGGACGGTGTGGGTGCGCGCAGGTCGGCTACGAAATCGGCGATGGTGAAGTCGGTCTCGTGCCCAACGGCGGAGATGACGGGAACGGAGCAGGCCGCGATGGCGCGCGCCACCGCCTCTTCGTTGAAGGTCCAAAGGTCTTCGAGCGAGCCGCCCCCGCGTCCCACGATGACGAGGTCCGGCCAGCCCGACGCGCTGAAGTACTCCAGGCCGCGGCAGACGTCCTCCACCGAGCCCTCGCCCTGCACCCGCGCGGGGTACAGCCGCACGTGCAGCCCCGGGAATCGCCGCCCGAGCACGTTCAGCATGTCCCTGATGGCCGCCCCGTCGGGCGAGGTCACTATGCCTATCCGCACGGGCAGCTTCGGCAGCGGCCGTTTCCGCTCGGCCTCGAACAGTCCCTCGGCGGCC
>JBLNBX010000235.1:0-10890 GCA_050260275.1 bacterium
ACACTCAAACCATCCTGCGCGCGCAGCACCGCAACGTGCGTTCCTGGCGGCAGCTCGGCCAGTGATGCGGCGAGCGATTCCTTGGCGAGCTCGACCAGCCCAAGGTCCTCCGTAAGGTCGAGCACGAGCATGACAATGAGGTCGTCTCCCGGGCCGCGGGCGGCGACCACCTTGGCCGGCCGGCCATTCATGCTGGCCTGCAGGTCGGAGGTCGCCAGCGGCGCTCCCGAATCGGCCCACGCCGTCACGCGTACTGTGTCGCGCCTCTCGCCGCCGAGCGGCAACACTCCCGCCGCGAGCGCGAGCAAGACCGAGCACATCCGGGCAGCAAACATCAGAACGTGATCCTCACTCCAAGCTGTACCACACGGCCGCCCCGGGATTCGATGATCCTTCCAGCGTTAACGTTCGGTGACGATGCCGGGCCTATTTCCGTGTCAGGCTCGCTCCAGTTCGCGTGATTCAGCCAGTTCAGACCCACGGCGCTGAATTCTACCGTCCGGTCGGACCGCAGCGCAAACCGCTTGGTTAACGAGAGGTCGTGATTCTGGAAGATCGGTCCGCGGAGCGTCGGATGTGTGCGCGACGCGTTTCCCGTGGTGAAATCGGGTGGCTGGTCGAAAGCCGCGGGGTTGAACCACAGCTGCGGGCCAGGGTTCGGCACGGCCGGATTCACGCCCGGCACGACGTTCACACGCAGCGACGTCACGACGCCGCCCGTGTTGTTGAACATGGGCCGCAGTATCAGGGGGTTGCCGCCGTTCACCATCGACGCGCCGCTTAGCGACCACCCATCCACCAGATGACGGCGCCACCCCGGGAGCGATAGGAACGGCTTGCCCGCGCCCAGCGGCAGCTCGTACACATAGGTGAAGGAGAAGCGGTGCGGGCTCAGCCAGGCCGTCAGCGCCCATTCTTCCCGGCGGTCGAAGAAATTCTGCCGCCCCGGCCCGGAGTAATCGTCCCACTGCCGAATGTACTCGTAGGAACCTCCCACAACCAGGCCGCCCGAGGCGCGGCGCTCGACGCGCACGAAAGCCGATTTGCGGTGATAGCGCCCGAGGGGCCACATTCCGCCCACGTCAAAGCCCTTGTACTGCGGGTAGGGCCTCAGGGAACGGTTGAACTCCTCGTCGTTGAGGAGGTCGCGGTACCGCAGCGCCTCGAGCCGGATCGCGTTGAGGTTGGCGGAGTTGCCCCCCACCAGAATGTCCTTGCCTCCGGAGTACGAGAACCCGGCGGTCGCGAGAACCGAGCCCGGCAGTTCGCGCTCGACACTGAGATTCGCCCACTGGTGCACGGGCAGGCGGTCGCTCATGTCCATCAGATGCGCGACGGTGTCGTTGGCTGCGTCCCCGGCCCGGCTCCCCGCGGATTCTTCCGTGGGCGGGAAGCCGTCTCTGAGCCTGAGCGCCGGCTCAAGCTGGACGTTTGGCGAGATCCACGTAGGCGACGTGTTGAAAGCCTGCGTGCCCCACTGGCCGAAGTAAATCGGAATCGGTGAGTAGTAGCGGCCGAACGAAGCGCGAACCACAGTCCGCGTATCGCCTCGCGGGTTCCATGCCAGGCCGGCACTCGGCTCAACGCGAGTCCGCGAGGGCTGGAACGACCGTCCGTAACCGTTCTCTCCCGCGACCACCAGGGCGCCAGGCCGCCCGTTCGCCGGGTTGATGGCGCGCAGATCCACAGTGGACATGCGGTTGTACTTCTCGATGCGCGGCCTGTGGTGTTCGACATTCGCAGAGAAAGTCAACGTCAGGCCGTTGCGCACTTCCCAGGAGTCATTAAGCGACAGCCGCGCCTGCCCATCCCGAAAGTACGAGGGCGATACCGAGATGCCGAGCCTTGCGTACTCGGCTCCACCGAGCAGGAAACTGGCGAACCCGTGCCCGGTGTTGACGATGCCGGGCAGGCTGGTAAGCCCTTCCGAAAACCTCAGCTCGCCGGATGGATACGACGGCGAGTAGGTGTTGACCTGCTGGCCGGAGTATCGCGCCGTGATCTGCACCGTGTGGTCGCCGCGCCGTATCGAGAGCCCGTCGGTCAGCGTGAACTCGTTGCGTACGTTCCTCGATTCAGGATAGCCGCGGCCCAGTCCCACATACTCCTCGTACCAGAAGGCCGGGAACACTTTGCCCCGTGCTCCGTTGAGGCCGAGCAATGCGGGGTAGTCCGTGCCGTCCGATCTGCCGCTCTCGGAGGTGTTGCTCGAGGCCTCGAACGTGAGCGTGTGGAGAGTGCGCGGCGACAGCGTGAAAACCCACTCGGCGGAGCCGCGTCTCGACCGGAACTGACTGTCCAGCGGGCCCGGATTGGCCGCGTTGTCGAACCAGGCGGCGGCGTCGGTCACGCCGTTCGA
This sequence comes from bacterium, assembly GCA_050260275.1. Lineage (GTDB taxonomy): Bacteria > Acidobacteriota > Terriglobia > Bryobacterales > Bryobacteraceae > DATMXS01. The sequence continues at coordinate 2,360 of JBLNBX010000235.1, forward strand.
GTAGTTCAGGCTGAAGCTTAGCCGGTGGCGCTCCGAAAGGGTGTGGTCCAGTTTCGCGATGACGCCGTTCGCAGTGTTCGCCTCCGGCGAGTGGACGAAGAAGTTGTTCTGGAAGAACGGCCCGCCGTTGGCGTTGGGAGCGGGGTAGTAGGCCGCGGCCGCAAGCGCCACCGGGTCGAGTTGCGCCCGCGGGATCCAGTTGTCCGGGAAAGGCTCGCGGATATACTGCAGATTGTCTGTGCTCACGGGCTGGGAGGGATCATACGCGGGGTTGGGACGAGTCGAGAGCGGGTCGTAGATGGGGAGTCTCTTTCCCGCTGCATCAACGGTTTCGGACCAGTCTCCCGTGCGCTCGGGCAGAGTCGGAATCGTGCGCAGCGACGAGCGCGACACCTTCTCGCGCACGCCCTCATAGGAGAACGAGAAATACGTCCTCCGGCCGCCGTTGTACAGCCACGGTATCACCACCGGCCCGCCTACGTTGACGCCAAACTGGTTGCGCCGGAGCATGGAGGCGCTCTCGCCGCGCTGCGTGACCTCGTGCGGCACGGCGTCCAGGAAGTCGTTGCGGAAGTTCTCGAACACGCGGCCATGCCACGAGGGCCCCGACGATCCTCGGGAGCGCCGCTTCGGGCTGTCCGGACGGAGCCCTAACTCGCGCGTCAGCTCCTTGAATTCCTGGACCGCCTTCTGAATCTCGGTCTGTGGCTGCTCCTGTTTTGGCTTCTGATCCTGTATTTCCAACCCGGCCTTAGCTGCCGAAGCCAGCAATGCCGCTACGGACACCGCTGTAGCGAGCCTGCCGCTACAACGCATAGTTCGAGTGTACCCTGTAAGCTTGACCGGAGGCGTTCTATGAAACTTCGCGACATTGCGGAGAGGCTCGGATGCGAGGTGGCCGGCGATGCGGACATCGAGATTACCGGTCTTGCGCCCATAGAGAAGGCAGGGCCCTCCGAGCTGACGTTCCTGGCGAACCCGAAATACGCTCCCAAACTCAAGCAGACGCGAGCGGCGGCGGCGATCGTGGCCGAGCCCATCACCGATCTGCCCATCGCCAGCGTCGTCTCCTCGAACCCGTATCTCGATTTCGCCCGTGCTCTCCGCCTGTTCTATCAGCCTCCGCGGCCCGCGCCGGGCGTGCACCCCACGGCCGTGGTGGCAGCGAGCGCGCGCATCGGCGAGAACGCCTCGATCGGCGCCTATGCCGTAGTAGGTGAAAACGTCGTAATCGGCCGCAACGCGGTGCTGCATCCGCATGTGGTCATCTATGAGGGCGTCGAGATCGGCGATGATTTCTACGCGCACTCGGGGGCCGTGGTGCGCGAGTTCTGCCGCATAGGCAACCGGGTCACGCTCGGCAACGGTGTCGTGATCGGCGGCGACGGCTTCGGCTTCGCGCACTACCCGGATGGCGCGCCGTACAAGATCGTGCAGTCCGGCATCGTCGTGATCGAGGACGATGTCGAGATTCAGCAGTTATCCGCCATCGACCGCGCCGCCATGGGCGAGACGCGCGTCAAGCGCGGCGCGATCATCGACAACCTGGTCCAGGTGGGGCACGGCTGCGTTGTCGGAGAGAACAACATCCTGTGCGCGCAGGTGGGCCTGGCCGGCAGCAGCATTCTGGGGCGCAACGTCGTCCTGACGGGGCAGGTGGGCGTGTCGGGCCATCTCACCATACACGACAACGTCACCGTGTACGCGCAGAGCGGAGTGGGCGGCGACATCGCGGCCGGCCGGACCGTGGCTGGTTCGCCCGCATTTGACGCCCGCGAGTGGCTTCGCGCCGTCGCCGCGTTTCCTCGTCTCGGCGAGTTGACCCGCACGGTGCGGGAGCATACGAAGAAGATCGAACAGCTCGAGAAGAAGCTGGAGAAAACCGATGCGTGAACGGAACCGCAACGCGTTCGGCGTGCCCGTCGCTTACAAGAACGAGGCGTTCCTCGACAGCGCGGATGCCAGAGTCATCCGCATTCTCTCCGAGTACCTGGAGCCCTACTCCCACTTCAGGCGCGAGCGCATACGCGACACCGTCGTTTTTTTCGGTTCGGCCCGGATCCACGACGACAACGGGCCGCTGGCGCGCTACTACCGGGAAGCTCGCGAACTGGCGCGCATGATCACCGAATGGAGCGAGTCGCTCCAGAACAAGACGCACCGCTTCGTCATCTGCAGCGGCGGCGGGCCCGGCATCATGGAGGCGGCCAACCGCGGCGCCTACGAAGCCGGCGGCAAGAGCATCGGCCTCAACATCGGACTTCCCTTCGAGCAGTTCCCGAACCCGTACATCTCGCCGGAGCTGTGCTTCGAGTTCCACTACTTCTTCATGCGGAAGTTCTGGTTCGCCTACCTGGCCAAAGGCCTGGTGGTATTTCCCGGCGGTTTCGGCACCATGGACGAGCTGATGGAAGTGCTCACGCTCGTCCAGACGCGAAAACTTGCCAAGCAGATAATCACGGTGTTGTACGGATCGGAGTACTGGAAGGAGATCATCAACTTCGACGCGCTGGTGAAGTACGGCACCATCTCGGCGAGCGACCTCGAGCTGTTTCAGTACGCCGACGATCCGCAGACTGCGTTCAACATCATGAAAGAGGGCCTCACGCGGCTGTATCTCGACGTGCCGCAGCCGCCCGAGCATGAACTGGAAACGCCCGCTATCGCGAAGTCCGTCGTGCCGCCGCAAAACACGCGGGGCTAGGGCTGCAGGGCGCCTCCCGCGCATGGCGCACGCAACCAGCGCACGGCGTTTCGTGGGGTGAGTCCCCGGGCCTGCAGCGGGTTCACAGCCCGTCTAAACGGCGGCGCGCAGACTACAGCTGGTGGCGCATCCGCCGCCGGCAGCGTCACACGTCCGGAGGCAAGTTGGAAAGCTGTGGCTTCAGCTCCACGGCCCGGTACGCCTCGAGGAGCGCTCCCGCAGCGGGGCCGTACACGGGAGGGCCGGGGCGGTTGCCGGGCCGAAGCGCAACCAGCGCGTTGAACTCGTCCCGCACAGCCGCGCTCTTGAACACACCGCCTACGTGCGCCACGCGCGCCATCTCGCCCGGCTGGAACAGCCGCCTTCGGACCGCTTCCGCCAGCGCGGCAAGCTGCGCCGCAGCCTTCCGCAGGATGCCGCGCGCCACTAGGTCTCCTTCGCGCCCCGCAGCGTCCACGATGCGCGCAAACGCCGCCACGCGCGCGCGGGGGAACTCGGTGGTGTAGAACCGGTGCAGGAGGTCGTTCGCGGAACTGGCGCCGCCGTCGGCGAGAAAGGCCGCCCGGAGCGCCGTCTCCGGCCCCCATCCTTCCTCGTGGCGCAGAATCGCGCGCAATCCCTGGCGCGCTATGTCGAACGCGCCGCCCTCGTCGCCGAAGACGAATCCCCAGCCGCCCGCGCGCGCCGTGCGGCCCGCCGCGTTGCGGCCGAGCGCAATCGAGCCGGTGCCCGCGATCACAACGATCCCCGGCTCGCCGCCGGTCGCGCCTGCTAGCGCTATCCGGGCGTCGGTTGTGACGATCAGGCGCGCTGCATCGAGCATCTCCCGCAGGATCGGCTCCTTGTCCGCAGGGCCGCCGCTGAAGCCGAGGCAGGCCGACTCGAACCGCGGCGCCCCAAGGCCCGCCTGCGACGCCGCGCCGCCCACGGATGCATCGATCGCCTGCATGAACTTCGCCCGCCCACCTTCTGCGCCGACGTGATTGCATGGCCCACCCACGCCGACGCCGAGCACGCGGCCCGTCTCGTCGCCGATTAGGGCCGTGGTGGACGACTGGCCTCCGTCTACACCCAGAAAAAGTCGCATATCAGTCGATCCGGTACAGCCTCACGCCGTCCTGTTCGCCTAACAGCGTCACGTTGTATGCCGCTGGATCGTTCATCATGTCGCTTGCGTAGGGTTCTGTGTTCAATACCAGGAGGTAGTTCACACCCTCGCGCTTGATGGCTGACGTCACCAGCCGCCGCATGTCCGCGGGCGCGGGGATGGTCTCCGTCTCGTCCTTGCGCGCCACGACGATCGACCGGCCGTCCGCGAGCGTGACTTCGACCGACATGCTGGACGACCACTCGTCCCCGGGCCCGACCAACTCTACCGCGTCGATGGTCTCCGTACGGCCGAAGTCGACCTCGATGTGCGCGCCTGGGGCAAGCGTCTCCCACGTTCGCCACCGCGTCATCGGATTTCCGTCGAACGCCCGCACGGCGCCCCACGGGTTCGGATGCGCGCCAATGCGCCACCGGGCGGTGCGCTCAAGCGCCCGCGCGCCCGACATGATCGTGATCTCGTTTGCGCTCCAGAACTCGTCCGGCCATGATGCGCGGCCGTTCTGCAGGATTCGCACTCCACGCGCCTGGATCGGCTCGAACCGGAACGTGTGGCGCAGTACAGGCTGAAACTCCGGATTTCCCAGCGCCGCGAGCGAATCCATCATCACCTGCGCCGGCGCGCTCTTGTAGCTGACCAGTACCTCGCGCCGGGTGTACGCCATTGGCGGCCCGTCTTGCGACAGAACTCTGCCGCCGGGCGGCACCAGCATCTCCACCATCCGGCCGATCTCGTAGTTAGGCAGTACCCGCCGCAGATACTCGCTCTCCGGTTCGAGTCGCAAAGCGGCCTTGATCGGGAACGCCTCGACGCGCATGGCCCATGGGTGGCAGTAGTACTTCACGAACATAGGCCAGGCCGTCAACGCATGAAACGCGAGCAGCAGCGGCGCGGCCCACTTCCAGCCGGCCACGACGAGCCCGAGCGCCGTGGCGGCGAACGGCAGCATCGGTATCAAGAATCGTGTGCCAAGGTTCTGCGGGTACGTCAGCCCGAAAACCAGCGCCGCCAGCAGCAGTTGACGTCCCTCACGCCGCCGGAGCGCCAGAAGACCCAGCGGCAGCAGCAGAAAAGAGGGTCCCAGCAGCCCTTGAAGACGCAGTCCGGAAACCGTAGCCTCGAGGGGTATAGCCCACTTAGTCTCCAAATTTCCCCACGCGGCCATCGAGCGCCGGTATGCCTGCTCCATGCCGGTGAAGTAATACGGATTCGGAAACCAGGCGTTATAGAACGGCGCCAGTGGATTGCCCACCCACACCCAGTTCCTTGCCATCCAGGGCAGAATCGAAACAAGCGCGCACGCGCCGATGACGGCCATTGCGAACACCGGGTTTGCGGCCAGCCGTTGCCAGCGTAACCGCGCTCCGGATTCCCCCACGTACGCTCCCTTGCCCGACAGGCGCGACCGCAAGACCTTCCAGCCTACGAACAGCACCGCATACGGCAGAGCCAGAAAGCCGGTGTACTTTACCGCGTACGCAAAGCCCGCCAGCAGTCCGATGGGGATCAGAAGCACGGCGTCGCGCTCGGCGTCCCAGATCTGGAGGAGGTAAAACAGTGCGAACAGGACACAGGCCAGTGCAACATCTACGTACGCCGTCGAGCCGTCGAAACCGACTATGGGCGACATGAACACCAGCAGCGCGCCCGTGGCGGCGGCACGCGGCACTCCGAACCTCCGGCCGTAGCACACCATCCCGAGCGGCAGCGCCAGGTAGAAGCAGAAATGCGTCAGCGCTGCGGCCGAGTGCCTTCCGAAGGCGAACGCGTATAGGAAAAGCATCTCCGCACCTGCGGAAAGCCACGCGTACATGTCCGTCGTGACGCGGTAGAATCCGTGCGCCTGCGCCCATCGCGCAACGTATCCAAGGTGGTACGAACTGCCGTCGGGACTCGCCTCCGGCGCCAGCGCCGTGCAGGAGTAGTAAACGCCGAAAGCCGTGAGCAGCAGGAAGAAGCCGCCGCGCCACGCGCGCGGAAGCGGTGGCAGCGAGCCGCCTGACGGCAATCCACGGCGAAACGCCATGACAGCGCCCGCGATAGTCGCGAGGCCGGTTACAAGAAACACGGGCGTCCGCACGAGGCCCACGGCCGCGAACAGGAAAACCTGCAGGCTAAGGCATGCTGAGCCCGCGACGAATGCAAAAAACCACTGCTCCGGCCGTCGCAGGCGAATGCGCAGCGCACGTAGTAACAGGAGTCCGATGGCGATTGCCGTAGCGCTCGTAAACCCAGCGCCAAAAAGTGCCGCGGCCGGCTTCATCCTCGCACAAGCTCTCCGGATGCTGCGTCACGCGCGTACGAGTTCACACCGGAAGTATAACCTGACACGAGGATCTCACCGTGTTTGGCGGAGCACAGCGCAAATTCGAACTGGCCTGGCGCATTGCTGCCCACGCTGATAACCGTCTTCGCGTTCGCGACGGTCGTCTGCCGCGCCCGGAGATGCGGTATCAAGCCTACGATGCCCCTCTCAGCAGCTTGAGCCGCCCGTCCTCGAACGTGAACACGTAATCCATCGCGTCAATCTCAGACTGGCTCAGCGGAGCGTGCACGTCCAGCCAGACGTTCGTGGTGCGGTCGCCGTAGACGAGCTCCATCACGAACTTCGTATCCCATGAACCGGGCGGGCTGTTGTAGACGTAGATCTTCGCCCCGCGCTTGACCTTCGGGCAGACGGCCTTCACTTCCGCGAACGCTCTGGTCATCGGGCCTGTGCTGTTGGCGGCCCATTTTGGCACCCACCAGTCCTTCCGATCCAAGGTGATCCAGTACGCCGTGATGCCGGCAAGCACAAGGACGGCGGTCGCCGGTTTCGGCGGGATGCGTACACGCGCGAGGGCTTTCGAAACAGTTGAACATATGAGGACGAATGCGCCCGCAGCAAGCACGGCCCAGCCCAGTAGGGGTATGTAGAGCATCCCGCCGGAGCGTCCAGGCACAAACGTGATCGGCAGCGGAGCAATCCACAAGTAACACCACATCAGGAGCTGATATTTCTCCTTACGCCTCCAGACGGCATAGAGCAGCAGCGCTAGAGCCAGAATGACTATGGATGCGGGAGTGAAAAAGCCATCCTCGATGCGGCAGTACAGGATGTTGTTGACGAACCGCCTGGTCGAGTCCCAGTAACGCTCCCACGTAAGAGTCAGCTTATATGCCTCATTGTGCGTCAGAGCCTCGGCGCCAGTTAGTTTCCCGACAATGTAAACGGCGGTTATTACGCCTGCGATCAGCGCTGAAAGAGCTTCATGCCGGATCCACTTAGTGAGACCGGCCCGAGTCCGCAGTGGCGGATTGTAGATCAACTCGTATAGCAGCAGAATCACCGGCAGGGTCGCGCCAATCTCCTTCGATTCGAGCGCGCCGATGTACAGCAGCATGAGAACGGCCACCTGCTTGGGTTTCAGCGTACTGCCACGGGATCGGATGCCCAAATAGTAATTGGCTGCGAGAACGTAAAATGTAAAACAGAGGACGTCGAAGATATAAGCGGGAAGATATACAAGCTCGATCATCTGGACGTGGTACACCATCAGGATCGCTGTGATTCCGCCGATGAGCTCCGATCCAGTTATGAGCCGCGCAAAGCGGAACGCGAGGAAGGTGTTCAGCGCCAGCAGGACCGTTGTCACGATATGATAGGGAAGCGGGTCTACTCCGAACAAAAGGTAAAGCGTGGCGAAATACAATCCGCCCATCGGGCGGCAGTACGTCGTGAAGAATAGCGGCAGATTAATTAGCAGTTCCCTAAAGCGGGTCCAGTGGTAATAGATGTTCCCTGCGTCGTCTCCATTGAATCCGTAATTGAGCCCCGGCCCGACGAACTTGACGAAGAAAGCCAGCACTATCAGGGTGAAGCCGGCGCGGATGAGAGCCGAGGCATCGATCCGGAGCTTGGATTGGTTCGGTGCGGACATGAGCTGCTGAAAAGCGAGTGTACACTACGTGCGGCGGGACGGCACAGGCTCGCCGGGTGCTTTGTCACGCGCCCACGAGTTCACACCGAAAGTATACCTTGATGCGATAATCTCACCGTGTCCGGCGGAGCACAGCGCAAATCCGAAGTGGCTTGGCGCATTGCGGCCACGCTAGTAGCTGTCTTTGCGTTCGCGACAGTCGTCTACCGCGCTGCAACGCAATCCATTACGCACGATGAGGCGCGCGTGTTCGAGCTATACGTGGACGCGCCTTTTCGAAGCATGCTGGAATCCTACGACGCAGCCAATCACGTCCTCCAAACGCTGCTCGCGAGATACTCCGTTCGCGTGTTTGGGCTATCGGAATTCACGCTGCGTCTGCCGAGTGTAGTCTCCTGCGGCGCGTATGCGTGGGCTGCGTTGCTCTTGTCCTTGAGGTTCTTCGGCGCGCGCTGGATGCTGCCCGTCGCCGTGGCCGCGCTCACTCTCAACCCATTCCTGCTGGATTTCTTCGTCGTCGCGCGCGGCTACGGCCTGGCTCTGGCACTGTTCGCCTGGGGGCTCTACCTGCTCATCCGCTCGTCAGGAGGGGACCCTCAGGAACGCTCTCTGCCGCTGGCCGGGCTGTTATTCGGCCTCTCGATAGCCGCCAACCTGACCTTCCTGTTCGCGGTGGCCGGAGTAGCAGTCGCGCATGCAGCCGCCACCCGAAGGCTGGAAATTGACAGGCTCTGGGGCCCTGGCATCGTCCCCGCTTTCGCTTTGATGATACTGCCACTCGCGAAGGCGCAACCGGATA
>JBLNBX010000236.1:0-5072 GCA_050260275.1 bacterium
TGGCCAGACTCTCTGTGCTGACGAGTTCATCTCGTCGGATATGATTGCGCCATCGGGTAGCAATGCGCAGATCGTGCGCCCGATCGCTTCCAGGGTGTGCGGCGCGCCGCTCGGCAGCTCCGGTCTCGCGACCGGCGTGGGCGCAATGGGGGGAAGCCCGTCCGCGAGCTCTTCCAGCGCAGCGGCGCCGTCCTCCGCTTCAGAGGCGAGTTCGAACAGATTGCATCCCTCGGGGGCGAGCACGCTGCGGCGGCCGGGATAGCCGAAGAAGGAGACAGGCGGTTTCGACTCCACCAGTATCAGGTGCTCCAACCCGGCCAGCGCCTCTTCGGCCGGCTCGGGAAAGTAAGGGATGCGCGTGGGCGCAAACAGTCCTTCGCCGCGCTCCGTGCGAGCCGCGAACCGGTTCGTGAACACGCGCGCGCCGGTGGCGGCGGCGATCCGGCCTGCCGCGTCAAGGCCGTGCTCGCGCCCGGCAGACCCGTCGATGAGCAGCCCGGCCCGAGGCCCCGACTGGAGTATCCTCCTTGCTTCTGAGATGCGCGCGCTGTCCGGGCGTTTGCGCACGGGCTTTGCGCCATCAGGCGGCTGAACGCTGTCTCCGGCAGGCGACCACGAGTGATCGGCGGGCACGATCAGAGTCGCAACCTGTCCGGGCGGCCCGAAGGCGGCGCGCACAACTCGCGTGGCAGCTTCGCACATATCTTCCGGACACTGCACCGTCTCGATGTAACCCGAAACGGGTTCAGCGAACGCGGGTATGTCGGCCGTGAGCGGCGCATCATATAGCAGGTGGCCGGTAGTGTGCTCGCCAACTATTGCGACGACCGGCGAGTGCGCCTTGCGCGCGTTATGCAGGTTAGCGAGACCGTTTCCAAGCCCCGGACCGAGGTGAAACAGCGCCGCGGCCGGGCGGTCCAGCATGCGCGCGTAACCATCGGCCGCGCCGGAGCACACTCCCTCGAACAGGCATAGAACGCCGCGCATTTCCGGGACGCGGTCGAGCGCCGCGACGAATTGCATTTCAGACGTGCCCGGATTCATCACACACAGGTCGATGCCCTGCGCGAGCAGCGTGCGAAGAAGACACTCAGCGCCATTCATGTTTCGAATCTCCAGAAGCGGTACGCAACAGGCGGATAAGGCGGGGCTGGCGCCCGACGCTGTGGCGCGCCTCTATTTGAGTATATGGCGCGCTGCGGTTAGACAGGTGGGAGGGAAGTGCCGATCTGAACTCTGGCAGAACAGCAGCGCGACGGACTTTCGTATCTGGATCGCGCGCCCGGTTGCCGAGTCCTCATGACGCGGGCGTCCGCAGCGCCTCTGCTGGGCAGTATCCTGCACGCTCGACAATGGAATGAAGATCGCGGGAGGCTCGTGGCCTCCCGCATGATCGGTATATCCTACCTGCCCTGAGCAGCGGGTTTCGGGGCTTGCGGGCGGCGTCCGCCGGCAGGAGTGTCCAGGGGGTTGAGGCCTTTCGAATAGTTGGGATCGAGAGCCGCGATGTCCGTGCGATAGCTGACTGTCCTCTCGGTCGGGAAATCGGACGGCACCTTCTGCGTAACCTTGCCCGTTGCGGCCCACTCCGTGCCGCGCTGGAACGTGACCACGGCATCGACAGAGGCCAGGCCGTAGACGTCGTGCCCGAAGATCGAGTGGAATATGCGCCCCTTCCCGTAAGTGAGCACCATGAGGGCCGGTTCTTCGTTGCCGGTCCCGCGGTTTGCCGGGTCGGAGTATGCCGTGGCAAGAACAGTCATGTTCTTACCCGGGCCGCGCATCTTGGCGTAAAGCTCGTCGCCCTGGTGCATGAAGACCTTCGGCAAGCCCCTCGTGATTGGGTGATTGGGATCCTGAACCGTTACACGGAACGGAAGCCGCGCGCCATGCACGCCGGCGTTGCCGGGACTGTTGTCGGAGACGAGCTTACCGTCCTTGAAGTACCACAGGGGACCGGATTTTTCATTGCGCCCGCGCCAGCCGCCAATGCCGATCATCTCGTTGAAGGCCTGCCAATTCGGGAATGCATTATCGGCGGCGTGCACGATGACGAGACCGCCACCGTTCTTCATGTATTCCTCAAAGGACGCCTTGAGGCTGTCCGGCCACCGCTCGTCGGGGGCGTCGTAGTTGAACACGATCGCCTGATACTTGTTGAAATCCGGCTTGAACGTGCTGTAGTCCCCGCCGGCAGGAGGCGCGGTGACCACGTCCACCTGAAACAGCCCGGTTTGCTCCAACTGAAGCTTGAGCGCAGGGGTGATAGCTTGCCAGTTATGATACGGCCCCCCGCTTTCTCCATCGAGAATCATGACCCGGATCGGCGGCGCCGCCTGCAAGGCGAGCGCGGAGACCAGGACTGCAGCCTGAAGTGCGAAGAGTTTTTTCATTGCAGGATCCTCATTTCAAGCAACTGCCGTATTTCAGCCGCTGCGGCACGGCACGGGCCGGAAGCCCTCGTGCGCACGCCGCTCCGGCGCGGCCGAGATTCCGATCGCCCCGACCGGCCTGGCCGGCGGGCGTTCCTCTCAAGTGTCCGCTGCGCCACCTACCATAGCAAATCCGCGGACGCCGATGAGGCCGCGGCGTCCGCCCCGCCGGACCCGATGTGACCTCCGAAGAGGGCGCCGCCACGGCATCGGCTGTATCGGCCTGGCCGCGGCAGGCCCTTTCTCTAGATGAGCTCTCTTCGGCACGGCTGAAGCCGTGCCACTACGCCGCGGGCACGCCGCTAAATCCCCCGCTATGAGGCTCGCCACTCAGCGATCAGCTTCGACAGCCGCTCGTAGGACGGCTTGAGGCTGATGTCGCTTCTCACCAACCCGCCGTTAGGCATGTATCCGGGATCGGAGAAGCCCCACCACGATATAGCTTCGACCTGCGGCATGCTGTAGCAGATCGTGTAGAACTGCTCGACCCAGTCTGCCTGAATCTCCTCAGTCCACTCGGTTCCGTGCCAGACGGCATCGATTGGGTAGGGAATCCGCCGCCCGCGTTCCTCGTAGGTCTTGAGCGTGTCGGGGTGATTTGCCGACGGGATTCCGAGCTCGGTGATATGGATAGGTTTGCCGAGCGAGGTGAAGCGCTCGATGTGCCGCTCGATTTCCAGCATGTCGCGTCCCGGGCAGTAGATTTGAAGGCCCACGACGTCGTAATCCACGCGAGCGTCCCGGAGCGCCCGCATGTACTCCAGAGGCGTCATGGATGGGCGGTCCAGCGGCGGGCGGTTCGCGTTCGAGGTGCGCGTCGCGACGTACTCGGCGAAGAGGCAGCAGTTGTTCACGATGCGAAAAGCGGTGGGGTCTGCCTCGCGCGTAGCCTTTGACATCAGCGCCGTCATCTCGACGAGTTGCCCGGGCTCGTACTTCATCTCGTTGGCCCAGTCATGCGCCTCGTTGATGATGTCCCAGGAGTGTATGCGGTGCCGGAAGCGGCCGACGCTCCTCAGCGCGTACTCGCGGCAGCTCACCTTCATCTCCTGCCAGTTCTTCTTCGGGAGGAAATCGGGCATGTTCTCGCGCTTGAACCAGAGCAGCGGGTGCCCTTTGAAGAGCATCGTGGAGCCGACGGTTTTGTCGAGCACGCTTTCTACGCGTGAATAGTCCAGTTTGCCTTCGACAGGCTCCGTGTTGTTGCGGTAGAACGGCAGCGTGGCGAAGTTGAACAGAGCGGCGTATTTCCGGGCGTAATCGTCCGAGCGCGCCAGGCTGAATCCGGCCGCGCCGAACAGGAATCCCGGACGCTCTCCGTTCCGGCGGATCCTATGCCGCGCCCGCTCGACGGCCGCTATCTCGCCCGCCCACATCGTCTCCGCGAGCGAATCGTTGGAGTGGCGCACGCGCTCGGGCAGCTCACGCGCGGTCTGCGCCCGCTTCAGCGCCGCCTCGCCGGCTTCGAGGCGTTTGTTGAGTGCGGCGCTGAAATCGACCCCCTCCGCACGCGCCGCTGTCACGTACCGGCGCACCACAGCCGCCCGGCTGCGGGCGAACTCGTAGTTCAGGATCGCCTCCGGCCCGCGCACGTTATCGGCGTACAGGTAAACCTCGCCGAAAGTGGGCACGCCCAATCGCATCATGAGCTGAAACTTTTCCGGCGGAAGCGCTATTGTGGCCGTGCCCTCGCCCTTGAGCTGCGGAAGCAGTTCGAAGGGCCGGCCGTCGGCGTTGATCAGCAGCAGGGATTCCATCTGCCTGCGACCCGCGGGTCTGCCCGACGGATCGAACGCACGCACTGTCAGTGCGCGGTCCGCAGCGCTCAGGAACGGAGCGGCTGCGGCGATGCTCTGAAGAGCTTCGCGGCGGTTCATTTTTCCGGTCACGGACGCCTCCTGGCTTCCGTCTATGCTACCCCTGCCGCGTGCTCAGGTTCCGGCGTGCGGGGCTGCGCTGCCGCCGGCCGTCCTTGAGAGTCCCGATACCGCTACTCGCGCTCCGCGCAACCAATCCTGGCCTATAATGTTTCCGTCCGATTCTCCTCACGAGAGGCTCGGCTGATCCGGAGGACGGCTGGCATGCTCTACGTACTGATCGGCGTGTGTGGTATCGCAGTCGGGGCTGTTGTAGCGTGGCTCTGCAATCGTTCGAGCACTGCGGTGCTCGCCGAAAGGCTCTCTGAGCGGGACCGGCAGTTGCAGCAGGCGGATGCAGCGCTCAAAGAGGCGCAGGCCGCATCCGAGGCGAGGGCGGACGAGATTACCTCCCTGAAGGCCCGAACGGCCGAACTCGCGATTACGCTCGAAGAGCAGCGCAAGGCTGCCGATGAGCGGCTCGCTTCAGTTCGCAGCGCCGTCGAAGAGCGCATGGCGGCGGCGGAGAAAGCAGCGCAAGAAAAACTGGCGCTGCTCGAAGATGCCCGCCAGAAGCTGCTGCACGCATTTCAGGCGCTATCCGCCGAGGCGCTCAAGAGCAATAGTGAAGCTTTCTTGCAGCTCGCGCGGCAAACGCTCGAAAACCAGCAGCTTCAGGCGAAGGGCGACCTGGAGAAGCGCCAGCAGGCCATTGAGCAGATGGTGAAGCCGCTCGCCGATTCCCTCACCAAAGTGGACCAGCAGATTCAGGAGATGGAAAAGG